>JBDGUD010000034.1:0-48993 GCA_042216165.1 Halanaeroarchaeum sp.
GCCTAGCATCCCACCCCCGTATGTATGCACAGCTGGACGGGTGTGTCAGGCGGCGTGTGACGGTTTTCCGGCGGACGTCAGGGAGCGGTTGACGGGTTCGCAACCGGAGCCTGCCGGGTCGTTCAACGGGCGATTGCCGCTCCCGCGCTGGCCCGGATCGATCGTAACCACCGATTGTCGGTTGATACCTCTTTGCAGGGACGTGATATCGATCAGTACATTTAACATATTCTGCACTATCTGTGTATGACGCTCGCATGACGATGGCAAGGGGGGACTCCGTGGCACTAGAGGAGGCTGGCGCACCGACGCCAGGGGCGGCAGAGCCGTCCAGAGAGGAGGTCTTCGAGATACTCAGCAACCAGCGTCGCCGGCACGCGGTCCACTACCTGCGCCAGCACGAGGACGAGACCGTCCGCCTGCGGGAACTCTCCCGCCAGCTCTCGGCGTGGGAGACCGGCACCGCACTGGAGGACGTCACGCACAAGCAGCGCAAGCGGGTCTACACGGCGCTGCGCCAGACGCACCTGCCGAAGATGGACGATGCGGGCGTCGTGGACTACGACGACAACCGGGGCGTCGTCCAGCCCACGGACTACCTGGAGGACGTCGAGATCTACCTCGACGTGGTCCCGGACCACGAGATACCGCGCAGCGAGTACTACCTGGGGCTCTCGGCGGTGGCGGGTGCCCTGCTCGCAGCGGTCCAGGTGGGGGCGTACCCCTTCGATCAGGTCCCGGCGTTCGGGTGGGCGGTGGTCATCGTCGCGGCGTTCGGACTCTCCGCGGCGGTCGACGTCTACTACGACGCCCGACGCCGCCTCGGCAGCGACGGGCCACCGCCTGAGGTCGACGCGAGCGACTGAGGGCCGTCAGCGTTATTTTCGCCCCGCTGTTTGGTGGAGACGATGGCCGGCGCGAACGCGTGGCTCTCGCTCGAGGGCGTAAACACCCACCCCGACGAGTTCTACCGGCTGTGGTTTCTGGCGACGGTCACCTACGGGGTCGGCGACACGGTCACGACCGTGGCGCTGGTCTACTACGCCCCGAGGATCGCCGAGGGGAATCCCCTCGTCGCCGCCGCGATGGGCGGGCTGGGCCTCGGCGGGCTGATCGCGGTCAAGTGGCTCGCCTTCGCGGCCTGCATCGGGATCAGTCTCCTCGCCATCGTCGAGTGGGACGAACGGCAGTTGTACCTGCTCCCGCCCCTCACGCTCACCGTCGTCGGCGTGCTCGTGACCGGGTCCAACCTCTGGCTGCTCGCGCAGTAGGCGGGGTTCGTAAACCGGTACAATGACGTTCCTTGACGGAACAGGGCACACCATGAGCGTCGAATCCGACACCGTCGCGCTGGTGGGCGACGAGACCGTCGAGAACGTCACCCGGGCGGCAGTGTTCGCGGCCCTCACGGGCGCGTTCGCCTACGTCTCGTTTCCGCATCCACTGACCACCGTGCCCGTCACGTTGCAGGTGCTCGGCGTCTTCCTGGCCGGCATCTTCCTCGGCCCGGTCTGGGGCTTCGCCTCGATGGCAATCTACCTCGCCGCCGGTGCCGTTGGCGCGCCGGTCTTCGCCTTCGGGGCGGCCGGGGCCGGCGTCCTCGTCGGCAAACTCGGGGGCTACCTCTGGTCGTACCCGATCGCGGCGGCCCTGCTCGGCGCGGTCGTTCACGGCACGGACGGGCTCCGCGATCCCACCGACGTCTCGCTGGCACGGGTCGTGGGGGGAATGGTGCTCGCGACGGCGGTCATCTACGCCTTCGGCACCGTCGGCTTCGCGGTGGTCGGCGACGTGGGACTGCTGGAGGCGTTCGCGCTGGCCGCCGCCCCCTTCGTCCCCGTCGAGGCGCTGAAGATGGCCGCCGCCGTGGGGATCCTCGAGCGCGACGCCGTGACCGCCGGATGACGATCGAGATCCGGAACCTTGTCCACCGGTACGACGGCGTCGCGGCCCTCGACGGCGTCTCGCTGACGATCGACGACGGCGAGTTCGTGGCCCTGGTCGGCCCGAACGGGTCCGGCAAGACGACGCTGGTCCGTCACTGCAACGCGCTGCTGGAACCGGACGAGGGGTCGGTCGCGGTCGACGGGGTCGAGGCGACCGCGGACCCGGTCGCCGCCCGGACGAGCGTCGGCATGGTCTTCCAGCACCCGCGCGACCAGTTCGTGGCGGCGACCGTGGCGGCGGACGTCGCCTTCGGCCCGGAGAATCTCGGACTGCCGCGCCAGGACGTGGAGACGCGGGTCGAAGATGCCCTCTCGGCGGTGGAGATGGCGGATCGACGCGAAGCACGGATCGACGCGCTCTCCGGGGGCGAACGGGCCAGGGTGGCCATCGCGGGCGCGCTCGCGATGCGGCCGAGCCACTTGATCCTCGACGAGCCGATGGCGGGTCTGGACGAGAGCGGGCGGCGAGCGGTGGGCGGCCGCCTCGATCGCCTCCACGAGGCGGGCCGAAGCCTGGTCGTCGTGACCCACGACCTCCGTGGCGTCTGGGAGCGGGCGGACCGGATCGTCGCGCTGCGCGACGGCGTCGTCGCCGCCGACGGTCCGCCGGACGCGGTCCGGGACGACCTCCGAGACGTGGCCGTCCGGCCGCCATGCTGAGGTACGAGCCGGGATCGGGACTGGCGCGGTCGCTCGACCCGCGGGCGAAACTGGCGGTGCAGGCCGCGCTCGCGGTCGCGGCGTTCGCGCACACGACCGTCGCGGGCCTCCTCGCATTGACCGGAGTCGTCCTCGCCGTCCTGGCGGCCGCGCGACTCGGGCCGGTCGAGGCGCTCGGGGAGTACGGACCGCTGGTCCCCTTCCTCGTCGGGGCGCCGCTGCTGGCGGGGCTGACGTGGGGCGACCCCTGGTTCGTGGTCGCGGACGCGGTGGCCCCGTCGCTCGCGAGTTACCGGAGCGTCCTGTTGCTGGCGGTGGGGGCGGCCTACGTGAAGACGACCCCGGTCAGGGAGTCGCGGGCGGCGGTCCGGTGGTTCGTCCCCGGGAGGGTCGGTCGCGGGCTGGCACTCGGCGTCGCCTTCGTGTTCCGGCTCCTGCCGCTGCTGCAGGCCGACCTCCGGCGGTCCCGGGAGGCGGTCCGGGCGCGGCTGGGTGACGAGCGCCCGCTCCACGTCCGGATGTCGCTCGTCGCCCTCGACGGCCTCCGGCGAGCGACCCGACGGGCCGACGGCCTCGCCGTCGCGCTCCGGGCCCGGTGCCTCTCCTGGAATCCCACGCCGCCGGCGCTCGCCTTCGACGCCCGCGACTACCTCGTCCTGGTCGGCGCGGCCGGGCTGGTCGCGACGGCGATCCCCTAACCCCCCAGACCAACGGGAACGGAGTTTCTCGGCGTTGAATTCTCGCGGCCCGGTGACAAGCTTTATGCGGATTCTGGCACCGGTGTGGCCCATGCAAGCGATCCTCCCCACGGTCGCGGCAGCGGTGACCCGACCGACGTTCTGGCAGATGGGCGCGCCGCTGGAGGTGGTCTTCTACTACCTGGCGGCGGTCGCCATCGCCGTCTTCCTCGCCGGGGTCGGCGAGCGCGTGCGCTCGATCGCCGCCGGGCCAGCGGACCCCGTCGACCGCCTGGACGACCTCGGCGGGCGCGTCCTCGCCGCGACGGCCGTCGTCGCCTCCAACCGCTCCCAGTTCGACCGCGACTGGGTCGCCGGGCTGATGCACTCGTTCATCTTCTGGGGCTTTCTGACCCTCTTCGTCGGCACCTCGATCCTGGCCTTCGACATGGACGTCTGGACGAAGCTCCTGGGCCAGCCCTCCTTTTTCGAGGGGGCGTTCTACCTGGCGTTCTCGTTCGTGATGGACCTGCTGGGCTTCGCGTTCGTGCTCGGCCTCGGGATCGCCCTCTACCGGCGCTACTGGGTACGCACCGACCGCCTCTGGGGCGAGCACACGGGCACCGAGGACGGCCTCTTCGTCTGGAGTCTCTTCGCGCTGGGCGTGGGCGGGTTCCTCCAGGAGGCCGTCCGCATCCTCGGGACGGGCATGCCCGCGGCCGAGCGCGTGAGCGTCGTGGGCTGGGGGCTGGCCCGCGGCCTGCAGGCCGCCGGCGTCTCCCCCGGGATGGCCGAGGCGGCCTACGTCCCGCTGTGGTGGTCACACGCCCTGATCGCGCTCGCGTTCGTCGCGTCCGTGCCCTACGCGAAGCCCCTGCACATGCTCACCTCCTACGCGAACGTGGTGACCCGCGACGAGCGGGCGGGCGCCCGCCTGCCACGCGTGCCGGCGGACGCCGACCCCGCGGAGATCGGGTTCACCGGCACGGGCGACATGTCCTGGAAGCAGCGCCTCGACCAGGACGCCTGCACCAACTGCGGGCGGTGTTCGTCGGTGTGTCCCGCCGCTGCCTCGGGGCGCCCGCTGGACCCCCGCGAGGTCATCCTCGACCTCAAGGAGCACCGCCACGCGGTGGAGGCGGGCGAGGCCGCGGAGAAGGAGATCGTCGCCGACGCGGAGGAGAGCGTGATCGACGCGGAGACGATGGAGGCGTGCATGACCTGCATGGCGTGCATGGACGCCTGCCCGGTCGAGATCGAGCACGTCCCGCAATTCACGGAGATGAACCGGCGGCTCACGGAGACGGGACAGATGGACGAGACCGTCCAGGAGGCGATGATGAACGTCTTCCAGAACGGCAACGCCTTCGGCGAGCCCGAGCGCAGGCGACCGGACTGGACGGAGGACCTCGCGTTCGAGGTGCCGGACGCCCGCGAGCAGGCCGTCGAGTACCTCTGGTACGTGGGCGACTATCCCTCCTACGACGAGCGCAACCAGCAGGTTGCGGGGGCGCTGGCGCGGATCTTCGAGGCGGCGAACGTCTCCTACGGCATCCTCTACGAGGACGAACGGAACGACGGCAACGACGTGCGGCGGGTTGGCGAGGAGGGGCTCTTCGAGATGCTGGCCGAGGAGAACATCGAGACGCTGCGGGCGGCGGAGTTCGAGACGCTGGTGACGACCGACCCCCACTCGTTCAACGCCTTCCGCAACGAGTACGCGCAGTTCGGCTGGGAGGGCGGCGAGGCGGTCCAGCACTACACGCAGGTGGTCGAGGACCTCCTCGCGGAGGGGGCGTTACCCCTGGACGCGAGCGACCTCGACCGGACGGTCACGTTCCACGATCCCTGTCACCTGGGGCGGTACAACGACGAGTTCGCGGCGCCGCGGGCGGTCCTCGAGTCGACGGGCGCCACCCTGGAGGAGATGCCGCGCAGCAGGGCCGACTCGTTCTGCTGTGGGGGTGGTGGTGGCGGGGTCTGGATGGACCACGACGAGGAGACGAAGCCGTCCGAGGAGCGCCTCCGGGAGGCCCTGGAGGACACGGACGCGGGCGCGGACGTCGAGCAGTTCGTGGTGTCCTGCCCGATGTGCATGACGATGTACGAGGACGGGCGGAAGACGGGCGGCTACGAGGAGGACATCGAGGTGGTGGACCTGGCGGAACTGGTCTGGGAGGCCCTCGAGGAGCGCGGGGCCGAAGCGGGCCAGGCCGTCGCTGCTGCCGACTGACGGGGCGGCGAAGCGGGCCGTCGCTGCTGCCGACTGATTACGACCGGCCCGCCCGCCACTCCGACTCGAGCAGGCGGAACTGGTAGACGTCCTCGTGGTGGCCGTCTACGAACTTCGCGTCGCGTTCGACCGCCTCCTCGACCATGCCGACCTTCTCCCCGAGGACCCGTCGAGACGCCTCGTTCGACGCGAGGGCGTGGGCGACGACCCGGTGGAGGCGACGCTCGTCGAACGCGTGCTGGACGAGGAGTTCCGTCGCCGCGGTGGCGAAGCCGTTGACGTGGTCCTCGGGGGCGATCCAGCAGGCGAGTTCGGCCCTACCGGCGGGCCGTTCGACGTCGAAGAGGGCGACGAACCCGACCGGGCGATAGTCGTCCTCGTGGGCGTCGTCGCGCACGCAGACGAGAAAACCCTCTCCGTCGCCCTCCCGGTGACGCTCGAAGTTCGCTTCCATCTGGTCGGCGTTGCGCGGGTCCGCGATCGTCAGTCCGTGCCGAACCGCCGGGTCGTTCTCGTATCGCTGGACGAACGGGAGGTCGTCGCGTTCGACCGGGTGGAGGGACACCTCGTCGCCGCGGAGGAAGACGGGGCCTGGCATCGTTCCCCGATATCGGTGGTGGAATAAAGCGGTTTCGGGCGCGTGCGAGAGTTACGCACGGTCACCGGACCTGGGCCAGGAACACGGCCGAGACGGCCGCGGCGGCCAGCAGGACGGGACCGAGAGGGTGCATCAGCACCAGCGCCGCGACCGGTAGCGCCAGCGCGAGGGCCAGCGAGCGTGCGACCGGCGGCGACGGTCTGGCGGCGGGGCGTTCGTCGGACGGTGCGTCGTCGGATCGGTGTCGATGGTTCATGGGCTGTCGTGGGGACTGGCGCGTTCGGAGGCGATACGAACCGCCCCCTGCGTCAGCGGGGACTGCGGAGGCTGGAGAGGAGGCGGCGGTGGACGAGCGGCCGCGGTGGGGAGTTACGCGGGCCGCGCGATGGAGCGGGTGGCGCGGACGGCCACCCCGAATCGCACAGCCCACCCCGCACGGGTGCCGCGGACCCCGGCGGCCGGCAGGGCGACCGGCTTCGGGGCCCCGGCACTCGCGAGGAAGGCGAGCGGGGCGAGGGTGCGCTGTGCGACGGTCATCGGGATCACCTGGGCGGTGCACCCCCACCTTTCGGCGGGGTGATATTAATCGTTCTCCGGGCGTGGTTCACAATGGCACGCCGGTCGTCTCAGTCGAGGGCGTCCCAGTCATCGGCGAGCAGGCCGTAGGTCACGCGGTCGACGTACTCGCCATCGACGAAGTAGCCGTCGCGCTGGCACCCCTCCCGCTCGAAGCCGACCGACTCGAGGGTGGCCCGCGAGCGCTCGTTCGTCGCGAGCGCGTGCGCGGTGAGGCGGTGGAGGCGTCGTTCGTTGAAGGCGTAATCGACCATCTGGGCGGTCATGGCACGCCCGTAGCCGTTCCCCTGGTAGTCGGGGTCCACGAACGCACCGACGAAGGCGTTGCCGGAGCGCTCCTCGACGTGGAACAGGCTGATGCTCCCGACAGCCTCGCCGTCCACGCAGGCGAGCAACCGGGTGGTCTCCTCGTCGTCCCGCCACTCCTCCAATTTCTCCTCGAGGTCCGCGCTGCTGGTCGGCTCGGCGGCGGGCATCCACCGCCTGACGTCGGGGGCGTTCCAGTTGCGCACGAGGAACGGGAGGTCCTCCTCCTCGACCGGACAGAGGTCGACGTCGTCGCCGGACCGGAATACGGGGCCTGGCATGGTGGACCGCCGGGTCGCGCGTCGCATGAGTCTTCGGGTGGCGTGCCCCGTGGTATCACCACGGTCGGGCGTCGGTGCGACCGACTGCTCGGGGCCGGCGGGGAGCCCCGAACGTTCGGGCAGGGAACCTGGACGTTGCCTGGATGATCCTGCAGGGGACCTGGACGTTACCTGGATGGGCCCTGGATGATCCTGCAGGAAACCCGGACGTTACCTGGATGGGCCCTGGATGGTCGGAGAGGTGCCGGGCGGCAGAGGGGCGGACCGCTCTGCGACGTGGGGAACCTGGCCCCCCGGGAACGGGGCGGCGACGGCTCTCGCCGGGCCCGACCGACTAATGTAGGGCCGGGCCGAGAGTCCCCCCATGGACCTCACCCGACGCCCCCGGCGGCTCCGCCGGGACGGCATTCGCGAACTGGTGCGCGAGACGAGCGTTCGCGCCAGCGACCTGATCGCCCCCGTCTTCGTCGACGCCACGACGGACGAGCGGGTCCCGATCGAGTCGATGCCCGGCCACGAGCGGGTGCCGATCGACCAGGCGGTCGCCCGGGTCGAGGAGGTGCTCGCGACCGGCGTGACGACGGTGATGCTCTTCGGGGTCCCGACCGAGAAGGACGCCGTCGGATCCCGGGCCGACGCGGCGGACGGCGTGATCCAGCAGGCGACGCGACGGATCACGCGCGAGACCGACGCCACCGTCATCACCGACGTCTGCCTCTGCGAGTACACGGACCACGGTCACTGCGGGGTCCTCGAGGAGGGCGCCCCGGACGAGGTCACGCTCACCGTCCAGAACGACCCAACGCTCGATCGACTGGCCGGGGTCGCCGTCTCCCACGCCGAGGCGGGCGCCGACGTGGTGGCTCCCTCGAGCATGACCGACGGGATGATCGCGGCCATCCGGGAGGGGCTCGACGACGCAGGCCACGAGGCGGTGCCGATCCTGAGCTACGCGGTGAAGTACGAGAGCGCCTTCTACGGGCCGTTCCGCGACGCCGCCGACGGGGCGCCGGCCTTCGGGGACCGGCGGCACTACCAGATGGACCCCGCCAACCGCCGGGAGGCCATCAGGGAGGCCGAACTCGACGTCGACCAGGGCGCGGACGCGTTGATGGTCAAGCCCGCGCTCCCCTCCCTCGACGTCGTCCGGGAGGTGCGCGAGCACGTCGCCCACCCCGTCGCGGCCTACAACGTCAGCGGCGAGTACGCCATGCTCCACGCGGCGGCCGACCGGGGCTGGTTGGACCTGGAGGCGACGGCGCTGGAGTCGCTGACGGCCATCGAGCGGGCCGGGGCCGACGCCATCGTCACCTACTTCGCCGAGGACGTCGCCCCGCTTCTGGACTGACCTCGCCGGTGTCAGAAGGGTTTTGACGCTCACGCGGGAACCGGGAGCCGATCATGGCGGACGACGCAGGTGACGGGTGGGAGGAACCACCCGTCGAGAGCACGCGACGGGCCCTCGGCGTCGTCTTCGCCGTGGTCTTCGTCGATCTGCTGGGCTTCGGCATCCTCATCCCCATTCTCCCGCTGTACGCCGAACAGTTCGGCGCGAGCGAGTTCGTCGTCGGCCTGCTCATCGCCTCCTACTCGATGACGCAGTTCCTCGCCGCACCCGTCCTGGGCCGGCTCTCCGACGAGCGCGGCCGGCGGCCCGTCCTCCTGCTCTCGATCACCGGGAGCGTCATCGCCTGGACGCTCTTCGGGTTGGCGGAGGGGCTCGTCGTCCTGTTCCTCGCACGGCTGCTCGCGGGGGCGATGGGCGGCAACATCGCGACCGCGCAGGCCTACATCGCGGACGTCATGCCCCCGGAGGACCGCGCGAAGGGGCTCGGGCTCGTGGGCGCCGCGTTCGGCCTCGGATTCGTCTTCGGGCCGGCACTCGGCGGCGTCTTCTCCTCCGACGCGGCGGTGGCGACGGGCCGGTCGGTGCTGCCGGCGGTCGTTCCCGTGAGCAAGTTCACGCTGCCGTCGTTCGCGGCGGCGGCCATCAGCCTGCTCAACCTGGTCGGTGCGTTCGTCGTCCTGCCCGAGACCAACGTCGGCAGCGAATCGCAGGACCGCCGCTCCCGCGTCCAGCGCCTCGTCGACGCCCTCTCCGATCCCTCGCTCAACGCCCTCATCCTCTCGTTTTTCCTCTTCTCCTTCGCCTTCTCCGCGATGGAGAGCATGTTCGTCCTGTTCACGAAGGACGTCTACGGCTACGGCCCCACCACGAACGGCTACATCCTGGCGTACCTCGGGGTCGTCATCGCCATCGTCCAGGGCGGCCTCGTCGGGCGGGTCACCGACCGGTTCGGCGAGCGCTCGACCGCCATGTGGGGCGTCGCCCTCGAACTCGTCACCCTGGCGGCGCTGCCGTTCAGCCCGTGGCTCGGCGGGCTCCTCCCCGCGGTCGGCCCGCTCGTTGGCGTCCTCCCCGTGCTCCCGGGGACGCTGTTGGCGTTGCTCGTCGTGTTGACCCTCCTCTCGGTGGGCAACGGCTTCGCGAACGTCTCGCTCAACACGCTCGTCTCGACGACCGCCGCCGAGGACGAACAGGGCGGGGCGTTCGGCCTCACCCAGTCGGCGGGGAGCATCGCCCGCGCCACTGGGCCGGTGCTCGCGGGGCTGCTCTACACGGCCTTCGTCTACTGGGTTCCCTTCGTCCTGGGCGGCCTGCTCATGATCCCCATCATGTACGTGCTGGTCCGGGTCGTCCGGAACGGAGAGAGCCCGACGCCGGCCTGAGCGCGCCCGGTTCTCGGGCCGAAATCGGGGGATTTCCGGTGCACGTTCGTCAGGTTCCGTGTGAACATTTGCCCACGGACTGGCCGGATTACGTCCTTATACGGATAATATCATCTTGTAATGTGGACGTCCGTATTTGTATCCGTACAAATTGTTCTGTTTTTCAAGCAAACCATTATATGGTACGACGTACTGGGCATGATTCGTCGATGAACACGACGAACGAACACGTTTCACACGAATCGGCGGACGGACGTACAGAACTTGGAGGTGAGGTCTGATGGTCGACGCGGCCACCCTCGCGGAGGGCGTCAACCTCCTGTGGGTACTGGTGGCGACCTTCCTCATCTTCTTCATGCACGCCGGGTTCGCCATGCTGGAGGCGGGCCAGGTGCGCGCGAAGAACGTCGCGAACCAGCTCACCAAGAACCTGCTCACCTGGAGCGTCGGGGTGCTGGCCTTCTTCGGCGTCGGTGCCGGCGTTTCCACTCTCGTGGGTCAGCTCACCGGACCGGCCGCCGTGACCGGGGCGAGCCCGTTCCTCGCGGTGCTCTCGCCGGCCGACCCGAACGCCTGGGTGAGCTGGCTGTTCGGGGCCGTCTTCGCCATGACCGCGGCGACCATCGTCAGCGGCGCCGTGGCCGGCCGGACCCGCCTCCGGGCGTACGTGGCCTACACGGTGGCCCTGGCGGCGGTCATCTACCCGGTCGTGGTCGGGTTCACCTGGTCCGGCGGCGTCCTGGCCCAGGTGGGCTTTCACGACTTCGCCGGCGGGATGATCGTCCACGGGATGGGCGGCGTGGCGGGGCTCACGGCCGCGGCAATCGTCGGTCCGCGCCTCGACCGCTTCAACGAGGACGGGTCGGCGAACGTCATCCCGGGTCACTCCATCACCTTCGCGGTGCTCGGCACCCTCATCCTCGCGTTCGGCTGGTACGGGTTCAACGTCGGGACCGCCGCGACCGTCTTCGCCGCCGATGGAGGCAGCCTCGCGCTCGGGTCGTTCGCGACCGTCGGCCGGGTCGCCCTCGCGACGACCCTGGGCATGGCCACCGGGGCGGTGGGCGGTGGCGCAGTCACCCTCTTCCGCACCGGGAAGGTGGACACGCTCGCGGTCGCGAACGGCCTGCTCGCGGGCCTCGTCGGGGTGACCGGCATCGCCGACGCCGTGACCTGGCCCGGGGCCGTCGCGGTCGGCCTGCTCGCCGGCGGTCAGATGCCCCTCGTCTTCTCCCTCGTCGAGAAGCGCCTGCACATCGACGACGTGGTCGCCGTCTTCCCGGTCCACGGGTCGGCCGGGATGCTCGGCGTGCTGGCCCTGCCGTTCGTCGCCGTCCCCGGGACCGAGGTCACCGTCTTCGGGCAGGTTGCCGGCGTCGTCGTCATCGCGGGGTGGACGGTCCTCGCGACCGCGGTGGTCTTCGGCGGTGCGCGCCTGCTCGGGCAGGCACGGGTCGCCCCCGACCACGAGCGCGCGGGCCTCGACATCGCCGAGCACGGCGTCGATACCTACCCCGAGTTCGGCGGGACCGACGGCCGGGTCACCGGCACCAGCACCGACGGCGGCGTCGACCGGCCCATCCCCGACGGCGGCAGCGAGGTGTCCATGGTCACGGCCGTCATCCGTCCGGACCGCCTCGGCGCCGTCAAGGCCGCCCTCCGCGACGTCGGCGCACCCAGCCTGACCGTCACCCAGGTCAGCGGTCGCGGGAGCCAGCCCGCGACGACCGGCCAGTGGCGCGGCGAGGAGTACGTCGTCGACCTGCACCAGAAGACGAAAGTCGAGTGCGTCGTGGCCGACGTTCCCGTCGAGGACGTCGTCGACGCCATCCGGGAGGCGGCGCACACCGGCGAACCCGGCGACGGGAAGATATTCGTCCTGCCGGTCGAGACCGCCGTCCAGATCCGCACGGGCAATCGCGGTCCCGGGGCCGTCTAGGGACGCGCATCACACACCTATTTTTCCCCCTGGGCCCTACCGGGGTCCATGAATCGCGAGACCTCTCGGGAGCGCTACGACCGCGCGCTCGACGTGTTGGTCGGTGGCGTCAACTCCTCCGTGCGGGCCACCCAGCCGTACCCCTTCTTCGTGGAGCGGGGCGACGGCGCCCACGTCGTGGACGCCGACGGGAACCGGTACCTGGACTACGTGATGGGCTACGGCCCGCTCTTGCTCGGGCACACCCTCCCGGACCGGGTGATCGCGGCGATCCAGTCCCAGGTCAGCGACGGTCCCATGTACGGTGCCCCGACCGAGGTGGAGGTCGAACTCGCGGAGTTCATCGTCCGCCACGTCCCGAGCGTCGAGATGCTGCGATTCGTCAACTCTGGCACCGAGGCGACCGTCTCCGCGATGCGACTCGCCCGCGGGGTCACGGGCCGAGACGACGTCGTCATCATGCAGGGATCCTACCACGGTGCCCAGGATGGGACACTCGTGGAAGGCGGGCCGGACGGTGCGAGTCCGAGTTCGCCGGGCATCCCCGAGGCGTTCGCCGAGCACACGATCCCCGTCCCGTTCAACGACGAGGACGCCATCGTCTCCCTCTTCGACGAGCGCGGCGAGGACATCGCGGCGGTCATGACCGAGCCCATCCTCGGCAACCACGGGATCGTCCATCCGGTCGAGGGCTACCACGAGACGCTGCGTGAACTCACCGAGGAGTACGGCTCGCTGCTGATCTTCGACGAGGTCATCACCGGCTTCCGGATCGGCGGCCTCCAGGGCGCCCAGGGGGCCTTCGGCATCGATCCGGACCTAACCACGTTCGGGAAGATCATCGGCGGGGGCTTCCCCGTCGGCGCGATCGGCGGGAAGGCGGAGTACCTCGAACAGTTCACCCCCGCCGGGGACGTCTTCCAGTCGGGCACCTTCTCCGGTCACCCGGTCACGATGGCCGCGGGCCTGGAGACGCTGCGCTACGCCGCCGAGGAGAACGTCTACGACCACGTGAACGACCTGGGCGAGACGCTCCGGGAGGGGCTCGCGGACGTGGTGGCCGACCGGGCGCCCCACTACACGGTCGCCGGCCGGGACAGCATGTTCAAGGTCCTCTTCACCCGACACGGCGACCCGCAGAGCGGCCCCTGTCGGGGCGGCTGTCGGCAGGACGAGGGCTGTGACCGGTTCGGGACCTGTCCGAGGAACGGGGCCGACGTCGATCGGACCGAGACCGACCGGTGGGAGCGACTGTTCTGGCAGGGGATGCTCGAGGAGGGCGTCTTCCTGCCCGCGAACCAGTTCGAGTCGCAGTTCGTCAGCGCGGCCCACACCGAGGAGGACGTCGAGGAGACCCTCGAGGCCTACAAGACCGTGCTGTGATCACTCGACGCAGGCGCCACCGGTCGCCTCGACGGCCTCGACGAGTTCGGGGTACCGCTTGCGGATCGTCACCTTCGTCACGTCGGTCACCTCGCTCACCGCGGCCTGGGTGACCTTCTCGTTCGTCAGCACGCCGGCGGCGTAGATTGCCCCGGCAGCCAGGCTCGTCGGTTTCTTGCCGCTGTGCAGGCCCTCCTCCTTCGCGACCGTGAGCAGCCGGTGGGCACAGCGCTCGACCTCCGGGGAGAGCCCCAGGTCGGAGACGAACCGGTCCACGTAGGTCTCCGGATCGACCGGGTGGATCTCGAGACCGAGTTCCCGGCTGATGTACCGGTAGGTGCGCTGGAACTCCTTGCCCCCGACGCGACAGACCCGCTCCATCTCGTCGGTCGTCCGGGGGACGTTCGCCTGGCGCGCGGCCGCGTAGAGGGCCGCGGTGGCGACGCCCTCGATGGAGCGCCCGCGGACGAGGTCCTCGTCGAGCGCCCGGCGGAAGATGACCCCGGCCGTCTCCCGGACGTGGTCGGGCAATCCGAGCGCGGAACCCATCCGCGAGATCTCCTTGAGCGCCGGCTGGAGGGTCCGTGCCTTGCTCGGGTTGGCCTTCGCGGTGCTGTCCAGACGTCGCAGCCGGTGCATCTGCTGTCGCTTTCGCGAGGAGAGGACCCGCCCGTTCGTGTCGGTGTCCCGCCAGTCGATGGTCGTCGAGAGTCCCTCGTCGTGCATCAGTTTCGTCGACGGCGGCCCGACACGGCGCTTCTCCGCCCGCTCGGAGGCGTTGTACGCCCGCCACTCTGGCCCGGGGTCGATCTGCTCCTCGTCGATCACCAGCCCGCAGTCCTCACAGACCGTCTCCCCGCGCGCCTCGTCCCAGGAGAGCGTCCCGTCGCACTCCGGGCAGGTCTCCGCCGCCTCCGTCTCGTCCGTCGCCGACTCCGCCCGCTCGCGCTGTCGTGGAGTCTTGTAGGTGGTTTTCATATCTCCGTTGAGTCGAGTCGTTTTTTCGCGCTGCCCGTCCCGTGGTTATTAGCAATTTCGTGGATTCTGGGCCCACCACCATATAGACAGAACCACCATCGTTGGGGACGACGGCTGCCGGTCAGTATATCGGCAGGTGTACAACACCCTCGAACGGCGACACGACAGGGATTTCGGGGTCCGGCCCCGATGGCGACGTATGCGCACGCGCGAGCCAATCGCGGTGGCCACGCGAGGATCGGACCTGGCGCTCAGGCAGGCCGGGACCGTCGTGGACCACCTCGCGGACCACCGGATCGAGGCGTCGCTCGTCGAGGTCGAGACGACGGGCGACCGCGTCGACGACGCCCTCGTCCGGGACCTCGGCAAGACGGGGGCGTTCGTCAGGGCCCTCGACGAGCGGGTCCTCGACGGGGACGTCGACGCGGCAGTCCACTCGATGAAGGACGTCCCGACCGACCAGCCGGACGACCTCGTGGTCGCCGCCGTCCCGCGCCGGGCGTCGCCCGCGGACGTCCTCGTCACCCCCGACGGCGACGGCCTCGAGGACCTGCCGGAGGGTGCGACCGTCGGCACGTCGAGTCTGCGACGGGGAGCCCAGATCCTCGCGCGACGACCCGACCTGACGGTCGAACCGCTGCGGGGGAACGTCGACACGCGTCTCGAGAAACTCCTGGCACCTGGACTGCAGGCCGAACACGAGCGCCGTCTCGAGGCCGAGGAGGCGGAGGGCGACGGCGGAGTCCCCTCCGCCGTCGATCGGACCGCCCAGGAGTGGTTCGAGGATCGCTCCGAACTGGAGCGTCGGGCGCTGGAGCGGCGCGTCGAGACCGAATACGACGCCGTCGTGCTGGCGCGGGCCGGACTGGAGCGCATCGGGCTGGCGGAGGCGGTCTCGACGACCGACCTGCCGCTGCGGACGCACGTGCCGTCGGCCGGACAGGGCGCGCTCGCGATCACCGCGCGGGCCGACGCCGACGTCGCCGACCGGCTCCACGACGCCCTCGATCACCCGCACTCGCGGGTCACCGCGACGGTCGAGCGCATCCTCCTCGCCGACCTCGGCGGGGGATGCGTGGCGCCGGTCGGGATCCACGCGACGATCAAGGGCGACGTCGTCGAGGCGCGCGTCCAGGTCCTCTCCAGGGACGGCTCGGAGACCGTCGCCGAGACCCGCCAGCTGCCAATCGAGGACTACGCCGACGCGGCGTCGGCCTTCGCCGACGACCTGGCCGACCGGGGCGCGACCGACCTCATCGAGGAGGCCCGACGGGAATGAATTCCGCCGTCGCGGTCTTCCGGCCCGACGACGAGCGGATCGAGGAGGCCGTCGAGGTTCTCGAGAACCTGGGGGTCGAGGCCGTCCCCGACCCGATGCTCGCCGTCGAGCCCATCGGGGAGACGCCACGAACCGACGCGGACTACGTCGTCCTCACGAGCACGACCGGCGTCGAATTGGCCGCCGGGGCCGGGTGGACGCCCGGCGACGCCACCCTGTGCGCCATCGGGCCGAAGACGGCCGCGGCCGCCGAGCGGGCCGGGTTCGAGGTGGACGTCGTCCCCGAGGACTACACCTCAGCGGGGCTGGTCGCTGCACTGGAGGACGTCGTCGACGGCGCGACGGTCGAAGTCGCGCGGAGCGACCACGGCAGCCGGGTGCTCGTCGATGGACTCGAGTCGGCGGGGGCGGTCGTCCACGAGACGGTGCTCTACCGGCTCGTCCGCCCCGCAGGTGCCGGCTCATCGATCGATCGGCTGCTCGCTGGCGACCTCGACGGCGTCTGTTTCACCTCGTCGCTGACCGTCGAGCACTTCCTCGACGCTGCGGACGAGCGGGACGTCGCCGGTCCGGTCCGCGAGGCGCTGGACGACGCGACGGTGGGCTGCATCGGCCCGCCGACCCGCGAGACGGCAGCGAACGCCGGCGTCGCTGTCGACGTCGTCGCCGAGGAGGCCACGTTCGAGTCGCTCGCGCGGGCGGTCGTCGGCGCCCTGGGCTGAGACGAACCTTTAAACCGACGTACGGGCCAATCCACCCACGATGAACGCACCGGTTCCCGCCCTGGCGGAGCGTGGCGCGGCCGCCGCAGCGCGCCTGCGCGACGCCGATCGCGTACTCCTCGCCTCCCACATCGACGCCGACGGGCTGACGAGCGCCGCAATCGCGGCGACGGCGCTCGAGCGGGCGGGCGTGGCGGTGACGACGACCTTCCAGAAGCAACTGGACGACGCGGCCATCGCGGCCGTCGCGGAGTCCGACGTCGAGACCGTGCTCTTCACGGACTTCGGGAGCGGTCAACTCGAGACCATCGCCGAGCACGCCGACGACGGGGCGTTTACGCCGATCGTGGTCGATCACCATCAGCCGGCGGACGTCGACGTCGAGTACCACCTCAACCCGCTCCTCGAGGGGATCGACGGGGGAAGCGAGCTCTCCGGGGCGGGTGCGGCGTACGTGCTGGCCCGCGCGCTGGCCGATTGCGAACGCGACCCGGACGATCACGCGACGGACGGGAACCGGGACCTCGCGGCCCTCGCGGTCGTCGGGGCCGTCGGCGACATGCAGACCGTGGACGGGGAACTCGTGGGTGCGAACGAGCGGATCGTCGAGGAGGGGGTCGCCGCCGGCGTTCTCGACACGGCCAGGGACCTCTCGCTGTACGGGACCCAGACCAGGCCGCTCCACAAGTTGCTCGAGTACGCCTCCGACGTCCGGATCCCGGGGATCACGAACGACCCGGACGGAACGGTGCGGTTCCTCGACAACCTGGACGTCGAGACCAGGGTCGACGGCGAGTGGCGGACCTGGGCCGACCTCGCCCACGACGAGCGACAGACCGTCGTCTCGGCGCTCGTCAGGCGGGCGGTCCGCAACGGGGTGCCGGCCGACCGCATCGAGACGCTGATCGGTACGACCTACACGCTCCCCCGGGAGGCGGCGGGAACGGTCCTGCGAGACGCCTCCGAGTTCGCCACGCTCCTGAACGCCACCGCCCGGTACGAGCGCCCGGACGTGGGAATGGCGGTCTGCGCGGGCGAACGGGGCCCGCCCCTCGCGGAGGCGAAGCGGCTCCTCGCCACCCACCGTCGGAACCTCTCGGCGGGTATCGAGTGGGTCGCAGACAACGGCGTCACCCGCGAAGACAACCTCCAGTGGTTCCACGCAGAAGACGCGATTCGCGAGACCATCGTCGGCATCGTCGCCGGGATGGCCTACGGTGCCGACGGCGTGGACCGCTCGGTCCCCATCGTCGCGTTCGCCCACGCGGACCCCGGCGAGACGAAGGTGTCCGCGCGTGGCACGGCGGCGCTCGTCCGCCGCGGACTCGACCTCTCGACGGTGATGCGGCGAGCCTCCCGTGCGGTCGGGGGCGACGGGGGCGGACACGAGGTGGCCGCCGGGGCCACGGTCCCCCGGGGGAAGGAGACGGACTTCGTCGCGGCGGCGGACGGGATCCTAGACGAGCAGATCCGGTGACCGGTCCCCGATCGGGTCGAATCTACGGATCCCGACGCCGTGAGCGGTTCACAGCCGTTCGAAATCGTCAGGCGACAGCGGGCCACCGCAGACGATGCACCCCGTGTCGAGCAGCGGATCGCGCAGCCCCTCGTCGACGACGATCTCCTCGCCACAGTCCGGGCAGGTGAGGCAGTACGCGGGGACGGCGTGCATACCGGAGGATGACCCAGCCGCGTAAAAAGGGCGGTACCACAGATGCGAGGGGCTATAACGTCACCCTTCGAGGACCGCCGCGAGGAGTTTGGACTGGGCGG
Organism: Halanaeroarchaeum sp.; assembly: GCA_042216165.1. Lineage (GTDB taxonomy): Archaea > Halobacteriota > Halobacteria > Halobacteriales > Halobacteriaceae > Halanaeroarchaeum. Next base: position 18,082 of record JBDGUD010000034.1, read on the forward strand.
CGGCGAGGTGCTCCGTGAACGTCGAGGTCGTGATGCCGAGGGCGTCGGCGACCTCGCCCGCGTTCGCACCCTTCGGATGGTCGAAGTATCCCATCTCGTGTGCCGTCTCGAGGACCTCGGTCTGGCGGGCCGTGAGTTCGCTCCGGTCGACCAGCACGAGGTCGGCACTCTGTCCGTTTTCTCGCGAGCGCACGAGGCGGTCGACGTGGACGTCGTCGTAGTCGTCCCTGAGTTCTCCGACGACGGTCTGGAGGTGGTCCATGTCGTCCGCGTGAAACGCCACGTCGAGACGACCGCTCGAGGACGATACGTCCAGGACCGGCGATCCGAACGCCTCGACCGACTCGCAGGGGCAGGCACGGTCGCTGCTGCGGTCGAAGCGGTAGACTCGCTTGGAACCGTAGGAGAACACCTCCTCGGCCTCCTGGTCCGAGACGTCCGCTGTGCCGTCTAGGACGAACTCCTCGGTGACCGTCCCCGTCTCGGGCGAGTGGCTCTTCGTGACCGACTCGGTGTCGCTGTCCGCGTCGGCCGCGATCCGAGCGACCGGACAGGTGGATTGCGCGTCGAGGGACAACTCGGCGCGGATTCCCGCACCCATACGAAGTGGCAGGCGACAGGGAGGGAAAACGATTCCGTCCCCGACAACCGCGTCGCGGCAACCCTCGCCGGGTTCGACCGCCGACCGACGTCGATCGCTCGCCACGGGGCGTGCCTCTTCCCCAATATGCGGGGTAGTAAAATCGTGTGACTCTCAAGACCGATTCGACCGATATCGGCATCGAAGAGTGTCCTACTCCGGATTTTCAACCCCTGGGAAACGGAGCGTGATTTAGGGGGCTTTGGCCCTGAGTCCCTAATATCTACGACGCGCCGTCCAGGCGCGCCGGAGTACGCATCGCACCCAGAAACGACGCCCACGACACACCTATGAGCGCAGGAATCAGAGCAAAGATTCGCATCGACAACGCGACCAGCTGTCCGGTCGCCAGAGCCTCGGGCGACGGGGTCGCCTGTTACAACGTCTCCAAGCGCGTCGAGCCCGAGACCGGCACGGTCACGGAGGAGTTCTCGACGGACGCTAACGGCGACCTGGAGGAGGTCGAAGGCCTGGACTCCGTGTTCTCCTACGGCCAGAAGTCGGTCTATCGGTTCGAACGCGACTTCGGCGACGACTGCGCGTGCGAGGTCGTCGAACAGTACAATGCGCCGATCGTCGAGGTTCAGGCCGAGAACGGCGACCTCTCGATGACCTTCCACGCCCAGACGATGGAGGACCTCCGCGACGCGGTCGGCTCCCTTCGCGACCGGTACGACGGCGTCGACGTCCAGCGCCTCGTCAGTTCGAAGAGCGAGGACGGCGCCGACGACCTCGTCTTCGTCGATCGCGGCGAACTCACCGACCGCCAGCGCGAGGTCCTCGAGACCGCCTTCCAGATGGGGTACTTCGAACACCCGAAGGGCGCCAACGCGGGCGAGGTCGCCGACGCCCTCGGCATCACGACCTCGACGTTCACGGAGCACCTCGCCGCCGCCCAGTCCAAACTACTCAAGACGATTCTCGACGGCGCAGAGGCCGCGAAGCCGCGGGCGAAGGCCTGACGGGGCGGTTTCCGCGCGGCCCACGTCGTCACGCAATCGAGTGGTACCGACCGATCAGGTTACGGACCGGACGTGATTTTTCCGTGGTAGCGCCCCGGAGGGAGGTGATACCGGCGGATTCACCACGGGCGTGCTCGTTCCTGCCGACCAGTATTTCGTATCGTACTATACAGTTTATTATATAAATAAACGATCGTTCCGACCCACACGAGCCGGGTCTCCCTGCCGGTTGCGTCCACGGTGTCGATCGCCTGGGGAGAGGCCCCATTCCTGCAATTGGACGGTGAAGCGCGGAGCGCGCGTACCCGGTCCGTCAGCGCACCGTTCGATATAGCGATATGCAGTTTTTCAAACTCCGTGAACCGAAGGTGGGCCGCGGACTGCGTCTGTACCCCTCTCGGCAGAGAGGTCCACCACGGGCAGAGATACGATCGAGGCGCTGACCCCGGCGTCACCGACCCGCGACGAGTTGTGACCCCACTTCAAAGAAAGGGTTGATAAATTGGATATCGCGATATAGAAAGCGGCCGACGAGGGCACCCGATAGAAACCCCCGGGACCGGGCTGACGCGCCCTATCGGCCGATATCGCCGAAAAACGCGACGAACCAAAGGCATAAACCAACACATCACCAACCGGAGTTCATGAGCGCCGAGCGCGGTGACGGAACCGACCTTCGGGAACGGGTCACGGGCTTCCTGAGCCGGAACTTCCCCCAGATCCAGATGCACGGGGGGAGCGCCGTCATCGAGGACCTCGATCCGGAGCGGGGAGAGATCACCCTCCGACTCGCCGGCGCCTGCAGCGGCTGTGGAATCTCACCGATGACCGTCCAGGCGATCAAGTCCAGGATGGCGTCGGAAATTCCGGAGATCGAGACCGTTCACGCGAACACGGGCGAGACCGGACAGGCGACCTCGGGAACTGCCAGCCGTTCCCAACCGACGGCCGACGAGCGTGACGACCCGCCGTTCTGACCCCTTTTATTCGACTGCAGATATTCGATAGTCACAGAATGTGGCCCGCGACAGAGGGTTTTCCGTTCCAGTTGAAATTTCGGTCCTGGTGTCGACTCCCCCTCGATCAGACCCTTCGTTCGAACCGAATACGTAACCGGCCATTCAAATATTAAATCCCATGCCACGATATAGAATGTTGCCTCGATCGCGACGTGGGGACGGCCCACGGGGGTGTCGTCGCTGCGTCAGGGTCGGTACCGACGAACGGGAGAGGGCCTGAACCGGCGGGACAGGGCGAGAAATCGGTTTCCGGCGAGTGAAGGCCGCGACAGGAGTTGGGCGTCTGATCGATCTCGCCGACGACCAGCACTGCGGCCGACCGGCGTCGACTGCGTCACCGGTGGGTCCGGGTCGACCGAGCAGCCAGCCCCCAACGTCGAGGCGTCCGATCTCGGATCGAGAGCGAGCGAGGGGAGGACCTCCGGGGGGCGAACCGGATCTGGGTACACCCCGGTTAGTGGACGGACCGGACGCCCGGCACGGATCGGAGGGTGAACGATCGAGAACGCAGTTCGGCCGTCTCAGAGTTGGCTCTTCTTCTCGAAGGTCGGGTTCTCGAGGTAGATCACCGGCCTGTCCTGAACGTCCGCGAACTTCGCGATCGTGCCAGTGAACGCGTAGGTCGTCCCCGTCGAGAACTCTCGGGCGGTCTTCACGAAGAAGGGGAGAACGAGGTCGCCCTCCGACTTTAACTGGTGCTTGAAGACGACGTAGGCCTCCCGATAGCGACTGCCGACCCTGCCTGTCGAACTGACCTCGCGGCCGAGCCAGGTCTCCTGGTTCGCCGTGACGCACTCGTACTCGGCGAGCGTCGTGATCTCGCCGTTCGCAGGCGCCTCACACGAGGTCGCGCTCTCGGTCGCGTCGGTGCCCGTCGATGTCGCCCCGGCGACCGTCGTGGCCCCACCCGCCGCGTTCGCGTCCTGGTCGGGGCTTCGGTCTGGCGTCTGGACGGACTCTGTCTGGGAACACCCGGAGAGCGCAATCAGTGCAGCGCCACTGGTAGCGCGGAGAAACTGGCGACGGCTACTCGAACTGTGTCGGCTCACGTCCAAGCCCTCCGGCGAGGGGCAGAAAAAATATTCGTGTGACAGATCCGTCTGGGGGGATCCCCTCACGGTCTCCTGCGGTTGGTTCAGACGGCGTTCACTGCCGGAACGGAACGGTCCGTGACGGCGTTGGCGACGGAACGCCCCGACGCACCGTCTCACTCGAGGACCTGATTGAACCGTTTCGGATATGGATCCCGACACTCCCGGGCGAAGGTGTTGTTGCCACACGGCGATTAAACTGGATGGATGCCGTTCGATTGACCCGGTGCGAGTCCGTGTTCTTCGAGGGAGAACACCGAAGTGGGAGAGCATCCGGCTATGACGCCAAAATCACATGAAATCTCCGAGGCTCGTGGGCTTGTTCTTGTCGTTCTCGAAGATGCTCTCGATCGAGCGCTCGAGGATCTGCAGGCGCTGTTTGGTGTACTCGCGGGCGCCGTACTCGTCGGCCACCTCGAGGGCCGTATCCAGATATTTCGTCACGGACCCCTCGTGGACGGTGAGCGTGACGTCGCCCCCACACTCCCGACAGACGCCCGAGAGCGGGACTCGTCGGTACTTCTCGCCACAGGAGAGACAGCGGGTCTCCTGGCGTGAGAACGCGCGGAGGTTTCCGATCAGGTCGGGAAGGAAGTGATACTCGATGACGCGCTCCGCGACGTCCGTCTCGTCCACGGCCCGGAGTTTGCGCGCGAGCTCCAGCTGGGCGTCCATCTTCTCCATCATCGAACCGAGCGTCTTGTACGCGGAGAGGTCCGGGCCGAGGGCGATGTTCGAGGTGTCGTGCGTGAACCGGAATCCCGAGTACTCCCCCTCGGTGCCGAGCGAGTCCCCGGCGATGGGAATTTCGACGTCACCGGGGTCGGCCATCTCCCGGGTCGCCTCGTAGAACTCCCGTGGGTACCGGTCCACGACGTCGATGTTGTGGGCCTCGTCGTCGATTTCGGTTGGATCGATCCGCGAGGTCATCACCAGCGGGGCGTCCATCCGGCCCCCACGTTTGTCCGGGAGGTAACTCTTCGAGAAGTTGAGGAGGCCGTCCATCAGGAGCATCACGCAGTCTTCGTCGCCGTCGCACTGGCCGACGAAGAGGTCGTTCGCGAGCAGCGTGTGCGTGTTCTCCACCGTGAGCGAGTAGGTGTGCTCGACGTCGCTTTCGACGACCTCGACCGACACGACCTCGTCGAGCCAGATGGCGCCGCCGTCGGCGAATTTTCGCCGCGAACCGTGGCTGGTCGACTCCAGCACCTCCTCGAGCGTCTCGGTCACGTGGTCGCGATCGAACCCGATCGTCTCCGCGAACCGGGCGGCGTTCGTCGAATCGACGTCGACGACCCACGCGGAAGACGACGGGGTCCGTTCGTCCCCGTCCCGGCGGAGTCCAGACACCGCCCCAGAATCCCGACGACGGGGCCCCGCCGAGATCGTCGCGACGACGCCGAATCGCTTGAGTGCGGCGACGAGATCCGATTTCAGTTCGTCGCTGACGGTCGTCGCCCGGACGGCGGGACCCTCCGGGGCGACCGAGCCGGCACCACCGAAGTACGCGGCGAGATAGGCCCGCAAGACGGCGTCGGGGGCGGCGAGAAGTGCGTCCGGAATCCGCTTCTGTTCGGCCTCAGAGCCGAGTTCGAGGACCGCCGTGAACAGGGCGGCGACGAGGCGGTTGGAGACCTCGATCGTTCCCCCGCTCTCCTCGATTTCCTCGACGCCGAGCGACTGCCGCAACGCGGACGCGAGCGGGCGACGGGCCGCATCGTCGGAGAGGACGATGGTCGTCCGTTCGCCCGACTCCTCGCTCCGTGTGGCGAATCCCGACGCCGTGTAGTGGCCCAACGCCGTCGCCACGCCGGCGTCGATGGAAAACGACCGCTCGATGGAGTCGACGCCACCGCGGATTCCGAGTGTCACCGACGCCGGGACCCGGTCGAGTGCGTCCTCGACCCCGAGTAGCCGTACCAGGACCGACGCCGGAACGCGGTCCCGCTCGATCCAGTCGGACACCGTCGAGGCGGAGACGTCCAGTTTCGTCGCGACGGACTGGACGGAACCCGGTCCAGCGGTCGCGTCGTCGAAGATCCGTTCGAGGCGTGCTGCCCCCAGACCGCGAATCACGAGGTCCTCGTCGGGAACGGCGTCGCTCTCGAGGAATTCCTCGAGCAGGTCGTACTCGGGGACCTCGCCTGGCAGGTCCACCGACTTCGGCGTCGGGATGACGTCGCCCTCCTCGATCCGGTGGGCCTCCAGTTCGCAGACGCCGTCGTCCCACGTCCGCATCGAGTGATCGGGCGTGACGGTGAGCGAGCGGCCACTGCGCGTCTCGATCCGTATCAGGTGGTCGGTTGCGACGTGTTTCGAGACGGCCGAGACCGGTTCGAGCGACGGCGATCCGTCGGCCTCGAGTGACGGAACGTGGATGGGGTCCTCGAGGTCTTCGACGAGCGTCCCCAGATCGTCGGTCCAGGGGTCGTCGAGTCGTCGCTCGACGACCGCCTCGATCGGTTCGTGCCGCCACCGTCCCGTCTCGTCTCGAAACCAGACGTTCGTCTCCGGGACGAAGCAGTTGCGGCGCTTGCTCGCGTGGAAGTACGGGTGCGCGTATCCCACGGCGGCGCTCGTGAATCCGACGACCCGGCCGACGACCGCCGCGCTCGTGTGTGGTGCCATCCCGAAGACGAGTTCGCCGACGAGGTCGTCGCGGTCGTCGACGTCGTAGAAGGGGGCCAGGTCGTAGTAGTCATCGAGGAGTTCGTCGACGAAGTCGGCCGTCTTGAGCATGTGCTCGGCGGCGCCGTCGGAGAGGACCACGTCCTGCACCCGGAGTTCGACGAGCTGGTCGTCGTGCTCGAGGGGTTCGCCGTGCACGTCCTCCTCGTAGCCGAGTTCGCGGAACTGCTCGACCGTGACGTCCAGTTCGGCTGGCCTGACGGCGGTGACGGGGAGGTCGGTCATGTCGTAGCGGACCGTCCCGTCCTTGAACGCCGTGACGCCGTGTTTGGCCCGGAGGACGCCCTTCTCGATGGGTTCGGGGACCTTCTCCGCAGAGGTGAGTCCCTTGACGCCCTTGAGGACGTCGAAGGCGTTCTCGCGCTCGCCGACGGTCGTCAGGGCGTCGTGGTACTCCGCGTTCAGATCGACCACCTGCGGTTCGACGTTGTCCACCTCGCGCTCGCACCGCGGGCACTCGACGCGGCCGGACTCGTCGGGGTCGACCTCGATGCCGCACTCGTCGCACTCGTAGTGTGGCTGGGTCCGGCCGCCGCAGTCGGGGCAGCGGGCACGGTAGGTGTGCTCGCCGCAGTCCTCGCACTCCCTGACGCCGAGCGATACCTCGACGCGGCCGGGTCGGTCGTTCATCTCCTCGGCGTGGGTCGCGGCCTTGCCCACGTCGCGCTGGTCGCCGCCCGCGTCGGCGATGGGAAAGAGGGTGTGGACGGCCGGACTGAGATCCCGGGATTCCGACTTCTCCGGTCGGCCCATCCGATTGCCGATCCGGGTCGGTGCCCGTTCGCGGAGTTCGAAGGGGGCGACCTCGTTCGCGGCCTTCATCGCGTCGTCCCAGTCGCGGGCCTCAGCGGAGAGGTCCTCTCGGGCCCACTCCCGGTCGAGATCCTCACTCACCCCGAGCGTGCGCGCGAGCGGGACCCACTCCTCGATCAGGAGGGCGGTCTCGGTCTGGTGGTGTTCGACGAGGAGGACCTCCAGCGTCTCGCGGACGTGCTCCGTCCGGTCGACGTGGAGCGTGCCGTCCTCGATTCGGCCGTCAGCGACCGCCTCGGCGAGGGCGACGAATCGATCGACGTCGAGGTCGTGCCAGAGATAGGTGTACGCCGGGTGCAGCGGGGCGTCGTGGTCGGTTGCCCAGTTCAGCGCCTGGGTCGGATCCGGGTCCGACAGGTCGACGTACGGCGAATCCCGGAGCGCCTGCACGTCCGCGCCGGCCGCCGCGAGGTCCTGGACCCACCACTCGACGGTGTACGACGCGGGGGCGAGCGGGTGGTTGTTCTCGACGAACTCGCCGTAGTTCACGAGGTACTCGCCCAGGTCGAGGATCTTCTCGACGCCGTTGCGAACCTCGAGGGCCTCCCCGGGGTCGTCGACGCGGCGAACGTCGCCGTTCGCCAGTTTGACGGTAGGCCCCTCGATGGAGTCGACCGGGACGACGCCGGCCGCCTTCCCCGGCCGTTCCGTCTTGATCTGGGTGCCCGTCGCGAGAAAGTCGTCGACGAGGTGCATCGTCGCCGGATGGACGCCCGCGGTCGCGAAGCCGTGATTGCGGGCGCGCCCGTAGCGCAGGCGGAACCCGCCCTCGGTGCTCGGGTGACCGAACACGGGACGGCCGGCGATCAGGTCGCGGAGGTACTTCCAGGATTCGTCGACCCGGGGCGGCCCCGCCGATTCCCCCCGGGATTCGTCGGGTTCGTCGGCCTGATCGACCTCCTCGTCGTCCGCCTCCGCGGTGTCGCCGGTGATCGTGCCGTCGATGAGGTCCTGGAGCCAGGGCCAGTCGACCGCCTCCAGGTTTCGGGTGTACCGCTGGATCTTCGGGGCCTTCAGTGCGATGCCCTCGGCGAGCACCAGGCACATCCCACCGCGGGGGCTGTTGGTGTCCACTCGCTCGAGGTCGCGGTAGCCGGAGACCTCCTCCTGGCCCGTGGCCTCGCCGTCGAGACAGATCGGGGTGTGGCGGGCGATGTACTCGGTCTCCTCGTCCTTCGGCGAGTACTGCAACCCGGTCTCCTGGTCGTAGAGTGCGACCTCCTCGGCGTATCGCTTGATCTCCTCGGTCCGCGGTTCGTACTCCTCGATGCCGAGCAGCGCCCTCGCGTAGTCGGCGACGAGCACCGAGAGCGCCTGTGCGGTCCCGCCGGCCGACCGAATCGGCCCCGCGTAGTAGACGGAGATGTACTCGGTCCCGTCGTCGTTCTCGTTGACCTCGACGCGGTCGATTCCCTCGATCGGTGCCGCGACCACCCCCTCCGTGAGGAGCGCAACCGCGGTCCGGACCGCCCCCTCGACCTTGCCCGCCTTCGTGTCGTAGTCGCCGACCGTGCCCTCGACGAAGTCCCCGACGAGTTCCAGGGCGGCCTCCTCGCGGGACATCTCCCCCTCGAGTTCGCGCACGCGATCGGCAACGCCGTCGATGCCGAGGATGTTCTCGACGCGGTCGGCCATGTCCTTCGCCACCGGGATCTCGATCTCGGGGCGGGGATCCTCGCCGCGCGATTTCGCCTCGTTCGCCAGCGCGATGGCGTCCTCGAGGCGGGTCTCGATCGACTCGAAGTATGCCTCGTCGTCCTCGCGCATCTACAGCGTCCAGGTCGCGCGGTCGGTGCTCGGATCGCGGTGCCGCTCCAGTGGTTCCTCGAAGGTTCGGACGGAGAGTTCGCCGAAGAACGCCGTCGCGCGGTCGAGAGCCCCGGCGATCGACTGCCCGGATTCGCGGGCGAGGACCACGTGGGCGTCCACGATGGGGCCGTCCTCGCCGACCGCGATCGAACCGAGACAGACCGGGACCGCCAGCCGTTCCTCGTACCGGACGGTCTCGAACTCGAAGGCGTCCTGATCGTAGTACCGCAGTTCGGCGTCCTGGACCGCGCCGGTTCCGAGGAACCAGCCCGCCTGGACGTCGTGATCGGCTGCGAACGTCGCGACCGCCTCCCGCCACTCCTCGCCGTGGGCGAGGGTGAGGAGGAAGTCGCGGTCGCCCGATACCTCGCGGGAGTCCATGTCCCTCCCCACGCGAGGGCTCGGGAAAAAGATGCTCCTATCGCCAGGCGGCCAGCGTCGTCGCGGCCGCTGCCGGTGCCGATACCCACGCTCCGTCCCGGGAAATGTCCGCGATGACGAACCGGGATTCGCCCGCCTGCTCGTCCACCGAGGCCATCACCTCGGGAGCGGCGCTCGTCGGGCCCGTCGGGGGCGTGGCATCGACCGACATGCTGTATGATAGAAGGTCACATCCCGTACTTAAGCCTGCCGAAGCGACATCTCCGGGGCGCGAATCGGTCATTCGGGGGGTAGCGCGGCTTTCGTGCCGGTTGTTACCAGGTTACACGTGGGATCTGGCCTCACAATAGCGTTAGGTTTAACACAATTGCTTCGAAAGTCATCTCCGGATGTCATCCGATAACAAATTGTCCCGTCGGCGATTCCTCGGTGCCACCGGTGGCGCCGCAGGGGCCGCCGCCCTCGCCGGCTGCACCGGTGACGGTGGTGGAACCACGACGACCACCACCACGACGACCACCACCACGACGACCTCCACGACCCAGAAGACGGTCGAGAAGGAGGTATACAAGCCCGGTAGCATGGCCATCGAGGCGACTGGAGACTACGAGCTCCAGATAACCCTGACCGAACCGTTCCACGCCGCCCTCCAGATGCTGGCGTACTCCTCGTTCTCCGTCGTCCCGGAAGGGATCGTCGGGGACATCCAGGGGTACGACGGCGAGATGGACTACCAGAAATTCGCCACCTCCAACCCCATCGGATCCGGGCCCTTCCAGTTCGAGAACTGGACCCAGGGGACGGAGGCCTCGGTCACCAAGTTCGGTGACTACTACGGGGAGGTGCCCAAAATCGATCGGGTGAAGTGGCAGGTCATCGAGAAGGACGCGGCGCAGTACAACTTCGCGATGAACAAGAACGCCGACCTGTTCACCATTCCGACGACCCAGTACTCGCCGGACAAGGTGAGCGTCCAGGAGACCGACGCCCACGGTCGGCGCATCGGGACCTACGGGCCCGCCCGAAACGGCGAGACCCTGAACTACGTCGGCGTCCCGACGATCAACACCTTCTACATCGGGTTCAACATGGAGAAGGTGCCCAAGCCGGTCCGCCAGGCGTACGCGTACGCCCTGAACCAGCAGACGATGGTGGACCAGATCTTCAAGGGCCGCGGCCTGCCGGCGTACCACTTCACGCCGCCGTCCATCTACCCGGGCGGTGCCGACCAGTACACCAAGAACGCCAAGAACGACTACCCCTACGGGTACAACGAGTCCCAGCTCGAGAAGGCCCGGCAGGTCATGGAGGACGCGGGCTACGGACCGAACAACAAGGCCAAGGTCCAGTGGACCCAGTACACCTCCGACACGTGGTTGGGGATGGCGAAGATCCTCCGTGACCAGCTCGCCAGCGCCCACATCGACATGACGATCCAGCAGGCGGACTTCTCCACCCTGCTCAGCCGGGGCCGCAACGGCAACCTGGAGGCCTACACCCTCGGGTGGATCGCGGACTACCCGGCCCCCGACAACTTCCTGGGGCTGCTCGACCCGCCACAGACCCAGACCGAGCAGGACGCACCGGTCTCGTACATCAACTGGTCGTCCGAAACCGGGTCCGCCGCCAAGAAGGCCGAAGAAGCCTTCAACAAGGTCCAGAACAACCCCGGTCCGAGCGAGGAGGCCCAGCAGATCCGGAACAACGCCTACCCGGTCATCGAGGAGGCGAACTGGGAGGACGTCGGCTTCCTCAACGTCTACCACGCGATCGACGAGTACTTCTGGTACGACACGATCGACTACAACCCGTTCGGTGGCATGGGCATCAGCCGCCAGAAGTTCAACGAGATGTCGACCACCGACCAGTCGTCCGACAACCAGCTCGACCGGACGCTCACGGGGACGATCACGACCATCGACCCGGTCGCGTCCACCTCGACGGCCGGCGGCGAGGTCATCAGCCAGGTCTTCGACGCCCTCACGAACTACGAGGACGGCACCACCACGGTCACGAATCTGGCCGCGAACGACTACACGATCAGCGACGACGAGATGACCTACACGTTCCAGCTCGACGAGAACGCGACGTTCCACGACGGTCGGCAGGTCACCGCCGACGACTTCGTCTACTCGCTCGAGCGCCTGGCGGCCTCCGACAACTCGCGGCGCGCGGGCTTCATCCTGAACACCCTCGGGGTGAAACACGACACCAAGACGATCACGGTCACGAAGTAACCGCGCCGCCCTCGACCGCTCGGGCGACGAATCCGTCACATTTTTCGCAACTCGCGGAGCGAGTAGGCCGTCTCGTGGACGCTCGCCCGTCATCGGAAGATATAATTTCATGATTCCGCTACCCAGCACTACGTTCCCTGTGCAATCCCCGCACGGAGCAAAATACAATGAGTAGGTGGAGTTACTTCGGACGCCGGCTCGCGCTCTCGGTCCCGGTGATCGTGTTCGGAACGACAGTCGCGTTCCTCCTGATCTACGCGGGACCGATCGATCCGGTGTCCGCGATTCTCGGGCAACAGTACAACCCGGCGGACGCAAGTCGAATCCGGCGGAATCTCGGCCTGAATCAGCCGCTGTGGGAGCAGTACATCGACTTCATGTGGAACATGTTCCGCTTCGATCTGGGCCGATCGTGGGTCATCTCGCCGGGCACGAGCGCCGTGGACATGATCAAGATTTACGCCCCGCGCACCCTCTGGCTGGGCTTCTGGTCGGTGCTCATCCCGCTGTTCATCGGAATTCCCCTGGGATTCTACGCGGGCCTCAACCCGAACACGTGGAGCGACTACTTCGCCTCGTTCGGGGGCATCGTCTGGCGGGCGATGCCGAACTTCTGGCTCGCCGTCATCCTCGTGAGCGTTCTCTCCCAGTCCAAGGCGCTGCTCAACTTCGAGTGGGCGAGCTGGCTGGTCCAGACGAACATCGTGACGCCCCCACCGCTGGGGTTCTTCACCGACCCGATGGCCGCTATCAACACCCCACACGACTTCTGGATCGACCCCGCCAACGGCGGGTCGTTCCTGGCGGCGTTCAAACAGACGATCCCCGCCGCGATCGTTCTGGGATCCGCGTCGATGGGCAACGAGATGCGGATCGGGCGGACGGCCGTCCTCGAGACGATCAATTCGAACTACGTCGAGATGGCGCGGGCGAAGGGACTTCCCAACCGCAGCGTCATCTGGAAGCACGTCTTCCGCAACGCGCTCATCCCCCTCGTCCCCATCATCACGGGGGAGGCGTTCCTGCTGCTGGGCGGATCGGTCCTGGTGGAGTACGTCTTCGCGATCAACGGCCTGGGCTACCTCTTCTTCCAAGCGATCAGGCAGGGCGACCTCCCGCTGGTTGGCACCCTGATGTACATCTTCATCGTGTTGCTCGTGGTCATCAACATCACCCAGGACCTGCTGTACACCCTCATCGACCCGCGGGTCGGGTACGAATCGGAGTGATGCAATGAGTGAGCCAACGCCTTCCGAGACCGACGACGAACCGCTCCGCGTTCGGATCCGCAAGAACCCACGGCCCGCAGCGATCTGGGGCGCCGTCATGGGGGTGCTCGTCCTGCTGGAGTTCGGGGCGGCCCTCCACGGGCTCCTCCAGATCGTGGCGATCTCCCTGAAGGTCATCCCGGGCAATCCGGGGGCACCGATCGTGGCGAACTATGTCGACGTGACCGGTCAGATCCCGACGCTGCTCTCGCGCGAACTCATCCCCAACCAGGGGTACTGGAACGGCGAGCAGTGGGTCGGCACGTTCATGTCGCTCGCGCCGCCGACCGCCTGGGCCATCAGGGCCGGACTGACGTTCGTCTACGGGTACGTCTTCCTCTGGTGGATCTGGCGAGGATACGAGACGTACCGCGAGCACTACCGGTACGCGAACTGGACGCCCCGGGACGACCAGGTGAACCGGTTCAGCCGGCACTCCTGGGGCAAGTTCGGCCTCGCGGTCGTCTTCGTGTTCATCATGATGGCGATCTTCGCGCCGACGCTGGGACCGACCACCCTCCAGCAGAACATCACGGATCCGTATTCGCACTCGATAAAGTACTGGAACGAGGACGCCCAGGAGGTCCAGGAGATCGTGGTCGGGCAGGCGAACCTGGTCACCGCGTCCAGAGGGACGCCGGACAGTAACGTGGGACCGCTCCAGATGGACAGGTTCGGCCGGTACCACCCCTTCGGGACGCTTCCGTCCGGGAAGGACCTGTTCACGTTCATGATGTTCGGGTCGCGAATATCGCTGTTCATCGCCCTCTCCTCGATCGGAATCGCGAGCATCATCGCGGCCGCCCTCGCGCTGGCGACCGCCTACTACAAGGGACTGGCCGACCTGTTCGTCGTGGTCGTGAGCGACTCCACGCAGGCGCTCCCCGTGCTGATGCTGGCGATCCTGATCGCGGTCCTCTTCCAGAACCACTGGATCGCCAGCATCTACAACGGGGCGGTCCTGCTGGTGTTGCTCTTCGGGATCGTCTACTGGCCGTTCCTCTGGCGGGCGGTCCGCGGTCCGGCCTTCCAGGTCGTCGAACAGGACTGGATCGACGCGGCGAAGTCCTTCGGCCAGCGGCCGTCGGTGATCATGGAGAAGCACATGCTCCCGTACATCATCGGCTACCTGCTGATCTACGGGTCGATGAGTCTGGGCGGCATCATCGTGAGCGTCGCGGGCCTCTCCTACCTCGGGATCGGCATCAGCCCGCCGACGCCCGAGTGGGGTCGCGCGATCAGCGCGGGCCAGCCCTACGTCGCCAGTTCGTCCTGGCACATCGCGCTCATCCCGGGGATCATGATCACGCTCGTCGTCACCGGGCTCAACGCCTTCGGTGACGGGATCCGCGACGCCATCGACCCGCAGAGCGAAGGTGGCCACGCGGAGGAGGCCGCCGTGGGAGGTGGGGCATGAGCAGCGACGCCGAACCCGGGGGCGCGAGCCTGAGCGCCGCGCCGGAGCGTGGGGACGAACGCCTCATCGAGATCGACGACCTCCGGACGACGTTCTACACCGACAAGGAGACCATCCGGGCGGTCGACGGCGTCTCCTTCACCATCGACCGGGGCGAGACCGTCGGCATCGTCGGCGAGTCCGGGTCCGGGAAGAGCGTCACCGCACGCTCGATGATGGGGCTCATCGACTCGCCGGGCCGCATCCACCCCGACAGCAGCATCCGATTCCGCGATCTCGAGACCGTCCGGGAGTTCGCCGACGAGTTCTCGGGACGGACCGCGGACGTGACCGACGTCGAGTCGGTCATCGCCGAGAACGAGGGGGTCGAGACGCGACGCGAGGCGATCGACGTCCTCGCGGACGATGACGACTTCGTCTTCGTCGAGGCCCGCGATCCGGACGCGAGCGGGACTGCGGCGATCACCGAGGGATACGTCGACCTGGCGAGGGCCTCGGACGAGGCGCTGCGTCAGGCCCGCGGAGGGGGCATCGCCATGGTCTTCCAGGACCCGCTCACGAGCCTCAACCCCGTCTACACCGTCGGCAACCAGATCAAGGAGGCGCTGCGCCTCCACCAGGGCATCACCGGGACGGCCGCCGACGAGGAGGCCATCGATCTCCTCGAGGCGGTCGGTATCCCAGACGCGCCCCGGCGGCTGGACGAGTATCCCCACCAGTTCTCGGGCGGAATGCGACAGCGCGCCGTGATCGCGATGGCGCTCGCCTGCGACCCCGAACTGATCATCGCGGACGAGCCGACGACCGCCCTGGACGTGACGATCCAGGCCCAGATCATCGACCTGCTCGAGGACCTCCAGCGGGAACGCGACCTGGGGATCATGTTCATCACCCACGACATGGGCGTGATCGCCCAGGTCTCCGACCGGGTGAACGTGATGTACGCCGGCGAAATCATCGAGGCGGCCCCGGTCGTCGAGCTCTTCGAGAACCCCCGTCACCCCTACACCGAGGGGCTCCTGGAGAGCATCCCCGGGCGACAGGTCGGCGCCGACCGCCTTCGGACCATCGAGGGCGACGTCCCGACCCCCACCGAGGAGGCCACCTACTGCCGCTTCGAGCCGCGGTGTCCCCAGGCCTTCGACGCCTGCGACGTGGTCCACCCCATGCCGGTCGACGTCTCCGCCGGGGAGGCGGAACACGAGGCCGCCTGTCTCCTGTACCCCGAGGACCGCGGACGCGACGAACGGGTCGAACGGCACCGTGAACTCGACCGACAGCGACGCGAGGCGCGCGGATCCCTCGCAAACGAGGACGGGGGGACGAACCGATGAGTTCGCACGTGGACGGCGGGGACGACGTGATCGTGGAGGTGCGGAACCTCAAGAAGTACTACGAGGGGGGCGGCGTCGGCCCGCTGAGCAACGAACCGGTCAAG
Organism: Halanaeroarchaeum sp.; assembly: GCA_042216165.1. Classification (GTDB taxonomy): domain Archaea; phylum Halobacteriota; class Halobacteria; order Halobacteriales; family Halobacteriaceae; genus Halanaeroarchaeum. The sequence goes on from JBDGUD010000034.1 coordinate 33,845, forward strand.
GCCGTCGACGGCGTCGACTTCGACATCAAGCGCGGCGAGACCCTCGGCCTGGTCGGGGAGTCAGGCTGTGGGAAGACGACCCTCGGCCGCACCCTCATCCAGCTCGAGACGGCGACCGAGGGCGAGGTCCGGTTCGACGGGACCGACGTGACGACCCTCTCCGGGGACGAGCTGACCAACTGGCGGCGCAACGCCCAGATGGTCTTCCAGGACCCGGAGTCCTCCCTGAACGACCGGATGACCGTCGGGGAAATCGTCCGGGAACCCCTCGACGTCCACGACTGGAAGACGCCGAAGGAGCGGCGGGCACGGGTCAGGGAAATCCTCGACGTCGTGGGTCTCCAGGAGGAGCACTACTACCGGTACCCCCACCAGTTCTCCGGCGGCCAGCGCCAGCGGATCGGCATCGCCCGCGCCCTGGCGCTCGAACCCGAGTTCGTCGTCCTCGACGAGCCGGTCTCGGCGCTCGACGTCTCGGTCCAGGCCCAGGTGCTCAACCTCCTCGAGGACCTCCAGGAGGAGTTCGGACTCACCTACCTGTTCATCGCCCACGACCTCTCGGTCGTCCGGCACATCACCGACCGCGTCGCGGTGATGTACCTGGGCCACGTGATGGAAATCGGCCCGACGGAGGAACTCTTCGAGGACCCGAAGAACCCGTACACCATCTCGCTGCTGTCGGCGATCCCGGAACCCGACCCGACGATCGACACCCGGGGAATCACGCTCCGCGGGACGCCGCCGAGTCCGCGCGACCCGCCGCAGGGCTGTCCGTTCACCACGCGCTGTCCGATGAAGCTCCGGCCCGAGAAGTACGAGGACCTCGACGACGAGGTCTGGAGCGCCGTCGAGCAGTTCCGCGAGATCGTTCGCGAGCGGACCAGGACCGAGCGGTCGCTCAGCGAGATCGTTCGGGACTTCCTGGGCCTCCAGACCAAGCGCACCGGGATCGACGAGATCCTCTCCGATGTCTTCGGCGACGTGGACCTCCCCGATGACGTCCGGCGGACCGTCGACGAGGCGACGGCGTCCATGCGCGAGAACGACTTCGACGACGCCCGCCTCGTCCTCCGGGACGAGTTCGGCAGCGACTGCGACGTGGAGAAGCCCCAGTACCACGAGGTCAGCGTGGCGGGCCGGGAGAGCTTCTGTCACCGCCACCGGCGCGACGAGGTCGAACCCGACGTGTTCGTCGAGGAGGACGTGCCGGACCTGGATCGGACCTGATGTCCGCCGCTGGCCCCACGCGGGTCGCCAGGGTCGTCGACGCCGTTCAGTACGCGGTGGGGCTGACGGTCGCGGCCGTCGCCGTCCTGTTGCCGGTGAGCCTGGGCCTGGGTCTGGGACTCTACGGCGTGAAGTACGGGCTGTTCGTCTTCGGCGTGCTCGCCATGGGGTACGGGACGGTCCTCGCGTGGCCGCGATCGCCAGAGGACCTCCAGGGGGAGGGGGCGAACCGCCACGAGACCAGGGTCCAGGCGACCATCCGCCGGGTCCCGCCCGCGGCGAGGTACCCGCTCGCCCCCACCGAGCGCTACCGCGACTGGATCCGGGTCTACCTGTTGAGCCTGTGTCTCCTCGGGGCCTCCTTCGCGATGGAGACGGTCTTCGGCGTGACCGGGTGACGGAGCGAGAACCATTTAGGGGGCCGTGGACAAGGACTCGCCATGGTCAAGACTGGCGAGGACGCGACGGACACGACCGAGCGATCCCAGGCGTTCGCCGACGCCTATCGCAACGCCTGGTCGGAGACGGTCGGCGACGCCAAGCGCATGGCCGAGGGGCGCTCCTCGGAGGGCTGGGAGACGCTGGTGCTCCCCGCCGGCGACACGGCCCCCGAGCCGCCGGAGGGCGGCCCGAGCGGGCGCTTCGGCATGGTACACGTCGTTCCCGGGAACCGGGCCGAGCGCCTCCAAGAACTCCTGGAGTTCGCCTCCTTCCCCGCCTACGACGTCTACCGGGCCTCGGTCCACGGTCGTGTCTTCTTCGTCACGGAACTCCTCGATCCCGAACACACGGCGGCGGTCTACGTCGCGGGCAACTACCAGTTGGCCGATGCGAAGCCGCTGGTGGCCGCCGCCGCCAAGCACGGGACCATGTTTACCCACCTCCAGACGCTCGACCAGACCCAGATCGGGTCGTTCGAACACGAGGAGTGGCGGAAGTTCTTCCCGAACGCGGACCAGTTCCTCTGAGGGGTCGTTCTCCGTGGACGAGCGTCGTAGCCTACAAATGTGAGGGCGTAGTAACCCGTCCCAATGAAAGTCGCTGCCGCGATGACGCCCCGGGACGAGGTCGTCACTGTCTCGCTCCCCGGGACCCGCGAGGACGTGCTTCGGTATCTCCAGGAGAGGTCTTTCTCGTCGGTTCCGATCGTCAACGACGACGACGGCGAGCAGTACCGCGGTCTCGTCTCCCGCGAGGACCTGATCGACGCGCCCGACGAGGACCAGCTGGCCCTGTTGATGCGCGACGTGCCCTCGACGAGTTCTGACGCCGACATCGTCGAGGTCGCCCACCTGATGGCCGAGACCGACGAGCGCCGCATCCCCGTCGTCAACGGCGGGAGCCTCGAGGGCATCATCACCGTCACGGACGTGGTCCGTGCCATCGCCGACGGCGAGGTCGACGGCGATCTCGAAGTCCGGGGCCTGGCGCGCCGTGACGTGAACACGACGTTCGAGGAGACCCCGTTGCCCGTCGCCGAGCGCGAAATCGCCTTCGCGCAGGTTCCCTACGCCGTCGTCCTGGACGACGCGGGCGAGATGTCCGGCATCATCACGGAGGTCGACATCCTGGACGTGGCCGAAGTCGTCGAGGGCGAGGAGGGGACCGGCGACTCCATCGCGAACCAGGACGACGACTGGATGTGGGAGGGCATCAAGGCCGTCGGCAACCGGTACCTCCCGACCCGGAACGTGGTCCTGCCCGACGCCCCCGTCGCCGAGTACATGACCGCGAACGTGGTCACGGTGACCGGCAAGCGCACCGCCCGCGACGCGGCCCAGATGATGCTCAACGACGACGTCGAGCAGATTCCGCTGGTGACCGGCGACGAACTCACCGGCATGGTCCGCGACATCGACCTGGTGGGCGGGCTATGACGGAGCTGGCGGAACTCGCCAAGCGGCGCGGCTACTTCTTCCAGTCGAGCGAGGCCTACGGGGGCGTCTCGGGCTTCTACACCTACGGCCCCCAGGGCGCGGCGCTGAAGGCGAACGTGGAGGACGCCTGGCGGGAGCGGTTCACGGTGAAGGAGGGCCACACCGAGATCGACGCCCCCACGGTGATGCCCGAGGCAGTCTTCGAGGCCTCGGGCCACCTCGAGGGCTTCGACGACATGCTGGTCGAGTGTGCGGCCTGCGGCGAGAGCCACCGCGCCGACCACCTCGTCGAGGACGCGACCGACGTCGATGACGCGGAGAGCCTTCCGATTCCCGAGGTCGAGGCGCTGATCGCCGACAACGACGTCGTCTGTCCCACCTGTGGTGAGTCCCTGACCGGCCAGTCCGTCGAGAACTTCAACCTCATGTTCGAGACGAACATCGGACCCGGCTCGGCGAACCCCGGCTACCTCCGCCCGGAGACGGCCCAGGGCATCTTCGTGGACTTTCCGCGGCTCAAGGAGTACGCCCGGGGCGAGTTGCCCTTCGGGGTCACCCAGATCGGTCGCGCCTACCGCAACGAGATCAGCCCGCGAAACGCCGTCGTCCGCCAGCGCGAGTTCACGCAGGCGGAACTCGAACTGTTCCTCGACCCCGAGGAGGACGAACCCGCCATCGAGCGGGTCGCGGACGAGGTCGTCCCGCTGTACAGTGCCGAGATGCAGCAGGAGACGGGGGCCACGCCGACCGAGATGTCCCTCGGGGAGGCCCTCGCCCAGGACGTGATCGGCGATCCCTGGATCGCGTACTACCTCGGCGTCACCGCCCGCTGGTACGAACGGATCGGTGTCGACATGGACCGGTTCCGCTTTCGGCAGCACCTCCCCGGCGAACTCGCACACTACTCCACCGACTGCTGGGACGCCGAGGGCGAGGTGAGCCCTCCCGGGGAGGACCCGGAGTGGATCGAACTCGCCGGGTTCTCCTACCGGAGCGACTACGACCTGTCGAAGCACGCCGAACACTCCGGCGAGCGGTTCACCGTCTTCAAGGAGTACGACGAGCCGCGGACCGTCGAGCGGGCCACGGTCGATCCGGACATGTCCACGCTCGGTCCCGAGTACGGGGAGCGGGCGGCCGACGTGGCGGCGGCCCTCGAGGCCCTGGTCGAGCGCGACAGGACCGCCTTCGAGGGCGAGACCGTCGAGGTCGAGGTCGACGGCGAGACCGTCGAGGTCGCGACGGAGACGGCGGGCTTCGCCGTCGAGGAGGTCACGGAGTCCGGACGACACGTCACGCCCCAGGTCGTCGAGCCCTCCTTCGGGGTTGACCGTGCCGTCTACACCGTCCTCGTCCACGCGCTCGAGGAGGACGAGGTCGACGACGAGGAGCGGACGGTCCTGCGCCTCCCGCCCGAGGTGGCCCCGACCGCCGTCGGCGTCTTCCCGCTCATGGACAAGGACGGACTGGGCGAACGCGCGCGGTCGCTCGCCGAGTCGCTCCGGGAACGCGGCCTCTCGGTCACCTACGACGACTCCGGCGGCATCGGGCGACGGTACCGCCGCCAGGACGAGATCGGTACGCCCTTCGGCGTGACGGTCGATTACGAGACCCTGGAGGACGACACCGTCACGCTCCGGGACCGGGACACCACCGCGCAGGTCCGCGTGCCGACCGACGACCTGGCCGGGGTGCTCGCGGACCTGGTCGCCGGCGAGCGCTCCTTCGCGGGGCTCCGCGAGACCTATATCGCGGCGGAATGAGCGAACTGGAGCGCCGGCTCGTGCACGCGAGCGGGTCGGCCGTGCCGATCGCGGCGCTCCTCGGGCTCCCGTGGACGGTCGTCAGGTACGTCCTGCTCGGCGGGACCGCACTCGCGCTCTCGCTCGAGGCGCTGCGGCTGTCCGGTCGCCTGGACTGGGCCATCTACGATCGGCTCACCCGGGACTACGAGCGTGACGGCCTCGCCGGCTACGCCCTCTACGTGATCGGCTTCGCCGTCACCGCGTGGCTGTTCGACGAGTCGGTGGCCGTCCCGGCGATGTTGATGCTCTCCGTCGCGGACCCGATCTCCGGGCTGCTCTCGAGCGGCGACCTGGGCGTGAAGAGCACCCACGTCCTCCTGGCGACCTTCGGCGTCAGTCTCGCCATCGCCTCGTTGCTCGCCGTGCCCCTGCTACCCGCACTGGCGGGAGCGCTGGCCGCAACGGTCGCTGACGGCGTGAAGCCCACGATCGGCACCTGGGTTATCGACGACAATCTCACCATCCCCGTGGCCGCCGGGGCCGCGATGAGTCTCGGGCTCGCAGCCCTGGCCTGAGAATCCTTAAACGACGGCGCGCACAATACACGTCGTAATGCCCCCCGGCGAGCCCGACTACGTCACCCACCCCCTGATCGCGGATGGCGTCATCGAGGATCGCCCCTACCAGACCGACCTGGTCGAGGAGGCCCTCGAGACGCACACCCTCGTCTCCCTGCCCACGGGCCTGGGCAAGACGACGGTCAGCCTCCGGGTGACCGCCGACCGCCTCCACGGGAACGCCGGCGCCACCTCCCTGCTCCTCGCCCCGACCAAGCCGCTGGTGGAGCAACACGCCGGGTTCTACCGCGAGGCGCTCGCGATCCCCGACGAGCAGATCGTCGTCTTCACGGGCGAGACCCGGCCGGACGACCGCGCCGACCTGTGGGCCGACGCCCGGGTCGTGATCGCGACCCCACAGGTCGTCGAAAACGATTTCGTCGGCGGCCGGATCGACCTCCGCGACGTCGTCCACTGCACCTTCGACGAGTGTCACCGGGCGACCGGCGACTACGCCTACACCTACATCGCCGAGCGATACCACGCTGACGCCGCCGACCCGCTCGTCACGGGCATGTCCGCCTCGCCCGGGGACGACGCGGAGGGGATCCTCCAGGTGGCGTCCAACCTGGGGATCGAGAACGTCGCGGTGCGGACCGACGACGACCCCGACGTCGCGCCCTACACCTACGACACGAACGTCGAGTGGGAGCGGGTGGAGCTGCCCGAGGAGATTCGCGATATCCGGGACGCGCTCACCGGAGTCATCGAGGACCGGCTCTCGGACCTGAAAGAGCTCGGCGTCACCGGTCGGACGAGCGCGGACCTCTCCCAGCGGGACCTCAACGAGATACGGAGCAAACTCCAGCGACTCATCGACCAGGACAAATCGGAGGGCTACGAGGGCATGTCCCTCCACGCCGAGGTGATGAAGCTCCGCCGTGCCGTCGAGCTCGTGGAGACCCAGAGCGTCTCGGCCGTCGCCCGCTACTTCGACCGGCAGCGAAACGCCGCCCGGTCCTCTGGGGCCTCGAAGGCCAGCCAGCGCTTCGTCTCCGAGCCGGCGGTCAGGAAGGCCATGCGGGCGGCCGAGCAGTTCGACGGCCTCCATCCGAAGTTCCGTCGGGCCCGGGTGCTCGTCGCCCAGACCCTCGGCATCGAGGACGGCGACCGGGTCATCGTCTTCACCGAGTCGCGTGACACCGCCGAGGTGCTCACCGACTTCCTCGGTCAGCACTTCGACGCCCGGCGGTTCGTCGGCCAGGGCGACAAGGAGAGATCGGACGGGATGACGCAGACCGAGCAACGGGAGACGCTCGCGGCCTTCCGGGAGGGCGAGTTCTCCGTGCTCGTCTCGACCTCCGTCGCCGAGGAGGGCCTGGACGTCCCCGAGGTCGATCTGGTCCTGTTTTTCGAGCCGGTCCCCACCGCCATCCGGTCGGTCCAGCGCAAGGGCCGGACCGGCCGGCAGACCGAGGGGCGGGTCGTCGTCCTGATGGCCGAGGACACCCGCGACGAGGCCTACTTCTGGATATCTCGCCGTCGCGAGAAGGAGATGGCCGAGGAACTCAAGACGCTCGAGGACGTCGCCGAGGACGTGGAGGCCCTGCTCGGCGAGGACCAGGCGTCGGTCGCCGCCTTCGACGAGGAAAGAGCGAGCGAGGACTCGTCGGCCGAGACACCGGCCGCCGATACTGCGTCGGCTACCGACGGGGGCGGACAGGCCGGGCTGACCGATTTCACCGACGACGAGGGGGGTGCCGGCACTTCGAGCACAACCGACGGCGAGTACGAGGGACGAAACGGGGAGGACGACCGGGGGACCGTCGTCAGGGCCGGGAGCGATACCGACGAGACGGTCGAGATCGTGATCGATCAGCGCGAACTCGACTCCTCGATCGCCCGGGACCTCTCGACGCGCGAGGGGATCGAGACCCGCCTGGAGACGCTCGCGGTCGGCGACTACGTCGTGAGCGACCGAGTGGCGGTCGAGCGCAAGACCGTCGAGGACTTCCTCGACACCCTCCTCGGGGGCGACCGGTCGCTGTTCGAGCAGGTCGGCGACCTCGGCCAGCACTACGCGCGCCCGGTGCTGGTCGTCGAGGGGGAGGACGACCTCTACGGCGCCCGGAACGTCCACCCGAACGCGATCCGTGGCGCGATGGCCAGTCTGGCGGTCGATTTCGGGATCAGCCTCCTCCGGACCCGCGACGAGGACGACACGACCGCGCTCCTCGAGACGCTCGCCCGGCGCGAGCAGGAGTCGCGGGACCGGGACGTGAGCGTCCACGGGGAGAAGACCACGAAGACCCTGGCCGAACAGCAGGAGTACGTCGTGTCATCGATCGCGGACATCGGGCCCGTGACCGCCCGGGCGTTGCTCGACGACCTCGGCAGCGTCGAAGCCGTGTTGACCGCCGACGGGGAGCGCCTGCGCGAGGTCGAGGGGGTCGGAGAGGTGACCGCCGACAGGATTCGCGAGGTCGTCGGGTCGCCCTACGAACCGGACCGGTAGCTCAGGGCACGACCGTCGTCGGGACGCGTCGGGCGTCGACGACGGCTTCGGCGGTGCTCCCGAGGACCGCCCGTACCATGGCGTCGTCCCCGTGGTGGCCCATCACGACGTGGTCGTACCCACGCTCGGCGACCAGGGCCAGGATCGTCTCGGCGACCGCCTCGGCCGGTCGGTACCCGCGGTCGAGGTCCGTGCGGACCTCGACGTCTCCGTCGCGTCCGGCCGTCTCGAGGACCGTCCGGGCCCGGGCGACGACGTCGTCAGTCCGCGGCGTGTGCTCGTCGGTGACGTGGACCACGTCGATGGCGGCGGCGTATCGATCGGCCATCGCGACCGCGAACGAGAGTGCCCGGTAACTGCAATCGGAACCGTCGATCGGCACCAGTAACTCCTCGATGGCGGGTGACGGCAACCCTGGTCACCGCGGGAGCGCGCGAATGGTCTCCGCGGCGGCCTTCGCGGTCTCCAGGTGCTCGCGGGCGCGACGGGGATCCTCGGTCTCGGCTGCCCGCCGGGCGAAGGTGGCCAGCGTCCGGGTCAACGACGCCTGGATCTCCTCGAGAGAGGCGTCCTCGAGGTCGGGGGCGGGTTCGTCCGCCTGCGGCCCCGACTCGCGTGCCGGTGCCCGATCGCCTCGCTCGTCTGTCGGGCCCTCCCGCCGGGTCGGTGCGCTCCCCGACTGGGTGGACGCCTCCCCGGTTTGCGGTTCGGTGCCGGTCCCGGACCGCTGGTCGCTCCCCGCGGCGGTCGCTGCTCCCTCGGCGGCCCCCGCGTTCCCGGCGGCCCGTCCCTCCCGGGCCGCCTGGTCGCCATCCCTCGCCTGGGCCTCCGCCTGGCAGTTCGGGCAGAACTCCTGGCCCTGGTAGCGGAATATCGGGCTGCCGCAGGTGTCGCAGTGTCGATTGGTCATCGTCGCCCCCTGCAGGAGGAGTTCGCTCATCCGCTCGGTCGATTCGCGGTCCTCCCTGTCCTTCTCGTACTTCTCCCGGAGGCGCTGGCGTTCTGCCTCCTTGTCGAAGTCCTCGCTCATACCCGGTACAATGGTCCACGGGGCCTTAAGGGCGCGGCGCTCCGATTCGGGGCGCATTAATCCGAAGCGTTTAACGCGATTCCCTGGGGTATCCTAGATGATATGTCGAAGGTTAGCGTCATCGGAGCGGCCGGTACCGTCGGGGCGGCCGCGGGGTACAATCTCGCGTTCCGCGACGTCGTCGACGAACTCGTGTTCGTGGACATTCCCGACAAGGAGGACGAGACGGTCGGGCAGGCGGCCGACGCGAATCACGGTATCGCGTACGACTCCAACACCACGATCACCCAGGGCACCTACGAGGACACGCAGGGCTCCGACGTCGTCGTCGTCACGGCGGGCCTCCCGCGCAAGCCAGGCCAGACCCGCCTCGACCTCGCCGGCGACAACGCGCCGATCATGGAGGACATCGGGTCCTCGCTGGCCGAGTACAACGACGACTTCGTCTCCATCACCACCTCGAACCCGGTGGACGTGCTCAACCGCCACCTCTACGAGACGGGGGACCGCGCCCGCGGGACGGTCATCGGGTTCGGGAACCGCCTCGACAGCGCCCGATTCCGGTACGTGCTCTCGGAGCGCTTCGACGTGCCCGTCAAGAACGTCGACGCCACGATCCTCGGCGAGCACGGGGACGCCCAGGTCCCGGTCTTCTCGAAGGTCCGCGTCGACGGGGCCGACCCGGAGTTCACCGACGACGAGAAGGACGAGATCCTCGGCGACCTCCAGGAGAGCGCCATGAACGTGATCGAGCGCAAGGGCGCGACCGAGTGGGGGCCGGCGACCGGCGTCGCGCACATGGCCGAGGCGGTGCTGCGGGACACCGGCGAGGTCGTCCCCGGGTCGATCGTCCTCGAGGGGGAGTACGGTCTCGAAGACACGGCCGTGGGCGTCCCCCTCAAACTCGGGTCGAACGGCGTCGAGGAGGTCGTCGAGTGGGACCTCTCGGAGTTCGAGCGCAACCAGCTCGACGAGGCCGCCGAGAAGCTGGCCGACCAGTACGACCAGATCGCCTGATCGAGGCGACGATCCGCCCTCTTCGGCGGCGTCCGGTCGGATCCGCTCAGACGACCTGCTCGCCGTCTTCCCAGACCTCGATGGCGTCGACCGGGCAGGCCCTGGCCGCGAACTTCGCGTCGAGTTCGGCGTCATCGGGGACCTCGCGCTCGTAGACGCCCTCGCCGACCTCCTCGCTCTCGAGGAGGTCGATTTTTCCCTCGTCCTCGTCCTTCTCGAAGCCCTCCTCCCACTCGGCGACGCACTGGAACATGCCGATGCAGGTGTTGCGGTCCAGTCGAATCTGCATGGGCGAAACGTGGGCTGGGAAGGTGATAGTGATGTCGGGGGAGACCGAACCGGATTTCGATCGCCCTCGCTCGCCGGTGGGGTCGGGACGGTCGTGCCCGTGGGTCCACTCGCGTGACCGTCGAGGGAACCGGAGTTACGAGGATCGCCGAGCGGGAGGTTCGGAGAACCCGGGCGGGGCGATTCGCTCGGTGCGAACGGAGTGAGCAGCGAGGGCCGTCTCTCGCCCACGTTTTTGCGACTCGGGTTGTCACGGCGCCGGAAGCGCGAGGGATCCCGGCGAGGAACGAGGTGGGTGCGACAGTTTAAACCGGAACACCGGCCTACCTCACGGCGATGAAGGTCACGGACCTGTCGGGGCTGCCCGACGGGGTGCCCGCGTTCCTCGAGTCCCGGGGGATCGAGGAACTCTATCCGCCCCAGGCCGCCGCGGTGGACGCGGGGGTCCTCGATGGGCGGAACCTCGTCGCCAGCGTGCCGACGGCCAGCGGCAAGACGCTCGTCGCCAAGTTGGCGATGCTCTCGGCCATCGAGCGCGGCCGCGACGCGGGGCGGAGCGGGACGGCGCTGTACATCGTCCCGCTCCGCGCGCTCGCTAACGAGAAGGCCGAGGAGTTCGCCGAACTGGAGCGGTTCGGCATCGACGTCGCCGTCTCGACGGGCAACTATCAGAGCGACGGCGACTGGCTCGGCGACAACGACGTGGTCGTCGCCACCTCCGAGAAGGTCGACTCGCTGATCCGCAACGGCGCGAGCTGGATGCAGGACCTCTCGTGCGTCGTCGCGGACGAGGTCCACCTCGTGGACGACGCCCACCGCGGGCCGACCCTGGAGGTGACCCTCGCGAAGCTCCGCCAGCGCATTCCCGACCTCCAGGTCGTGGCGCTCTCCGCGACCGTCGGGAACGCCGGGGCCGTCGCCGACTGGCTCGACGCCGAACTCGTCGACTCGACCTGGCGACCGATCGACCTCCGGACCGGCGTGCACTACGGCGACGCCGTCCACTTCGACGACGGCAGCCAGCGCGAACTCGCGACCGGCGGGAAGAACCAGACGGCAGCCATCGTCGACGACACGCTCGAGGAGGACGGATCGACGCTCGTGTTCGTGAACTCGCGTCGCAACGCCGAGGCCGCGGCACGGCGCCTCGCCCAGGTGACCGGCCACCACCTCGACCCCGACGACCGCGAACGCCTCCGGGAAGTCGCCGGGGACGTCCGGGAGGTGAGCGACACGGAGACCTCCGAGGACCTCGCGGCGGCCGTCGAGAAGGGGGCCGCGTTCCACCACGCCGGCCTCGCCCGCGAGCACCGCACCCTCGTCGAGGAGGCCTTCCGCGACCGGCTAATCCGCGTCGTGAGCGCCACCCCCACCCTCGCGGCGGGGGTGAACACCCCCAGTCGGCGGGTCGTGGTCCGGGACTGGCAGCGCTACGACGGCACGGAGGGCGGAATGCAACCGCTGTCCGCCCTGGAGGTCCACCAGATGTTCGGGCGGGCGGGGCGTCCGGGCCTCGATCCCTACGGCGAGGCGCTCCTGCTCGCCTCCTCGCACGGCGAACTGGAGGAACTGTTCGACCGGTACATCTACGCCGATCCCGAGCCGGTCCGCTCGAAGCTGGCCGCCGAGCCGGCCCTCCGGACCCACGTCCTCGCCACCGTGGCGACCGGCTTCGCCACCTCCACTGACTCGCTCCTCGCCTTCCTCGGGGAGACGCTCTACGCCTCCCAGACCGACGAACCGGGCCGCCTCGAGACCGTGACCGAGAGCGTCCTCCAGTACCTGGAGACCAACGAATTCCTCGAGCGAGAGGGGGACGCCCTGCGTGCGACCCCCACCGGCCACCTCGTCTCCCAGCTCTACGTGGACCCCATGAGCGCCGCGGAGATCATCGACGGCCTCCGCGACGCGGAGGACGAACCGACCGCGCTGGGTTGCTATCACCTCGTCTCGCGCACCCCGGACATGTACGAACTCTACCTCCGCTCGGGCGACGCCGAGCAGTACACGGAGGTCGCCTACGAGCGGGAGGACGAACTCCTCGGCTACGCGCCCACCGAGTTCGAGGAGGCCGAGTGGGAGGACTGGCTCGCCGCGCTCAAGACCGGACGGCTCCTCGAGGACTGGGCGCGCGAGGTCGACGAGGACCGCATCGCCGAGCGGTACGGCGTCGGTCCGGGCGACATACGGGGAAAGGTCGAGACCGCCGAGTGGCTGCTCAACGCGGCCGAGCGGCTGGCGGCCGAACTCGACCTCGGGTCGGCGACCGCCGTCCGGAGGGCTCGCAAGCGCGTCCAGCACGGGGTCGACGAGGAGCTGCTCGACCTCGTCAGCGTCGAGAACGTCGGCCGCAAGCGGGCCCGTCGCCTGTTCGAGGCCGGAATCGAGACCAGACAGGACCTCCGCGAGGCCGAGAAGTCCCGGGTGCTCGGCGCGCTCCGCGGTCGGCGCAAGACGGCCCGGACCGTCCTCGAGAGCGTCGGCCACCCGGACCCCGTGATGGACGACGTGGACGGGGACGAGGCCGTCGCCCCGGGCCAGACCGACGCAGACGGTGGGGGACAGGCCAACCTGGGGGACTTCTGATGCGAATCGTCGAGGGCCGACTGCACGTCGGGCCCGACCCGCCGGACGGCGTACCGGCGTACGAGTCGGTTCCCGCGCTCGTAAACGAGCTCGAGGACGCGAGTGAAGCGGGGACCGCCGTTCAGGCGTTCGACGCCCGCTACGTCGCCGGCCGCGAGCACCTCGAGACGGCCGTCGCGCACGCCAACCGGTCGGTCGAGCGCGGGGAGAACGTCGCCGACGACCGGTCGGTCGAGATTCTCTGCTACGCCGCGGGTCGCCGGCAGATCGATCGAGCGCTCGCCATGGGAGTCGGGGAGGGGACGACGCCGGTCCTGGTCGTCGCGGACGGGCCAGCCGAGGACCGCGTGGCCGACCGCGTGGGAACGCTCGTCGCGAGCGTGGCGACCCTCGAGGAGGGCGAGCCGGACCGTATCCGCGAGTTCTTCGACGTCACGCCGGCCGAGCAGGACGCGACGGACGCACCCCTCGCGGACCTCGTCTGCGAACGGGTCGCGCTGCTCGACGTCGAGAAGTGACTCCAGTTGAAACGAGGGGGTCGTGTCCCCGCGCAGTCAGGCGGTTCGACGGAAAATCGCGGTTTCGATCTCCACCGGCTTCCCGGTCCCTCCACCGCATCTCCAGTTGAAACGGCGCCCGCGGAGCGATGACGTCCGTCAGACGGACGTCAGACGCCCAATCGGGCGGGTGGTGTCGGCGTCGGGGTGCCCGCGGCCGCGGGGCTGCGGGCGGTCGGCGATCGAACCCGGTTCGATCGCGGAGAAAACCGATCAGCCGAGCGATCGCTTGACGTGGTCGAGGAACTGCGCCTCGGGCTGGGCGCCCGTGAACTGGCCGTCGTGGTCGTTGATGTTGACCTGGGGGACCCCGCGGACGCCGAACTCCTGGGAGAGATCCATGAACTCCTGGGACTCGATCATCTCCGAGGTGATGTTCTCGTTCTCGATCGCGAACTTGTGGGCCGTCTCGACGGCACGCGGACAGTGCGGACAGGTCAGCGTGACGAAGACCTTGATGTTGACGTCCTCCTCGATCTCGGCGAGTTCCTGTTTGATGTCCTCGTCGAGGCCGGTCTCACCGGTCGAGACGGAGACGATGTCCCGGACGTACGCGCCGAACTCCTGTCCGGAGGGGATCCCGAAGTAGTGAACCCCGTCGATGTCGCCGTCGGTGAGAACGGTGACCGGACCGGTGTCGTGGCGTGCGACGTCGTACTCGGCGGCCAGATCGCCGTCGAGGTCGTGGACCGCCACGGAGAAGTCGTCGGTGAGGTCCTCGAGCTCCTCGTTCAGTTCGATGGTGTCGTCGCAGTACTCGCAGTCGTCGCTCGTGAAGACGTGGGCCGTGACGGGGTCGGTCATCTCGGCGAAGACCTCCCGCACGTCGTCGCGGTTCTGATCGGAGAGTATTGCCATCTGTATCCAACACTACACCGCCCATTGCATAAATGTGTTGGGCTTCACGCCGGGTTCCGCGGTCGGCGAGGCCGTCGAATTAACGGGGTTACCTCTATGTAACCCCCGAATCACCGGAGTGGCGGTGTCGAAGCGTGCCATCCAGTACCACGGAACAGCGAGCGAATATTGTACGTATCGGTACGAACCGGAGTCAGTCAGTCGGTCAGTTCCTCGAGGAGTTCCTCGGCCCGGTCCTGGCGGATCGCGTCCTCCTCGACCATGATCTCGGCGATTCGGTCGACGAGGTCGCTTGGCGCGCCGGCCTGGATCGCGATGTTCTTCGCGTGCAGGCTCATGTGCCCCTGCTGGATCCCCTCGCTCGTGAGGGCCCGGAGCGCGGCGAGGTTCTGGGCGAGGCCGACCGCGGCGAGCACGCCCGCGAGGTCGTCGGCGGAATCGACGTCGAGGATCTCCATCGCGGCCTGCGCGGCGGGCTGGAGCTGGGTCGCCCCGCCGACGGTTCCGATCTGGATCGGGAGTTCGATGGCGCAGGAGAGGTATCCGTCCTCGTCGACCTCGTAGGTCGTCAGCGAGTCGTACCCGCCCATCGCGGCGTGGGTGTGGGCACCGGCCTCGATGGCACGCCAGTCGTTGAACGTGGCGGTGGTCACGGCGTCGATGCCGTTCATGATGCCCTTGTTGTGGGTCGCCGCCCTGTAGGGGTCGCCCTCCGCGAAGGCCCAGGCGTCCACGATCCGATCGCGGACCTCCTCACCCGTCAGGTCGCTGTCGTCGTCCGCGAGGGCGGCCGGCGGCACCCGACAGGTCGCGCGGGCCAGTCGCCGGTCGGCGAGGTTCGAGAGGATGCGCAACTCGACGTCGCCGCCGGTCAGGTCCTCGATCTCGGGGG
>JBDGUD010000048.1:0-31595 GCA_042216165.1 Halanaeroarchaeum sp.
CGAACTGATCGGCAGGGTCGACGACCAGACGATAGAGTCCAGCGGAGACGGTCTAGTCCAGTGGAGACGGTCTGTTCCAGCGGAGACGGTCTGTTCCAGCGGAGACGGTCTATTCCAGCGGAAACTCCGCGTCCGCGGTTTCGAAGACCACCGCGAGCGAGCGCTCCACGACCGCTGCCTGTTCGGCCGTCGGCCAGGCGTTCCGCGGGTAGTACTCCGAGAGAAATTCCCTGATTTCGGTCTCCGAGGCCGTCTCCATCGGGCGCGCGTAGTGATTGCCCATGAAGTCCGCGAACGCAGCCGCGTTCGCCGCGTGGACGTCGCCGTACTCCGCACGGACGGCCTCGACGAGGTCCCGGTTCGTGGCCTCTGCTTCCTCCCAGTCCCCCTGCTCGCCCCTGCCGGCGAGGCGCCGTTCGATTCCGCGATCGAGATCGTCGACCGCCTCGAGGTCCACCACTCCATCGTCGTCCGTCCACTCCGCGGGGTAGAGGACGAGCGTCTCCGCTGTCTCGCCCTCCTCGCGAACGCGTGCGGTGTACCCGTGATCTTCGAGAACGTCCTCCCGCCGGTCCCGGTACGCGTCGGCCTCGTCCGGATCGGTCGCGTTCCGGGCCAACCGCGTCAGGCGCTCTACCTCGTCGACCGCGTCCTCGGGTATCTCACCCATCGTCCAGTGCCTCGTTCGCCAACTCGTCGGCCCGTTCGTTTACCTCCCGCGGTACGTGGGTGATCGACCAGTCGTCGAAGGACGCGAGGAGTTCGTGGACCCGGACCCGCTTCTCCTTGAGGTCCGGATCGTTCGTGTTCCAGGCGCCCGTGACCTGTTTGACGATCAACTGCGAGTCCCCGCGGAGTTCGACCTCGTCGTACGAGTACCGATTCGCAACCTCGAGGACGCGGATCAGGGCCTCGTACTCCGCCTGGTTGTTCGTCGCGCGACCGATGCGTTCGCCGCCGTCCGCGACGATGCCGTCGCCGTCCACGAGGACCCAG
Organism: Halanaeroarchaeum sp.; assembly: GCA_042216165.1. Taxonomy (GTDB): domain Archaea; phylum Halobacteriota; class Halobacteria; order Halobacteriales; family Halobacteriaceae; genus Halanaeroarchaeum. Next base: position 997 of record JBDGUD010000048.1, read on the forward strand.
CCGATGGCGGCGGGTCCGGGATTCCCGCGCGAGGCCCCATCGAAGTAGGCGTGGACGCGGCCGCCCCGGTCGTCGGCCAGGACGGTGGTGATGTCGGCCGGACGCGCGCCCTGAACGACCACCGTTCCCTCGTAGGCGACCGCGTGAGCCTCCCCCAGATCCGCGTGCCACTCCTCGTGATCGGTCTTCCCGGGCTCGATCGACGCACCGGCCTCGGCCAGTCGCTCGCGGGCCGTCTCGACGTCGCACTCGATGACCGGCATTGACCAAACGTCACTCCCGGGCGGCATATATACGTCGATATTGAAGGTTCTTTTATACCCCCGAGAATTCGTCGATCTACCGCCTCTCACGCTGTATTCGGGTATTGTGACCTCGGCGAAACGTCCCGATTACCCCAACGGACTTAAGTGAGTCCAAAACACTACTATAAAAGTGCGATGACACGGTCCACTCGCCAGCGGGAGCGAGAAACAGCGGCTGAACAAGAGAGCGATGAGGGGGTGCGGGAGTGCCCGGAGTGCGGGTCTGAGAATCTTGTCAAGAGTTCGGATCGGGCGGAACTTGTATGTGACGACTGTGGGCTCGTGGTGGAGGAGGAGAAAATCGACCCGGGGCCCGAGTGGCGAGCCTTCAACCACCAGGAGCGTCAGGAGAAATCCCGCGTCGGCGCGCCCACGACGCAGACGATGCACGACAAGGGCCTGACGACCACCATCGACTGGAAAGACAAGGACGCCTACGGACGCTCTATCTCCTCGAAGAAGCGATCACAGATGCATCGGCTCCGGAAGTGGCAAGAGCGCATCCGGACGAAGGACGCCGGCGAGCGCAACCTCCAGTTCGCGCTCTCCGAGATCGACCGGATGGCGAGTGCACTGGGCGTCCCGCGGTCGGTCCGGGAGGTCGCCTCCGTCATCTACCGGCGGGCGCTCAAGGAGGACCTCATTCGTGGTCGCTCCATCGAGGGCGTCGCGACGTCCGCGCTCTACGCCGCCTGCCGCAAGGAGGGGATCCCGCGCAGCCTGGAGGAGATTTCGGAGGTCTCCCGCGTCGAGCGAAAGGAGATCGGTCGCACCTATCGGTACATCTCCCAGGAACTCGGTCTGGAGATGAAACCGGTCGACCCGAAGAAGTACGTGCCCCGCTTTTGCTCCGAACTCGAACTCTCCGAAGAGGTGCAGTCGAAGGCCAACGAGATCATCGAGACCACGGCCGAGAAGGGGCTGCTCTCCGGGAAATCCCCCACCGGGTACGCCGCTGCCGCGATCTACGCCGCGTCGCTGCTCTGCAACGAGAAGAAGACCCAGCGGGAGGTCGCCGACGTCGCCCAGGTGACGGAAGTGACGATCCGGAACCGGTACCAGGAACAGATCGAAGCGATGGGGATCCACGGCTAGTCGTCGGACTCTCCCTGGCACTCGCCCGATCCCGCGAACGGCGCGGAGAGCCAATGCCGGTCACCCCGCCGCCGGGCCGGGTTCCGAAGGGGTTTTAGCGCAATGGCCGGTGTGTCCGGATATGAGTGGGCCGTGGGCCGATTGGGATCACGTCCTCAAAATCGACCCCGACAAGGACCTCCCGGACGGGGTCACCTACGAGGACGTCTGTACCAGCGGGACGGACGCCATCGAGGTCGGCGGGACGACCGGCATGACCGAGGAGAACATGCAGGAGGTCGTCGCGGCCTGCGGGCGCTACGACGTCCCCATCTACCAGGAACCGAGCAATCCGGCGGTGGTGGTGGACAACCCCGACCTCGACGGCTACCTGATCCCCACGGTGTTCAACGCGGGCGACCCCTTCTGGATAACCGGCGCACACAAGGAGTGGGCGCGTATCGACGACGTCGACTGGGAGCGCACGTGGACGGAGGCGTACGTGGTACTCAACCCGGACTCTGCGGTGGCCCAGTACACCGAGGCCGATTGCGATCTCTCGCCCGACGAGGTGGCCGGTTACGCGGCGGTCGCCGAACGCCTCTTCGGGCAGGAAATCGTCTACGTCGAGTACTCCGGGACGCTGGGCGACACCGACCACGTCCAGGCGGCCACCGACGCGCTCGACGAGGGGACTCTCTTCTACGGGGGCGGCATCCACGACTACGACTCCGCCTACGAGATGGCGGCGCACGCCGACGTCGTGGTCGTGGGCGACCTCCTCCACGACGAGGGCGTCGAGGCGGTCGAGGAGACGGTCAACGGCGCGAAAGACGCCCACGCAGCCAAATAGCGCCGGTACGGATCGACGGGCGAAAGGGCGGCGTTTAAGGCCGCGCCCCCAATATCGCGAGACATGAACGACCGAACCGTCACCGCCGACGCCGAGCCGGGCGACCACGTGACCGTCGCCGGCTGGGTGCACGAGGTCCGGGACCTCGGGGGCATCGCCTTCCTCATCCTCCGCGACAAGACCGGGAAGATACAGATCAAGTTCGAGAAGGACGAACTGGACGACGAGATCGTCGAGACGGGCCTCTCTGTCCACCGCGAGAGCGTCATCTCCGTGACTGGCGACGTCGACGAGGAATCCAGGGCGCCGACCGGCGTCGAAATCACGCCGGAATCGATCGAGGTCGTCGCCGAGGCCGACCCCGAACTCCCGCTCGATCCATCGGGCAAGGTCGACGCCGAACTCTCGACGCGCCTCGACAACCGGACGCTCGACCTCCGGAAGCCGGAGCCGAAGGCCATCTTCGAGATCCGGGGGGAGGTCCTCCGGGCCGTCCGCGAGGAGTTCCGCGCCCAGGGGAGCACCGAGATCAACACGCCGAAGATCGTCGCGACCGGCACAGAGGGCGGCACGGAGCTCTTCCCGATCACCTACTTCGGCCGCGAGGCGTTCATGAACCAGTCCCCACAGCTGTTCAAGCAGCTGATGGTGGGATCGGGCCTCGAGCGCGTCTTCGAGATCGGTCCCATCTTCCGGGCGGAGGAGCACAACACCCCCCGCCACCTGAACGAGGCGACCTCGATCGACTTCGAGAGCGCCTTCATCGACGCGCACGGCGCGATGGACGTCCTCGAGGACGTCGTCCGGGCGGCCTACGAGGCGGTGTGGGAGAACGCCCAGCCCCAACTCGAGACTCTGGGTCTGGCCGACGACTTCGCCGTCCCCGAGGGAGGCTTCGACCGGATCCCCTACGAGGAGATCATCGAGATGGTCAACGCGACCGGCGCGCTCGACGAGCAACTGGTCTGGGGCGACGACCTCCCGACCGAGGCCGAGAAGGCCCTCGGCGAGGACGTCGGCGCGCACTACTTCATCACCGACTGGCCCTCCGAGGTCAAGCCGTTCTACATCAAGGACCACGACGACGATCCCGACGTCTCGACGGGCTTCGACCTGATGCACCCCCGCCTCGAACTCGTCTCCGGCGGGCAACGCGAACACCGCTACGAGCAGCTCGTCGCCGGCTTCGAACAGCAGGGCCTGGATCCCGAGGCCTTCGAGTACTACACCAAGATGTTCCGCTACGGTATGCCGCCGCACGCGGGGTGGGGTCTCGGCGCCGAACGCCTGCTCATGACGATGCTGGACCTGGACAACATCCGGGAGGCCGTCATCTTCCCGCGCGACCGCCAGCGGCTCTCCCCCTAGGGCGGACGTCGACTCGGCCAGGCGGTCCGTTCCGCCGGAGCCGTCGCATTTTTTCGATGCCTCGTCCCATATTGTCGGATGCGCCAGTTCGATCTCATCGTCCTCGGCGGGGGTACCGGAAACATCGTCGCGTCCGCCGCTGCCGACGAGGGTGAGCGCGTCGCGCTCGTCGAGCGGGGGCCCCTCGGTGGCACCTGTCTCAACCGCGGCTGCAATCCGTCGAAGAAACTCGTCCACCGGGCCAACGTCGCACAGACGGTCCGGAACGCGGGCGTCCACGGCGTCGATGCCACCTTGAACGACCTCGACGGGGAATCGATTATAGAGACGGTAACCGAGACCGTGACGGTGGCAGCCGAGCAGAAGGCACAGCGGGCGCGAGCTCACGAACGGGTGACCCTGTACCAGACCACGGGCGCGTTTCGTGACGAGCACGTCGTCGGGCTGGCAGACGCGAGGGACGACCGCATCCGTGCGGAGCGCATCGTCCTCGCCGGCGGATCGCGTCCGCTGGTGCCCGACGGCATCTCGGGGACCGACGACGTCTCCTTTCTCACCAGCGACGAGGGGCTCTCGCTCTCGACGGTGCCCGATCGCCTGGTCGTGGTCGGTGGCGGCTATATCGCCGTCGAACTCGGCCACGTGTTAAACCAGTTCGGGAGCGACGTGACCATCGTCCACAGCGGCGACCGCCTCGTACATCACGAGGACCGCGACGTCGCCGAGCGATTGACGGAGGCCTACCGGAACACCCACGACCTCCACCTCGGGTCCCGGGCGAGGGCGCTGGCCGAGGACGGCGACGAGGTGATCGTCCGTACCGACGGTGACGGGCGAGACCTCCGCGGCGACGAGGTGCTGCTGGCCGTCGGACGTCGGCCGAACACCGACCTGTGGGACGTCGATGCCGCGGGACTGGCGACCGACGACCGGGGATTCGTCGTGACCGACGACCACCTCGAAACGAGCGTCGACGGGGTCTACGCCATCGGGGACATCGCGGGCAACCACATGTTCAAACACTCGGGGGACGTCGAGGCCCGGTACGTCCTGGAGAACGCCGTGCGGGGTGGCGACGAGCCGGTGGAATATCCCGGGATGGCCCACGCAGTCTTCGGGTCGCCCCAACTCGCGAGCCTCGGCCTTCCCGAGCGAGAGGTCCCCGAGGACACGTCCTACGAGGTCGGAGTCCGGGAATACGACGACACCGCGCTCGGCGCGGCGATGGTCGATTACGGGGGGTTCGCCAAGGCAGTCGTCGCCGACGACGGAGACGTCCTCGGCTTCCACGTCGTCGGCCCGGAGGCCTCGACGCTCGTCCACGAGGTGAGCACCGCCGTCGCCGCCGGTGCCGACGCCGAAACCGTCGCCAGGACGATCCACGTCCACCCGGCCCTCTCGGAGGTCGTCCAGGGCGCGTTCCGGGACGTGGTCGATGTCGCCCCGACCGGCTTCTGAGTCGGTGCGATTGTTAAACGCTTTACCGTCGGAGCGCCCGAGTGGGAGTGGATGAGCGAGGGCCACGCTGCCACCGCGTTCGTGCCGGGCCACGTCACCGGATTCTTCAGCATCCATCGGACCGACGACCCGGCGACCACCGGTTCGCGGGGCGGGGGCCTCGCGCTCGCCGACGGCGTGACCGTCACCGTCGAACCGGCCAGCGATACGACGGTCACGGTCGAGGGCGAGACGATGGCCATCGACGCCGTCGATGGAGTCCTCTCGACCCTCGGCGAGACCGCGGACGTGACGGTGGAGACCGACCTTCCGCTGGGCGCCGGCTTCGGCGTCTCGGGAGCGATGGCGCTCGGGACCGCGCTGGCGGGGAACCAGGTATTCGACGTCGGACGGTCGGAGAACGCCCTGGTGCGGCTCGCCCACGTCGCCGAAGTCGAGGCCGGCACGGGGCTCGGTGACGTCGTCGCCCAGGCGCGCGGTGGAGTACCCCTCCGCCTCGAGCCGGGCGCCCCACCCGAGGGGGTTCTCGACGGCATCCCCGCGGTTGCCGACGTCGAGTACCTCACCCTCGGCGAACTCTCGACCCCCGACGTGCTCGCCGACCGGCCAGAGCGTATCACCCGCGCTGGGACCGCGGCCCTCGAAACGGTCCGCGAACGCCCCACGCTCGACCGGTTCATGACCGCCGCGGTGACCTTCAGCGAGGACGTCGGGTTGCTCACCGGCGAGGTCCGCGAGGTGGTCGAGGCCGTCGAGGCGGCGGGTGGAACCGCCGCGATGGCGATGCTCGGCGAGACGGTCTACGCGCTGGGGGACGCCCTCTCCGCGGCCGGCTTCGAAGCGCGACGGACCCACATCCACCGCGGCGGTGCGACGCTCCTGGTCGACGGACCGAGCGCGTGACTTTTGGCCCTCGGCCGGCGAGTACCCGTATGGCAGAGGACGACGTCCCCGCCGACCACCCCCGCCACGACTCCCTGGTGACCCGACACCGTATCGAGTCGGGGGTCGAACGGGGAATCACGAGCACACAGGGGCTCATCGCGGAGGGCCGTGGCGAGGCCTTCGACTACCTGCTCGGCGAAGAGACGATGCCCAGCGCCGACGAGGCCGAGCGCGTCGCCGCCGCCCAGTTGTTGCTCGCCGACCACCCGGTGCTCTCGGTGAACGGCAACGCCGCCGCGCTGGTGCCCGACGACCTGGTCGACCTCGCCGCGGCCGTCGGAGCGGACCTGGAAGTCAACCTCTTCAACCACACCGCCGAGCGCGCGGAGGCAATCGCCGAGACCCTCCGCGAGCACGGTGCGAACGACGTCAAGGGGCTCGCCGGCGACGCCCAGATTCCGGGCCTCGAACACGCCCGCGGCACGGTCGACGCGGACGGCATCTTCGACGCCGACGTCGTCCTCGTTCCCCTGGAGGACGGCGACCGCGCCGAGGCGCTCTCGGCGATGGGCAAGACGGAGATCGTGATCGACCTCAACCCCCTCTCGCGGTCGGCGCAGACGGCCGCCATCCCGATCGTGGACAACATCGTCCGCGCGCTGCCGAACGTCGTCGCTCACGCCCGCGACCTGCGAGACGGGGACGTGGACCTGTCGGCCGTCGTCGGGTCGTTCGACCGCGAGGCCACACTCGAGGCTGCCGAGGAGCGGATCCGCTCGGGGATCGACCGCGATCGCCGGACGGACGACTGATCAGACCAGATCGCGGGCCACTTCGGCGACGTCGCTGGCCGTCGGACCGAGGAGGTAGACCATCGGTTCGATCCCGTACCCGCCCGTCTGGTAGAGGACCGTCGCCTCGGGGGTCGCCGCGACGGCGCGCTCGATCGCCGCCGCGTCGGGTTCGTCTTCGCCCTCGAACTCCACGGCCTCGTGTCCCATCGCCTCGAGTGACTCCACGATGGCGGGGTCGTACTGTACGTTGAGGGCCGCCCTGGCCTCGCTGCCCGCCGCGCGGGCCGCGAGGAGGACGGACGCGACGTGTTCGCTGACGCCGAAGTCCGGTTCGCCCGGGACCTCGGTGCGGCCCATCACGTCCACGATGCGACCCGGAACGCCCGCGACGTCCTCGACTCCCTTCGCGTCCGGGAGACACTCCACCAGGTTCGAGCCGACGTTCGGGATCAGCGTGGCGAACCCGCTCGCGTGTTCGAGGACGCGCAGCCCCCGCCGCACGGACGACCTGACTCGCTCGCGCGCGAGGACGTCGCTGTCCTCTCCCCGTGCCATAAAGTCGTAGTCGTACTCGCGCAGCGCCGGCACCATCTCCTCGTGGATGGTCGCGATCCGATCGCCCGGCCTGGCGAGGTCGCGTATCAGCGACTCGGCCTCGACGAGCGCCTGCACCTGGGACATCTCGCCACTCGCCAGTCCCTCGCCCAGTCGCGCGACCGTCTCGCGCACGCGCTCGTCGTCGGTGAACTCCTCCCGTCTGGCGATGTCGCCGTGTGCGTACTTCGAGACGGCGCTCTGGCTGATGTCCAGTGCCCGGGCGACCTCGTGCTGGGTGAGGCCGCGCTCGCGCAGGTCCGCCGCGAGCATCGAGCGGAAGGTGGGCAGGAACTCGTCGACCACGACCTCCTCGACGAACTTCATCGTTGGCCGAACTCCTCGTCCTCCTGGATCCTGGAGGCCTGTGGCCCGGTCTGGTCCTGGTACTTCGAGCCGCGTTCTGCCCCGTACGGCTTCCTCGCGGGCGTCTTCAGCTCCGTGAAGACCAGCTGGGAGATGCGCATGCCGGGCGAGAGCGCCACCGGGGCGGTCCCGAGGTTCGAGAGTTCCAGGGTGATTCTGCCGCGGTACCCCGGATCGATGAAGCCCGCAGTGGCGTGGACCACAACGGCCAGTCGCCCGAGGGAGGAACGCCCCTCCACCTGGGCGACCAGGTCCCGGGGAACCTCGACGCGCTCTTTCGTCGTCGCGAGGACGAAGTCGCCCGGGTGGAGGACGAACTCGTCGTCCTCCTCGACGGTCGTCTCGGCCGTGTAGTCGTCGGTCTCCCGCTCGCTCGTCGGGTGGATGCTGGGAATGTTCGCCCGCTGGAACTCCAGGAACTCCCGGCCGAGACGGACGTCCACGCTCGCCGGCTGGACCTGCAGGTCGACATCCTGGAGGGGTTCGATGACGAGGTCCCCCTCCTCGAGTCGTTCGAGGATGTCGCCGTCCGAGAGGATCATACACGGGAATCGTGCGCCCCTCCCATAAAAAGTGTCCGAGGTCCGGAGATGGACAGGGCTACGGTCCCCCCGCCCCCACGGGGGACCATGAAACAGGCCATCGTCGCCCGCGCCGACCTCGGCATGGGAGCGGGCAAACTCGCCGCCCAGGTCGCCCACGCGTCGCTCGACGCGTACGAACGCGCGGACGAGCGGGACAGGTCGGCCTGGAAGCGGGCGGGACAGAAGAAGGTCGTCCTCGAAGTGGACGGGGAACGGGCGCTCTACGAACTCCAGGAGAAGGCGAAGACGGCGGGTCTCCCGACCGGGCTCGTCGAGGACGCCGGACACACGCAGCTCGAACCGGGAACCCCGACCGCCGTCGCCATCGGTCCCGCCGAGGACGAGGCCGTCGATCGGATCACCGGAGACCTCTCGCTTTACTGAATCGACCGGGAACCGGCGGCGTTTTTTCCCGGGGGCGCCCAGTGCCGGTGGATGCGTCCCGCACACGACCTGGAACGGGCCGTCGGTATCGACTACTACGTCTCCGAGACCGACGGGATCGGCGGGCGACTCCGCGAGCGACCGGCGGACTTCCGGGTCGTCGAGCGGGAACGCTTCGAGACGGAACCCGGCGACGCCGACGGTGGTGCCTATCCCTGGCTCGTCCTCCGGGTGACGCTGCGCGGGACCGACACGAACGACTTCGCCCGGACGTTCGCCAACCGCCTCGGGATCAGCCGCGAGCGGGTGACCTGGGCCGGCACGAAGGACGCGGCGGCGGTGACGACGCAACTGTTCAGCGTCCGGCAGATCGACGCGGGGGACGTTCCCTCGATCGACGACGCGGACGTCGAGGTCGTCGGCCGGTCGGGACGCGGCCTCCAGTTCGGCGACCTGGTCGGCAACGACTTCGCCGTCGTCGTCAGGGATCCGCGGTCGCCGGAGAACGTCGAGCCCATCACCGAGGAACTGGCCGCGTTCGGGGGTGGCGACCCCGCCGTCCCCAATTTCTTCGGGCAGCAGCGCTTCGGCAGTTACCGCCCCGTCACCCACGAGGTCGGCCTGGCCGTCGTCCGGGGCGACTGGGAGGCGGCCGTGATGGCCTACCTCGGCAACCCCTCGGAACACGAGCCGGAGCGGACGCGGGAAGCACGGGAATTCGTCCAGGAGACGCGCGACTGGCGAGCGGCGCTGGACCGCTTCCCCGGGCACCTCCGCTACGAGACCGCGATGCTCAACAGCCTCGTGGAGACCGGGGGCGAGACGGCAGCGGACTTCAGGGACGCCCTCGAGACGTTCCCCGAGAACCTCCAGCGACTCTTCGTCAACGCCGCACAGTCCTACGCGTTCAACCGGATCCTCGGACGGCGCCTCGAACGAGGTCTGCCCTTCACGGAACCCGTGGCCGGCGACGTCGTGGCCTTCGTGGACCGGGACGCGCCAGGCGCCCTCCCCATTCCGGACGTCGACCGTCTCCAGCGCGTGTCTGCGGACCGCGTGGACGTCGTCGCGCGCCACTGTCGCCGCGGACGGGCGTTCGTCACCGCACCGCTCATCGGGACGGAAACGGCACTGGGGGAGGACGAACCCGGGGCGATCGAGCGGTCGGTACTGTCCGACCTCGATCTGGAGCCCGGGGCGTTCGACCTGCCGGGCGCGTTCCACTCGCGGGGGACGAGGCGAGCGATCCTGGTCCCCTTCGATCCGACGTTCGAACGGGACCCGCTCACGGTTCGCTTCTCGCTCCCCAAGGGGTCGTACGCGACCGTGGTGATGCGCGAGTACGTCAAGGGATCGCCGCTCGAGCACTGAGATCGCGGATGATAAACCGTCCGGGCGCGTTCACTCGCCCGTGCAGTGTGGCCACTGCGGTCGCGACCTCGACAGGCCGGGCGATTACTGTCTGGTGTGTGACGGCGCCAACGCCGACGGCGTCGTCGTCGCGATCGGTGACCGGCGGGCCACCCTCTCGATCCTCGACGGCGACCGGGTCGTGGGCGAGACCCAGATCCCGACGGTCCCGGAGGACGGAGGCGAACTCGCGACGGTCCAGCGGCGCAACTTCGCGGGCCGGATCGCCGACGAGATCCGTCGAAAGCGCCCGGATGCGGTCTACGCGACTGGCGATCTCGCGGTCGTCGGGGCGCTGCGGGCCGAACTGCGATACCCGGTCTACCGCGTCCCGGAAGCGGACCCCGTGCAGACCGTCCTCGATCGCCGGGACTCCCGCGACCTCGCGGTCGTGGAGAAGCCCGCGGCAGAGAAGATCGGTGGCGCGCACTCGACCGTCATCGGGAACCGGGCCGGCGAGGAGGCGATCCGGACGGTCGCCGGTCACCCGCACGTGAAGAAGATCGTCCCGGGTCCCATCGACGCCGGCGGATCGGGATCGCGCACAGGGGTGCGCGCGAAGGCCACCCGCGCGGACGACAACGGGAACGTGCGGCTCCTGATCCGGGACGGCTCCTCGGTCCAGGAGAATCGGATCGTCACGACGGCGATGGACCGGGAGACGGGCGAGCGGGTGCGGGCGGACCTGAATCGCGCACTCGCAGACGCCGACCTGCAGGACGGCGACTGACCGGACTCAACACGTTTTTATGCGAACCGGCGGTACGGACGAGTACCATGAGTGCTCAAGAGGGAAGCGCCCGTACGACCGGGAGCGCCGGTCGGTTCGGTGCCCGATACGGCCGGGTCGCCCGGCGACGCGTCGCGGAGATCGAATCGGAGATGCACGAGGACCACGTCTGTCCGGAGTGCGGGTCCGCGGCCGTCGATCGGGCCGGCACCGGCATCTGGGAGTGCGAGAAGTGCAGTCACCGGTTCACCGGCGGTGCCTACCGCCCCGAGACGCCGGGTGGCCGGGCCGTCCGACGCTCCATTCGAACCGCCCTGACGGGCGAGGAGCCCGAAGAGGACGCCTGAACATGGCGTACAAGTGCTCCCGGTGCAAGCGCGACGTCGAACTCGACGAGTACGGCGGGGTGCGCTGCCCGTACTGCGGCCACCGCGTCCTGCTCAAGGAGCGGAGCCGCGACGTCAAGGAAGTCGACGTGAAGTAGTGCACCGAACGACGCTCTCCTTCTCCTACGATTCGACCGACCGCGCCCGGACCGTCGAGCGCAGCGTCGCGGTCGAGGCCGGGGACATCGCCGGCGACCGGAGCCGTGCCAGCGTGGATCGGCGGGCCGACACCGTGACCATCGACATCGAGGCGACGGACCTGGTCGCGCTTCGTGCGGGGCAGAACACCTGGTTGTCGCTCGTCGAGGTGGCTGAGCGCGCCGCCAGTGCCGGGCGACGAACCTGAACCGGCCTGGACCCGCAGCGGCCGAATCCGAGACCTTTTTGTCCGTCACCGCCCGAGGGACCACAGAACGCAGCGGGCGATGGAGTCCGCCCGACCCAACCGCCGTCCCGTCGGCTGATGACTCCTTCTCCGAGAGCATGCACGAGGGACACGCACGACACATTCGACGGATCGAAACGCCGGTCTTGATCGCCATCGGCGGGTTCGCCGGGGCGAACCTGAGGTACTTCGTGGGCGAGCAGGTCGCCGGCCAGGTCGGGACGCTCCTCGTGAACGTCGCGGGGAGCTTCGCGCTCGGTCTGCTCCTTTACGAGGCACACTTCACGGGCGTTCTCTCCGAGCGGACCCACGTGGCGGTCGGTACCGGGTTCCTCTCGTCGCTTTCGACCTACAGCACGTTCGCGCTGCAGACGCTCGCGCTCGGGACGCCGCTCGGGGCCGGGTACGTGCTCGCCAGTTACGCGCTGGCGTTCGGGGGCGTCCTGGCGGGACGCCATGTCGCCGTGTGGCTCGAGCGGGGCCGATGGCTGTGATTCTCGATCCGGTCCAGGCCGTGGGGGTCGGGGGCGCCGTCGGGGCGCTCCTGCGCCACGTCGTGAGCGAGGTCCTCGAGACGGACGCGTATCCGCTGGGGACCGCAGCCGTCAACGTCCTGGGGTCGTTCGTCCTCGCGGCGGTGTCGTTCGCGGCGGTCGGTGGCCGGGCCGGGCTGTTGCTGGGAACCGGGCTGGCCGGGTCGTTCACCACGTTCTCTTCGTTCTCGTACGAGACGGTTCGACTGTGGGAGACGGGGAGGCGGGTCCGCGCACTCCTCCACGCCACCGCGACGTTCGCCGGGGCCGTCGGAGCGATTTTCCTGGCGCGAGCGGTCGTGTGAACTGGTAACGGCACGTCGGGCTGACCGAGGCCGAGACAGGGGTTTTTTCTGCCGTGACCGCCACCACTGGAGTATGCAGGGTAACTTGCCTCCGGAAGCACAAGAAAAAATCGAGGAGCTCGAGGAGCTCCAGGAGACCGCCCAGAAGGTCGCCGTCCAGAAACAGCAGGCCAACAACCAGCTGAGCGACGCGCAGAACGCGCTCGAGGAACTCGACGACATCGAGGAGGACACGACGATGTACCGCGAGGTCGGCGAACTCATGATACAGACGGACTACGAGACCGCCCAGGAGGACCTCGACGAGAAGGTCGACCGCCTCGAGGTCCGGGTCCAGACCCTCGAGAAGCAGGAGGATCGCCTCCGGGAGCAGTTCGAGAGCCTCCAGGAGGAACTGCAGTCCATGCTCGGGGGCGGCGGTGGCGGAGGGGGCATGCCCTCGCCCGGTGGCGTCGGTCCCGGCGGCTCGTAACGGGCGATGCCGACCGACGACGAAGTGGTCGAAACGGCGGCGGAAGCGGCCCAGGGATTCGTCTTCTCGAAACTCCGACGATCCGACATCGACGATCTTGACGTGACGGTGACCTTCGAGGAGGGAACGCTCACCGTCGACGTCTACGTCTTCGCGCCCGACGTCGAGGCGGACCTCGAGCGGATCGCAGACGACGCGGCCCTCGTCGCCAGAGAGGCCGTCGACGACCTCCTCGAGGGGTCGTGATTCACGCGAGGATGAAGATGAGCAGACTGACGGCGACCGTCGCCAGGATCACGGAGACGCCGAGCCAGCCGGCCATCGAGATGACCGCGTTGGCCTGACTCGCGAGCGTCTCCGTCCGGTCGTTGCCGAACACCGTCACCTCGGCACGCTCGGTCGCCATCCCGGCCTCGACCGACTCCAGGTCGTCGATCGCCTCCTGTATCAGGTCCCGGATTACCTCGAGGAGCTCCCCGTCGTCGATGGCGTCGCCCACCTGATTGGTCGATTCGACGGTGTTGACCACGTGGGTGTCGGTGGTCATCACCTCGACGTCGTCCACGGCGTCCACCCCGGAGACCAGGTGCTCGCGGAGCCCCGGTTCCATGTTGTTGCCGTCCACGAGGACGTACCCGGTCGTGTGGCCACCGACGCGCACCACGGCCACCCGGACACCGAGCGGTCCGATTCCCTCCCCGGGACCCCACGGCGTGCGGTTCCAGGCGGTCCCGAGTTCCATGGGTGCCCGCTCCGCCGACGTGAGTTCCCGTGCGGTCTCGCGGGCCGCCTGCATCATGTCGAAGGATCGCCTGCTCCCGGGCACCACGTGGCCCAGGTCGTCGCCCGCGAGGCCGTTGTTGCAGTTGTGGGCGTCCACGAGGAGCACGTCGTCGAGACCCGCGACGCGCGCCTCCGCGGCGGTCGCCAGGCCGACCGCGTAATCGACGTCGTCCGCGAACGTCGGCGAGAAGGTGTTCACGAGCAGACCGTCGTCGCCGAACCGCTGGGCCAGCATCGACGCGTCCCCCGACGCAGTCCGCACGGACGGGGTGGCCGCCGTACCGTACTCGATCGACTCGTAGGCCGTCTCGGCGGCCGCCAGCAACGTGTCAACCTCCCGTTCGGTCACGAGGTTGAAGTCGTGACCGGCGGTCGCGTGCGGCGGGAACGCGAGTCCCGGTGTCGACTCCGCGACGCGCTGTGGGAGGTTGCCACCGCCGATGTCCCCCATCGGCCCCGGATGGATCATCGGCAGCACGAACCGGGCCTTCTCGTCGCCCGGCGCGCGCCGGAAGGAGAGGACGGTGACCGGGACGATGGCCCGTTCGCCGATCTGCTCGAAGAAGTCCTCGAGCTCCCGGGTCCCCTCGGCGATGTGGCCGATGAACCCGCGGACGAAGTCCAGGGCGCTCACGCCGAGGCTGCGACGCCATGGCCGGTCCAGGGCCCGGACGAACCCGTAGGCCACGACGGCGTAGAGCACCGACATGACGGTGAGCAACGCGAAGTCCTTCGGGACGAAGACGTAGGTGATCTCCCGGGGTGCGTGCTCGGGGCGGGTGAGGACCGCCCGGAGGAACGGCCCGCCGAGGGCGAGGAAGTTCATCGTGCCGCTGTAGATGAAGAGGAGTGCTCCGGCCGTGAGCGTCTGGAGACTCGCGGGGATGGCCGCGAGCAGCGGGGACCGCCGCGATACCGCCATGACGACCAGAAGACGGAGCGCGAAGACGACGGCGAGCGCGGCGATGAGGGCGTCGTAGACGAAATTCTGGCCCAGCGGCGTCACCAGGGCGACGACGCCGGCGACGGTCACGATCACCACGACGACCAGTTCGCCCAGGGTGGCGAGCAGCGACGACCGTCGGAAGGTCAGTTGGCCACCAAGCCACCGGTCGATCGGGGTCGTCGCCAGCGCGGCGACGAACGTCGGCGCACCGATGAAGAAGACGCCCTGCCAGACGTCCTCGAGGAAGAACCCCGAGTCGAAGGCCGCGGCCCCCGCGACGGCCGCGATGATGACGGAGAACGCGACCGTGGCGTACCAGCTCGGTGCCCGGAAGAGGTACTTCGAGAGGCTGGCCAGTTCGCGCTGGGTCGCCGTCATGTCACGAGCAGATGTCGCGGAAGTTCTCGAAGACGGCCCTCCCCTCCTCCGTGTGGGCGACTTCGGGGTGCCACTGGACCCCGTAGAGGTCGCGGTCCGTGTCGCTCATCGCCTCGATGTCACAGACGTCGCTCGTCGCGGTCCGTTCGAACCCCTCGGGGAGGACGTTCACCTCGTCCGCGTGACTCGCCCAGACCCTGGTCTCGGGTGCCAGCGAACCCACGAGCGGATCGTCCTCGTCGAGGA
This sequence comes from Halanaeroarchaeum sp., assembly GCA_042216165.1. Classification (GTDB taxonomy): domain Archaea; phylum Halobacteriota; class Halobacteria; order Halobacteriales; family Halobacteriaceae; genus Halanaeroarchaeum. The sequence continues at coordinate 16,236 of JBDGUD010000048.1, forward strand.
TGTCGACCGTCACGTCCGCGTACCCACCGTAGTCGCCGGGGCCGACCTCGCCACCCAGTGCCTCGGCCATGAGTTGCATCCCGAGACAGATTCCCAGGACGGGCACGTCCAGGTCGAGGTAGTCGGCCGAGCGGCCCGTTTCGTCCATGCTCGGACCGCCGGAGAGAACCAGGCCGTCGGCCTCGACGTCCTCAGGTGGCGTCTCGTTGTCCAGCAGTTCCGTCTCGACCCCGTCGAGGTCGCGCAGCATCCGGTGTTCGAGGTGCGTGAACTGGCCGTGGTTGTCCACGACGAGAATGCGGGTCATTGGAGACTGGTATTCGGGGACCGCCTAAAAACTCACCACATTGGGTAGCTCGCCGTCCACTCCGTTCACGCGCCGTCAGCGTCGAATCTGTCGGCCGCCGAATCGAAGGATAGCTCCGAGAGCTCCTTGCTGCGACGCTCTTCCCGGGCGGCCAGCGCCTCCGGGTCGGGGTTGACGTCGTCGCCGACGCTCGCCCACGAATCGTGGACCTTCGCGTGACACCACCGGCAGAGGTAGACCGTAATCTCGTGGCCCAGGTCGCGGTCGTCGGCGTAGGCGAGGTGGTGTTCCTCGAGGAGGGGGCGTCCGCCCTCGTGGGCGTCGCGGTGCTCGGTCAGGCCACAGCGCGCACACTCGCGGTTGCCCGCCCGGAACCGGTAGTGCGGGCAGTCCGCGAACGTCCAGTCGTCGGCGGCGACCGGACACCGGAAGTCGTCCTCGCGGCGCTCCTCGGCGAACCCCACGTCGTGCTGTGGATACTCGAAGGCGTACCGGCAGCGACCGTCGTCGGTCGCGTGATCGCAGATGCCCGCGTGCTCGTAGGGGTCCGCCACGCCGACGGAGGTCCCGGTCGGCGTCTTCTTCATGCTCGCCCGTGCGGGCGCGTGGGAGTAACGCTTTTCGACCGCGGGGACGACCGCCAGGTGTGTACCTCGTCCACGAACGCGACGGCGAGTCCCGCCGGTTGGCCGACGACGTCGACACGGCCGACACGTTCCTCTCGCAGGTCCGCGGTCTCATGTTCCGCCCACGCCTGCCCGACGACTACGCCCTCGTCTTTCGGTTCGGCGACGTCGCCGAACGCGACGTCCACATGGTGTTCGTCTTCGTCCCCCTCGACGTGCTCTGGATCGTGGACGGGAGCGTCCGCCGGAAGGAGCGCCTGCTACCCTGGCGGGGGTTCGCCATCGAAGAGGCCGACACGCTGGTGGAGTTGCCCGCGGGTGCCGCCGCCGAGGTGGCCGAGGGCGACCGGGTTCGGCTGGTCGAGTGACAACTTTTGCGAAATCTGTCTGATTGGCCCCGTTAAGTGGGTGCCCGGCCTCGGCTGCGGTGTGGCAGCGATGACCGCGGATCGATTTATTCGGGGTGCGGAATAGCCTCACCCACATCGACGACGGCGTACAGTTCCTGGACACGACGCTTCGCGACGGCGAGCAAGCCCCCGGCGTCTCGCTCAGACCCGAGGAGAAGGCCGACATCGCCCGGCATCTCGACCGGGCCGGCGTCTCCGTGATCGAGGCGGGGAGCGCCTGCACCGGGCCTGGTGAGCGTCAGGCCATCGACCGGGTGACCGACCTCGACCTCGACGCGGTGGTGACGAGCTTCGCGCGGGGCGTCCAACACGACGTGGACCTCGCCCTCGACGTGGACGTCGACGGGATCGACCTCGTCGTGCCCGCCAGCGACCGCCACGTCGAGTCGAAGGTCGGCACGACGCGGGAGGGCGTCCTCGAGACGACCGTCGAACTGGTGGAGTACGCGACCGATCACGGCCTCTGGGTGGAAGTCATCGGCGAGGACGGCAGTCGCGCCGACCTCGACTTCCTCGAGGAGATGATGGTTGCCGCGATGGACGCCGGCGCGGACCGGTTCGCCTTCGCCGACACCGTCGGGCACGCGAGCCCCGACCAGGCGGTCGAGGCCGTCTCCCGACTCGCCGACCACGGTCCCGTCAGCACCCATACCCACGACGACCTCGGCCTCGCCGTGACCAACGCGCTCGCGTCGGTCGCCGCGGGTGCCGACATGGTCCACGCGACCGTGAACGGCATCGGGGAGCGGGCGGGCAACGTCGCCCTCGAAGAGGTCGCGGTTGCGCTGTGGCACGCTTACGACGTGGAGAGCGTCGAGACCGAACACCTCTATCGGCTGTCGAGTCTCGTCTCCGACGCGACAGGCGTCCCCCTCCCGCCGAACAAGGCGGTGAGCGGAGAGAACGCCTTCGCCCACGAGAGCGGCATCCACACCGACGGCACGCTCAAGGACGAGCGGATGTACGAGCCGTATCCCCCCGAAGCCGTCGGGCGGGAACGGCGACTCGTCGTGGGCAAACACGCGGGCCGAGCCGGAGTCGAGGCCGCCCTCGCCGAGCACGACGTCGCCGTCGACGACGAGGCCCTCGGCGACGTCGTCTCGCGCGTGAAGGAGATCGCCGACCGGGGCAAGCGCGTGACCGACACCGACCTGCTCGCCATCGCCGAGGACGTGACGGGCAGCGATCGCGAGCGCCGGGTCGAACTCCTCGACCTCACCGCCGCGAGCGGTAACGACACCCCGACGGCGAGCGTCCGCCTCCGGGTGAACGACACCGAACGCGTGGCCAGCGGGACCGGCAGCGGACCGGTCGACGCGGCGATGAAGGCCGTCCGCGAGGCGCTCGGCTCGGTCGAGTTCCGCCTCGACGAGTACCACGTCGACGCCATCACCGGCGGCACCGACGCCGTCGTGACCGTCGAGGTGACGCTGCGGGTCGGCGACCGCACGGCGTCGGTCACCGCGAGCGACGCGGACATCACGCGGGCGAGCGTCGAGGCGATCGTCGACGGCCTCGACCGCCTCCTCCCGGAGGACGTCGAGGAAGCCGGAGTGCCCGCGGACGACTGAGACGCCCGTCCCCGGCGGTTCTCGGCGACTGGACGCTACTCGCGGACGGCCCGTTTCGGCGGCATCCCGAGATCCATCCATGATCTCCCAGGTACCCTGCAGGGCACCTGGATGGCACCTGGAGGTGCCCCGGGCGATCACGGGTGGTTTTGGACGGTCCCCGGCTCGAACACCGACCATGCCGGACGGCCGCGCAGTGGTCCGGCCCCCCACCAGCGAGGGGTCAGAACAGGCCGGAGGACGTGTCCCGCGAGCGACCGGTGAACTGGGAGACGATGCGGTCGGCGTCCGCCGGATGGACGTCGAAGAAGTGACTCTCGCCGTTCGACGTCGTCACCTCGATCCTGCGGGGCGTATCGAAGAGCGCGTTGAAGGCCACCAGGATCGCGATTCCGAGCACACCGACGACGAATCCGCCTGCAGCGTCGAGGAACCGGCCGTCAATGACCCGGAGGAGGACGAAGACCCAGTCGATCATCAGACCGATGCCCAGGACGCCATTCACCAGGAGTGCCGACGCCGTCACCTGACTCGCCTCGGCGATGCTCGAAATCTGTCCCGGGTTGAGGTGGATGCGATAGGTGAGCGACTTGTGGGGATACGCGCGGGACTTGCTCACCGATATCGTCTCCGACTGTCGCTGCAACGCGCGCTCCAACTGCTCGAGTTTCTCCTCGTCGCCCTCGAAGTCGAAGGTCTCCGCGTTCGTGACGACCTCGGTCACCCCGAGGTCGACCACCCACGAGATGACGGCGAGGAAGAGCACGAGAGCCGCGACGCCCGACCCCGTGCCGACCGTCCAGTCGACCGCGTACCATCCCAGGGCCGGGATCGCGAGTATCAGGACGAGCCCGATGCCGGTCGGTTCGCCCCGGCGAAACGATGTGATGGCGACGTTGTCGGCGTTGATGTGGAACTCCTTCGTCGTGCCGAAGGGGCCCGAGTCCGTCTCCGCCGTGACCGACCCACGATCTGACATGAGTTGTCACGGTGCGTGAACGCCAAGCGGTAAATAATTCGGTGTCGGAGACCTCTCGGGGCCCGTTCGTTCGATCTACCGATGGGCGTCAATCGGAGCGAGACCACCAACCGACGATGGATCGCCACAGGGGCCCACCTGACCGGTGAGGGACGCCAAACGAGGCACTCCCAGTCGTCGATCGACCGCCACACGAGGGCTCCACGTCGTCGATCGGCCCCGAACGGAGCCACCCCCTCCCCCCGTCGACCGACCGCTTCAGGGGGCAGTCCACCCCATCGATCCACCGCCGAATTGGGGATCTCAGATCAGGGAGGGGCCACACTCGGCACAGTACGCGTGCCGGCGGTACGCCGTCGTCTCGGCGAGGGACGCACCGCAGTTCCGACACGTCTCGTAGTGGGTCGCCTTCATGCCCGATGACAGGCCGGCCCGCCTGATAGGTCCACCAGAAGGGGCGGCGATCGCCCCTATTTTAGGCTCGCCAAAATAAAGTGTGGACGGCCGATCGTCGTCGACATGGCAACCTATTTCCGGATTTCGCCCCAACGTCGAACCGGACCATGGACGCATCCGAACTCGAGGAGATGCTCGAGACGAACGGGGAACTGATGGTCGCGGTCGCCGAGTTCGACCAGCCGCTCGAACTCCACCTCCACGACACGACCATCGACGACGACGCGGTACGGCTGGAACTGACCGACGGCGTCCTCACGTTCGACGTGGACGCCGTCACCGGTGCCTGGCAGCACACGCACTCGCTGGCTGACCTCGGCCTGGAGTGAGGCCGGTCGGCACGGGCTGAATCGGTCTGGAGAGACGCGCAGCCAGGGGGCGCCGCCCACCACGCCGCGCTCGCTGGCTCGACCGCAGCACCGACCGGGTCGCGTTCGCCCCGTCGGCGACATCCAGTTCCTCGGTCGGGGCCATTCGACTCCAACCCACGGGAGGCCAGGATCGTCGATCGGAAGAGACGGTATCCGACGTGCATGTGTCGTCAATCACGGACCGGAAGCCAGAAACGGGGCGGGATTCGAATTTGCGCGGGTCGAATTCCCGGGCGATCATAACGAGGCACAGACGGGGCCATCCGTGCCCCCACAGCGAGGTCCCGATCGACGAACCGACTGGTTCGCTCACGGCCTATCGAACGAGTAGACGGCATTCCCGAGGAGCAGGAGACCACCGAGAACACCTAGGATGACACCGCCGCCGCGAACGTAGTCCCATACCCCGACTGGACACGGTGAATACGGTGAACAGACGTCCGTTCCCAAGAAAAACCCGAGACTCGCGGCGACCATCCCGAGAATGGCGATCCCGACAGCCATGCGCTTCGTGGTTGCCACGTTGAGGAATGGACTACTGGCGTTCACATATTTCCTGGGGTGCAGTTTCTAGCGGGGCGTGTCCCGGGCGAGTGGGTTCGACGGGGACGGGGTCGAGAAGTCCAGGGAGGCGGCAACGACCCCCCGGGCGCCAGGTGCGGACACGTCGCTGGACGGGGCCACTAGTCGCAGCCCACGTGGTCCCCGAGGAAGCGAACGGGAATGCGAACGGTCAGGTGCCCGTCAACGGAGGGATGGCGAGTCACACGTGCCGGTCAACGGCGAGTGCTCGTCCGCAACTCTCACTCGGGCAGTCGAAATTTCGCCCACGTGGCTTCAGACCCGTCCCAGAGGCCCCAGACTGCGATTTGACGGACCGCGCGGGCGATCCGGGCTCGCGCTGGCACACCTCCCGGTGCGGGGGGACGATATCGCTCGCCGTGAACGAAGAGTGCGACGCCGAGGGGGAGATTTGAACTCCCGAGTCCTTGCGGACAGTTGCTCTCGAGGCAACCGCCTTGGCCGGGCTAGGCTACCTCGGCTCGTGCACTCCTAGACGCCAGCACGTGATTAACCGTTTCGATTCGCCGGACCCCGTCCTTCCAGCCCGGCGGTGGATCGGACCTGCCCGACGGTGTGAACCTTCCCGCCACTCGAAGTCCATCCCCTCCGCGAGGAGGTGGAATGCACCGTCGCGAAGGGGACGAGCGGGAGGGTCGCGACCGCGAAGCGGACGGTCGGTCCGCCGCTCGATCAGGGACGGCGCGACCATAGACGTTCCGGGACGGCCACACTTCGCTTCGGAAGTGCGAACGTTTAAATTAGACTGTAGACCACCCAGGAGTAATGGCCGATTCTCTCCCGGCGACCGTCCCGGCGCCGGCCCCGCCAGACGCACCGGCGGCCTGGTACGCGCCCCGGGTCCGTGACCAGTACACCGTGGACCGGGGTATCGTCGCCACCGTAAGCGAGCGCGACGACGGATTCGACTACCGGGTCCGCGAGCCGACGCTTTCGGCCGCCTCCGCGGCCACCGTCGACCGGGTCACCGACTACCTCGCAGAGGTCCCCACCGACCGTCCGCGAACGCGCGAGGGGACCGTCGATCGCATGGCCGGGGGGCTGAACGACGCCTATCGGCGAGTCGTCGACCACCTCGGGGGGCACTCCCCCGCCCAGCGGCGGCGCATCGAATACCACCTCGCTGCCGACCTCGAGGGGATCGGAGCGCTGACGCCCCACGCCCTCGACGACCGCATCCGGATGGCCGACGCGAGCGGTGACCGACTCCTCGTCCACACGGCGGACTTCGCACCCGCCGACACCGGCCTCTCCACCGACCAGCGATACCTCGACCGGTTCGCGAGCGAGCGCGTCGCCAGTTACGCGGTCGACGTCTTCGGCCACGACGTGCCGGTGACCGTCTCTCGCGAACGGATGCTCGGACGTGGGGGATTCACGACCCAGTACCACGTCCGCTCGCCGGTTCGGCTTCCCGGCGACGACGAGTTGGTCGAGCGCACCAGGTCGAAACTCGTCGAGACGCCAATCGGCCGTCGGATCGACGACCCGGTCGGCTACGTGAACGCGCGGGCCCGACGCCACCTCCGTCGGCAGCTGGTCGCCGACTCGCCGCGGGCGCTGCTCAGCAGCGGCGTTCGGACGATCAAATCGGGACTCGCCCGGGTCGGCCTGGCCGTGTCGCCGCCCCGACCGGCGTCGACGGGCGATCGGCTCGACGACCTCGTCTCCCTCGTCGTTCGCGACCTCGTCGGCGAAGGCCCACTCTCGGTACCGCTTCGGGACCCGCACCTCGAGCGCATCGAGGCGAACCGCGTCGGCGAGCGGATCAAGGTCGTCCCGGTGCCGGGGGCATTCGACCACGACGGACGCATGCCGACGACGCTCCGGATCGACCACGAGCGACGGTTCGTCTCGCTCGCGACCCGCCTGGCCGCTGCGGGCGGGGTCGAACTCGGTCCGAAACGGCCGAATGCGACCGTTACGCTCGAGCCGCGGGACGGCGCCACGGCACGCTGTGCGGTCGCCCTCCCGGGGGGCGACACCGAGGACCCCTACGTGTCGATCGACAAGCGCGGGATCGATCCCGTCTCACCGATCGGCGCCGTCCAGGCGGGCGTCCTCGATCCCGACCTCGTCGCCCTCCTCTGGCTCGCGATCGATCGGCGACGGTCGGTGGCATTCGTCGGCCCCGAGCGGGCACGACCGGCGTCGCTCGTCGAGGCTCACGCACCCTTCATCCCCTACGGGGACAGACCGGTCACCGTCGCTGGCGCCACCCGGACGATCCGACTCCCCCACGAAACCGGCGTGGACCTCTCACCGTACCCAGGGGGCGCGGACGCGGCGTCCGCGCTAGCGCGATCGAGCGACCTGGCGGCGGACGTCACCGTGATCACCGACCTCGACGGCGAGGCCGCCCACCGTCATCTCGACGACGCCGTGGCGGCGGGTCGTGGCGTTCTCGCGTCGGCGCGGGCGACCGATTTCTCGACCTTCGCTGACCGGATCGTCGCGCGCGGAATGTCGAGGCGACTCCTGGGGGGTCTCGATCTCGCGATCGAGGTTGCGTATCGCGACGGTCGGCGGGTTGTCCACTCCGTGGTCCTGCCCACCGTCGACGCCGAGAACCCACCGCGGATCGACGCGACCGACCTCGACGTCGACCGAGTCGTGGCGGTCCTCGCCGTCCGTCTCGGCACCGACACGGCCGACCTGCGGGCCGCCCACGATCGGCGGTTGCGGTACGTCCGGTTCCTCGTCGAGAGCGGGCGCACCGACGTGGACGACCTGTTCGCGTTCCTCGCCGACCTCCGCACCGACGAGGCGGCGACGCTGGATCGCATCAGACGGGTGCTCGCCGAATGAGTCGCCTCGACGGGATGCTCGTCCGGGCGTTCGGTCGGCACGCGAGCGACCCCCGACTCGCGGCCATGCGACAGCGGTACCGGGGTACGGATCGTGGAGGCGACTTCGAGACCGCCGTGTCCCGCATCTTCGGCGCGTCCTGGATGGCCTTCGCCCTCGGATCGGGGCTCGGCATCGCCGCCGTCTACCACCTCTCGCGTCCAAGGGTCGTGGCGTGGCTCGGGCGGCTGGACGGGATCGGCGTCCCCGGAGAATTCCTCTCCCGGGGCGCACTCGCCGTCGCTGTCGGCCTTCTCGCTGGATTGCTCGCGAAGTGGGCGACGATCCGTGCGGCCGGGTCCCTCCTGGCCCATCGGGCTCGGCGTCGACGAAACCGGCTCGACCGGACGCTGCCACGGACGGTCCGATTCATGCACGTGCTCGCGGCCGGGACGACCGACGAGCGGACGCTGCTCGCCGCCGTGGCCGAGCGGGAGCGGACCTTCGGCGAGACCGCCCGCGCCTTCCAGAGCGTGCTCGGGACCGCCACGGTCGCGGGAAGCCTGGACCGGGCGCTACGCCTCGTCGCCCGCGACACGCCGTCGCGTCGGACGTTCGCACCGTTTCTCCTGACGTATCGAGCGCGTGCTCGCGAGGGGCCCGCGGCTCTCGCCAGGTTCCTCCACCTCGAGAGTCGCATGCTGGCGAGGCAGGACGCCCAGCGGACCGACGCGGCACGGCGCTACTTCGGGCTGGTGCTCCGGCTCTTCGTGCTCTTCCTGGTGATCCCGGCGGTGGTTGCGGTGGTCGTGGGCCTGCTCGCGGGATTCGGCGCCTCGGACCGACTCCCGACCGTGCCAGTCGACGTCGTGACGGCGAACGTCGTCGTCCTCTCGCAGGTCGGGGCACTCGCCGTCCTCCTCTGTGGCGTCGTGGCGAGCGGCGTCGTCTACGCGCTCAGACCGACGGGATACCGGTGGTCGCGGTACCGGACGGCGGACTCCCTCTCCCGCCTCGTGGCCCGCGTGCCACGGAACCCGGCGAACGCCTTCGTGGTCCTCGCCCCGGTCGGGGGAGGCCTCGGCGCGTGGCTCTGGGCCAGGGGCGTCGCGCCGTCGAGCGCGGCAGTGTTCGCGTACGCGAGCGTCGCCCTCCCCGTCGGCCTCGTCGACTGGCGACGGGCCCGTCTCGACGCCGCGAAGGACCGCTACCTCCCCGACCTGATCTACGCCATCGCCCACCAGGTCCACCTCGGCCGGTCGTTTCCGGAGGCGGTCGACCGCGTGGCGGCGGAGGGCAGACTCGGTGCCCTCGACGCGGACGTCGCGGACCTCGCGTTCGACCTGCGGGTCGCACCGCCGGACCGGCCGGTCCGGGCTGCGGCCCTCGACCGGTTCGTCGACCGCGTGGGGACGCCGCTGGCCGAACGAACCGTGGGCATGGTCGCCGGTGCCCTCGACGCCGGGAGCGAGACCGCCGCCGCGTTCGACGCCCTCCAGAGCGAAGCAGGTCGGCTGTACCACGAGGAGCAGGCCGTCAGCGATCGAATGGCCCTCGTCGTTGTCGTCGGATGGCTGGTCTCGTTGCTGGTCGTCGTCATCGTGGTGGCCGTGGACGTCGCGGCGATGGGGAGTGCCGTCGTCGGCCCGGGATCCGGCGGCCTGACGGTCGCCGCCACGCGGAATCCGCGAAGCGGGACGGTGGCATCGCTGTACGTCCTCACGCAGGCGACCATGCTGTCGAGTGGCTGGTTCGCGGGGGTCGCCGGTCGCGGCGTCTACGAGGGGCTGTTGCACTCCGGGGGGCTGGTGCTCCTCGCGTTCCTCGCGTTCGCAGGGGCGGGACTGCTCTGATCAGTCGTCGAGGTCGTCGAGCCCCCAGGCCGAGGCGGTGCGCTTGGCCTCCGCCCGCGCCCGTTCGCGGATCGCGCGAATCTTCTCGTCGTCGGCGAGGAACGCCTCGACGGCGTCCAGTCCGTCGCCGTCGGTCTCGACGCCGGCCTCCTCCCCCGCTCGCGTCCGCGTGCGGCTCGCGAGTCGGTCGTCCCCGGCGAGGCGTTCGGCCGGGGCGTCGGGCGGCAGAGACGCGCCCTCCGGCGGATCCAGCGACGTGGATTCGACCGGGACGAGCCGGACCCGGTACGGACCGGTCGCCGCCAATTCGGCGAGGACCTCCGTTCCCGTCGCGCCGGTTCGGGTGTGCGCGGCGTGGGTCGGCACGCCCGCGTCGAACCAGAGGACGCCGCCACCGCCCGCGTCGAGGAGCATCGCGGCCTGGGGGACGACCTCCGCGTACCCGGTCAGCGAGCGATCGAGTGCGGCCGCGAGCGGTTCGTCGAGACCGGTCACCACGCGGTCGAAGGAGGGCTGACCCGCCGGCAGCGTCATGGCGGATCCGGGATCACGGCCTGACGAAACCGGTCGGCGAAGGCGCCGGCGGCGCCCAGGCGCAGATCGATCGACGAGGCGGCGTCGCGATAGGAGCGGGCAGCGTCGCTGTCCGGCGCGTGCGCGAGCAGGGGTTTCCCGGCCCGTCGCGCCTCGCGGGCCGCGTCGTCGGCGGGGACCGTTCCCACGATCGGCCCCTCGAAGTACTGGCCGGCCCGCTCCACGACCCGATCGACCGCCGCTGGCTCGTGAACCTTGTTGAACAGGACGCCGGCCACGCCCGTGCCGTACGTGCCGGCGTACTCCTGGACCTTCAGCGCGTCGGTGATGGCCGGGATCGTCGGCTGGACCACGAGGACGATTCGGTCGGCGAGGGCGATGGGCAGGACCGCCCCCCGGCTGGCGAGCGTCGCGGGCGAGTCGAGAAGGAGCAGGTCGGTGTCCGCTGCCAGGTCGGCGATGACGTCGCGGAGACCGGCGGGTTCGGCGGCCCTGAACGCCTCGAGACTGGTCCCACACGGAACGATCCGCATGCCGAATCGGTCGTAGGTGGCGTCCGCGAGGGCCGCATCGCGGTTCGATACGAGCAGGTCGTGTAGGGTTACGTCGACGTCGGCCAGACCCGCGTGAAAGAGGAGGTTCGCCATTCCGGTGTCGGTGTCCACGACGGTGACGTCGTAGTCGTCCGCCAGCGCCATCCCCAGCGCGAGCGTGGCGGTGGTCTTGCCGGTGCCGCCCTTCCCGGAGGCGACGGCGAGGGCCTCAACCATGTGTCGGGAACCGTCGCGAGGCCCCCGGATGCACCAAATTCATCGGTCGAGAAGTCCGCTCGCAATTTATATAGTGCTTACGATCGCGTAATTATGTCGCCCGGGGTATCTTTACGGTTCGAGGGACCGAACCCTCGACCATGAGCGACGCCGATGCAGCGACGTTCGACCAGTTGACCACCGTCGAGGCGGCCGAGCCGACGCTGATCGAGGGGCTGCCTGGCCACGGGCTCGTCGCCTCGATCGCGGTGGACCAGATCACCCGCCAACTCGACCTCGAGCACCACGGCAACATCTCGGCGGACGAATTCCCGGCGGTAGTCACCTTCGAGGAGGGGCTGGTGCGGGACCCGGTCCGGGTCTACGCGGGCGAGGACCCGGCCGTATTGACCCTGCAGAGCGACCTCGCGTTGCCGCCGGACGCCTTCGAACCGCTGGCCGAGTGCGTGTTGAACGACCTCGCCGAGGAGTTCTCACAGGCCATCTTCCTCGCCGGCGCACCGGCGGAGGACGAATCCGAGCGCGGTACCGTCACCGGCGTCGCCACGAACGACGCCATGCGACGAAAACTCGAGGACGCGGGAATCGAACTGGCGGGCGAACCCGGTCTCGTCGGCGGAATCACGGGGGCGCTCGTCCAGGCCTGTTATCACGGCGAGGTCCCCGCAGCCGTCCTCGTCGTGAAGTCCCACCCCTACCTCCCCGACCCCGGGGCGGCCCAGGAGGTCATCGAGAACGCTCTCGAACCGCTCGTGGACTTCGACATCGACACGACGGAGTTGCGCGAGCAGGCCGACAAGATCCAGCAGCGGATGGCCCAGATCGCAGAACAGTACCAGCAGATGGTCCAGGAACAGCAACAGAGCACCCGGACCGAGTCGGGAATGCCCGGCATGTACCAGTGACGGCACCCGGGCGCCGACGGGGTTCGTGAAATCCGTGGGGGGGAATCCCTCGACGACAACCGTCACCGCTTAGGGGGATGGGGCCAAACGGGCACACATGGTCGACTCAGTAACGCAGCCGACGCCGTGGCACAACCCACCGGAGATGTCGGCGTTCGGCATCATCATCGCGGCGGGCATCGCGCTCGTGCTGTTGCCCCTGTGGCCGTTCATCGCGGTCCTCTTGCTCGCGGGATACCTACGCGAGACGAACGCCCTCAAATCGACGGTCGACTCCTCGTAACGTCCCGTCCTCAGCGCTCGAGGAACTCCGGCAGTTCCTGCATGGTCGGCGAATCGTCGGGCAGACCGAGCATCGACGGCATCTCGAGGGCGACCGGCGGATCGTCCCGCGAACAGCGGCGCGCCCGCGATCGCAATCGATTCGACTGCGCCTCCCCGACCACGAGCCGATCCCAGATTGCCTCCTCCATCGAGGACTCGTCCGGGACCGCCTGGTCCCCGGGACCCGACAGCTCCGCCTCGAGGTCACTCGCCCGCGTCCGTCCCTCGTCGTAGGCCATCTGGACGAGCGCGCGGGACTGCTCGCGAACCAGTCGCTCGTACTCCTCCGGCCGTTCCTGACCGAGCGTCGCGGCGACCCCGAGCGCGAACGCCCGGTGGACGGCTTCGTCGATCGTGAGCGAGGTCCAATCGGTGTCGAAGGTGGATTCGTAGATCATCTGCCACCCACCACGTGGTCCGGATAGACCGAGAGACCAGCACGCGAGAACTCGATGCCGTGCATGTCGGTGTCGATGTCGGTCCCCCGCATCTTGATGATCTGGACGGCGCGGGTCATGCCATCCGCGTCCCGGAAGTTGTGAAAGAAGATGACCCCGTGGGCGAGGTAGTGCTCGCTGGCGTACGAGGTGGGATCGGTCATCTCCGATATCAGCAGCACGGTCGCGTCCGTCTGTTTCAGCGTCGTCAGGAAGTCGACGACGGCCTCGTCCTCGTCCTGGAGGAAGTACTCGAGGAGCATCGTGGAGTCGATGACGACCCGTTCGACGTCCAGCTCGTCGATCATCGCCGCGATCGCGTTCGACCCGGCCCCGGCCGCGCCGAACTTCGAGAGGGTGTCGCGACCCCGCTCGTCCATCAGATGCAAGAACCGCATCCACTTCGACGTCGCCACGGCCTCGAATCCGAAGTCGAACGAAGACATGTCCTCGATCAACTCGGTCTTCGTCTCGTGCATCGTGACGAACAGCGTCCGCTCCTTCCGCGAGACGCCCTCGTGAGCGAACTGTGCCCCGAACGTGGTCTTGCCACTACCCGGCGGACCGCTGACCACGTAGACCCGGCTCCCCGGTAACCCGCCGTCGAGCAGACGGTCCATACCACTCGTGCCCGTTGGAATACGCATGGGGGCTCCCCTTCGGTGACAAACATGAAGCGATGTCAATAAGTTTTTCCTGCAATTCTGACACGTGTCTCGGCGCAACGGGGGCACCGACGACCAAAGAGATAAGCCGCGTCCCGGGGACGCGCAGACGTGCACCGAGAACCGACACCGCCGAACCTGTCGGGGCGCGTTCGGTCGCTGCCAGCGACTCCGATGCGCGCGATGGCAGACCTCGGAGCAGAACAGGAGCGGGAGGTCGTGAACCTCGCCTTCGGCGACCCGGACTTCGACACCCCGGAGCACGTCGTGAACGCGGCCGCCGAGGCCGCCGCTTCGGGCGAAACGCATTACACGAGCAACTTCGGCATTCCGGCGCTCCGTCGCGCCATCGCCGACCAGTACGACGCTCGCGGCGTCCCCGTCGATCCGGACCGCGAGGTCGCGGTGACGACGGGCGCCATCCAGGGACTCGCCTTCGCGATTCTCGCGGTGGCCGATCCGGGCGACGAGGTGGTCGTTCCCACCCCCGCCTGGCCGAGTTACTTCACCCAGATCCGGGTGGCCGGAGCGTCACTGGTCCCGGTCCCGCTCGACCCCGCCGATGGGTTCGCGCTCGACCCGGACGCGGTCGCGGACGCGATTACCCCAGAGACGTCGGCCGTGATCCTCTCGACCCCGTCGAATCCCACTGGCCAGGTGTTCGACGCCGATGGAATCGAGCGGGTGGTAGCCGAGGCAGCCGCCCACGACGCGTGGGTCATCGCCGACGAGGTGTACTGGCACCTCGTCTTCGAGGGAGGGTTCCAGAGCGTCGCAGCGGTGACCGATTACGAGCGCGTGGTGGTGGCCAACTCCGCGTCGAAGACCTACGCGATGACCGGGTGGCGAATCGGCTGGCTGGTCGGTCCCGAGGCCCTCGTCGGCACGACGGCCCAGCTCCACCAGGCGTTCAGCACCTGCGCCTCGAGTCTCTCCCAGCACGGACTGCTCGCCGCCCTGCGCGGACCCCAGGACGTCGTCGAGGAGATGCGGGCCGCCTACCGCGACCGCCGCGATTACGTGCTCTCACGGATCGACGAAATCCCGGGAATCGACGCCGAGTCGCCGGCAGGTGGCTTCTACGTGTTCGCCGACGTTCGCGACCTCGGCGAGTCGAGCCTGGACGTCGCCCGCCGGCTGGTCGAGGAGGCCGGCGTCGTCACCGCACCAGGCGTCGGCTTCGGGGACGCCGGGGAGGGACACCTCCGGATCAGTTTCGCCTCGAGCGAGGACGACCTGGCGACGGCGTTCGATCGGATCGAGGCGTTCGCCCGGCGCGAGGCGGAGTGACAGCGATTTCCCACCGATCGCCGGTCCTTATCACAGTTGATTATCGGGACCGTACACTTAACAGGAAGTTCGCGCACTCTCCGGTCGGAGCGGGGAGCCCCCGTGACGGTATCGTCGACCCGTGTCCCCCTGGAGTCCGACGCGGGATCCGACTGCGGCGGGCAATCGGACTGGCGTGACCCCACTGTCGTGGGCCGACGCGCGACCGACGTGGCACCGGGTTTCCCGCTCCGCACGCGTGCACACGCGATGAACGGTTCCCTCGTCTTACACCGCACGATCGAGCGACAGCGCTCTTGTCGCGGGTCCCCCGTCGATCACGGACGACCCGCGCTCCCTCGTCGTGAATCACGCCAGCCGACCCGGTGACTCCGTTCGGTCAGCGGCGACTGGCTCACTCAAATCGGATCGAGGCGAATTTTCGATCCTCATCGCGCTCGCTGCGACTCGCTGTTCCCCGCTCGCTCTGCTCGCGGGGACGGGGGACAAGCCG
>JBDGUD010000048.1:31695-45191 GCA_042216165.1 Halanaeroarchaeum sp.
TTCTACGATCGACTGTGAACCGATTTCCGAAACAGTCCGCCCTCCCCGATTTGAAACGCGCGAGACGGTCGCCTCCCATCGGTCGGCGCTGCGACTCGCTGTTCCCCGCTCGCTCTGCTCGCGGGGACGGGGGACAAGCCGTTCTACGATCGACTGTGAACCGATTTCCGAAACAGTCCGCCCTCCCCGATTTGAACGGGGGACAAGCCGATCTACAGTCGGCTGCTCTACCAGTCTGAGCTAAGGGCGGTCCCAGTACGACGTAGCCTCTCGGCCGAATTTAAGGGTTGCCATTCCCGGCGGCAGACGCGTGTCATACATTCTGGGGAGCTTTGAAATAGGAGGGGAACGCAATCGATATCGAGAGGGCATGAGCAAGATCACCGTCCGGGCCGACGACGACCTCGTGGACGCAATCGAGGAGATGGACGCGTCCAAGAGCGACGTCATGCGCGAGGCGCTGCGCTCGTACCTCGGCGTCGACGGGGCCGGTTCGGATGCGATCGGCCGAACGCCCGCTGGCGAGTCCCTCGAGGACGTGGTCTCGCGCCGAGTCGACGCGATCCTGTCGGACCGGCTATCCGAGAGGGCCACCGACGACGCGGCCGTGACCGTCTCCGTAAACGTGCGGGGTACACGCCCGGAGAACGTCTCGGTCGAAGGGCCGGGCGGCCGTCGGCACGATGACACGTGGTCCGACGCGCAGGCGTCCGACGCGTCCGACGCTCCCGATGGGGCCAGCGCCCATCGAACGAGAGACGACCGGACCGGACGCTGCTCCCAGTGCGGGAACGACCTCGAACCGGACCACGCCTTCTGTCCGAACTGTGGTACGCGTAACGAGCCGTCGTTTTACTGCGAGTGCGGCCGGGACCTCGAGCCCGACTGGTCGTTCTGTCCGTCCTGTGGCCGGCGGACGGCGACGCCGGATCTCCCCGAACCGTGAGTGGCGCGTTTACAGCCGGCCACAAGTTTTAAATAATGCCCCATCGTTGGTAGTGGTACGTAAGACGGTCGTCTTACACACAAACCAACGGTAGCGGGCTCGAGAGGCCCGTACATGGCCGTTGTAAGACGATCATCGGAGGGCGTGACACCGTCTTACGGGATCAGGGGAAATACAGTATGGAGCGTGTGACACTGCGGATTCCGGCGCAACAGATCGAGGAAGTGGAACAGATGGTCGAGCGGGGGAAGTATCCGAACCGCAGCGAGGCCATCCGGTCGGCCGTGCGAGAGATGTTGGACGAACAGCAAGATCAGAACAACACCCGCCAGACCTGGGCCAAGGTGTAAGCATGCAGGACATCGTTCAAGACGCACTCGACAACGCGGAGCAGGAGCAGCGAGAGCAGGCCGACGCGGGCGACGCGGACGACTTCGGTGACCCGCGAATCGTCATCGTCGGCGCCGGTGGTGCCGGGAACAACACCGTCAACCGGCTGTACAACATCGGCGTCGAAGGGGCCGAGACGGTGGCGATCAACACCGACAAACAGCACCTCAAGATGGTCGAGGCCGATACCAAGATCCTCGTCGGCAAGTCGCTGACGAACGGCCTCGGTGCAGGTGGCGACCCAAGCATGGGAGAGCGCGCCACGGAGATGGCCCAGGGGACGATCAAGGAGGTCCTCGGCGACGCGGACCTCGTGTTCGTGACCGCTGGCATGGGTGGCGGCACCGGGACGGGTGCCGCCCCGGTCGTCTCGAAGATCGCCAAAGAGCAGGGCGCCATCGTCGTCGGCATGGTCTCGACGCCGTTCAACGTCGAGCGTGCCCGGACGGTGAAAGCCGAGGAAGGCCTGGAGAAACTCCGCACCGAAGCGGACTCCATCATCGTCCTCGACAACAACCGACTGCTCGACTACGTCCCGAACCTGCCCATCGGTAAGGCCTTCTCGGTGATGGACCAGATCATCGCAGAGACGGTCAAGGGCATCTCGGAGACGATCACCCAGCCGTCGCTGATCAACCTGGATTACGCCGACATGACGGCGATCATGAACCAGGGCGGCGTCGCGGTGATGCTGGTGGGCGAGACCCAGGACAAGAACAAGACGGACGAGGTCGTCCGTGACGCGATGAACCACCCCCTCCTGGACGTCGATTATCGCGGCGCGTCTGGCGGGCTCGTTCACATCACCGGTGGGCCCGACCTCACGCTCAAGGAGGCCGAGGGCATCGCCGACAACATCACCGAGCGCCTCGACGCGTCGGCAAACGTCATCTGGGGAGCACGCATCCAGGAGTCCTACAAGGGCAAGGTGCGCGTGATGGCGATCATGACCGGCGTCCAGAGCGCCCAGGTACTCGGACCGTCCACGCAGAAGCAGGCCGACAAGTCCCGCCGGGAACTTCAGGACGTCGAGGGCCCGGCCGACACCCCGGTCTCCGGCAACGGAAGCGGAGGGACTGGCAGTTCGACCGGCTCCGGCTGGTCGGCCACCTCCGACGGCGGACAGGACGAAGTCGAGACGGAGAACGGACTCGACGTCATCCGGTAATCGACGACGACCCCTCCCCCTCTTCTCGGTTACAGCGCGGCAAGGAGCTGACAGCTTCGACAGACGTCGCCGGTCGTCGGCGACCCGCACTCCTCGCAGGACTGCAGGTCTGGGGTCTCCTCGCCGCGGTACCTGTCGGCGGCCATGCCCGCGAGGTCCTCGTATCCCGCCACGATCGAGTGTCTCGTCCCAGGGTGGTCGTCCTCGAGTGACAGGAGCAGGTCGCGAATCTCGCCCCGGAACGACTCCGAGGCGTGCGGGCACTCCGCGACGTGGGCCGGAACGTCGAAGAGGTGTGCGTAGAGAGCGACTTCCTTCTCCGGAACGTCCCGTAGCGGCTTTGCCCGCGGGACGAGAGCCGGTTCGTCACGACGCTCGGGGAACGCCCCCAGGCTCGCGTCGAAGTGTTTGGCCATCTGTGCGACGTCGCCCTCGAGGAAGTTCATCAGTGCCGTCTCCGCCTCGTCGTCGAGGTTGTGGCCGGTGAGGAGTTTGTCGGCCCCGAGGCTCGCTGCGTACTCCGCGAGGGCGTCGCGGCGGAACACGCCACAGTACGCACACGGAGACATGTCGAGGGGGTCGTCCTCGGCGACGTCGTCCATCTCGACCCCGAATTCGTCCTCGTAGGTCACGGTCTCGTGTCGGATGTCGAGGTCGGCGACCAGTTCCTCGGCGGCCGCGAGACTCTCGTCGCGGTAGTCCTCGATGCCCTCGTGAATCGACAGTGCAACCAGTTCCACGCGCGGATCGACCGCGAAAGTATCGGCCAGGATCGAGGTCAGGACGGTGCTATCCTTCCCGCCAGAGAGACCGACGACCCACGTCTCCGGATCCTCCGGCGTGGCCGAGGCGGGCAACAGATCGTCCTCGCGGATTCGCCTTCGGACGCGCCGTTCGACCGACTCGCGGAAGTGCGTCTCGCAGAGGTGGGCCCCCGAGTACTCCTGGTGGACGACGGCGGGCCGGTCGCACTTCGAACAGTCCATCGGCCACCCGTAGTGGACCGTCGCGTTTCACGGTTTCGTCCGTCCCGGCCGATCCCTGGATCGGAGGCAGCGAGGTGGATGGGGCCCCAACCGTCGCCATCGGTCGGCACGGTGATCCCAGCGCAGTCGAGAGTTCGGTGTCCCATCCCCTCGGAACCCGGGGGGGTTCCGAGTCCGGGCGCAATGGTCGGCCTCAGTCGGGAACGCGCCCAACGGTCACGAAGAAGGGCACGGCTGACTCGCGCTCGTACTCGCCGTCGGCCATCTGATCGACGACGTCCCGGCCCATCTCCCGCCAGTCCGACCGAAAGTCGTCGAGTTCGGCGGCAGACAACCCGCCGGCCCGGAGCGTGGCGCGCTGCTGGTCGATGCGGGTTCCGAGGGCCTTTCGCTTCGCCGACTCCAGGGCAGCGTCGCTGTAGGGCGGTGACACCCGCCGCGAGAGCACGTGACGGGTCGACTGGACCTCGCGCAATCCGACGGCGCGGAAGCGGTCTGCGACCGCTGGACCGAGGGTGACGTCCGTCTCCACGCCCTCGATGTAGGCGGAACGCGCGCGTCTCGCCAGTCGCGACTCGGCCGGGACCGAGGAGTCGATGGTCACCCGGCTGTTGTCGGGCTCGATCGCGGCGACGACGTCGGAGGAGACGCGGGCGAACTCGCGGACGGCCATCGTCGGATCGGGGAGGTTGATCAGCAGGGCCTGGCAGACCACCAGGTCGAACGCGTCGTCTGCGAACGGTAGGCGGGTGGCGTCACCCTGGAACCGCTCGCCGTTGGCGGCGTGTTCGAGCAACGACCGGTCGGCGTCGATTGCCACGATCGTCGCCGGGGACTCCTCCGCGAGGACGCGTGTTAATTCGCCCGTCCCGGAGCCGACGTCGAGGATCCGTTCCCGCTCCCCGAGCGAGAGGGGGGCCAGTGCGCTCCGATCGTCCCAGAGCCCCCGTCGGGTGTCGCGGAGATACGCGGCAGAGAACCGTCGCACGCCGTAGAACACGTGATCGGCAGTGAAAAGCCGACCGATCACTCCGCCCGGAGGTCCCGTGCCCGCTCGACGTTCCACGCGAACCCCCTGCCGTCCTCGGTCGGGGTCTCGAGGACGAACGGTAGGTCGGCGAGGGCGTCGTGGTTCACGATCGCGGTCATGCCCTCGACGCCGATTTCGCCCTCGCCGACGTGGGCGTGTTCGTCTTTGTTGGTCCCCTGGGCGTGTTTGGAGTCGTTGAGGTGCACGCAGACGAGGTGCTCGATCCCGACGGTCTCCTCGAATCGCGCGATCGTCTCGTCGACGGCCGCCGGCGATGAGAGGTCGTAGCCCGCGGCAAAGGTGTGGGCGGTGTCGAGGCAGACGCCGAGGTCGTGGTCGCTCGCGGCCACCACCGTCGCGAGGTCGCCGAAATCCCCGCCGAGCTTCGTCCCGCTGCCGGCGTCGGTCTCGAGGAGGAGCGTCACGTCGCCTGGAATCCGCAGCTCGTCGATGGCGCTCGCGGCGTTCCCGAGACCCGAATCGACGCCAGCGCCGGTGTGAGCACCCAGATGGACGTTTACGTAGGGAACGTCGAGCCGTTCGGCCGCGTCGATCTCCCGCTGGAGGCTCTCGATCGAGCGCTCCCGGAGATCCCCTTTCGGGGTGGCGAGGTTGACCAGGTAGGAGGCGTGGATCACCCATGGGCCGTCGAGGTCCGCGTCGGTCCGCTCGCGGAACTCCCTCGCGGCGCCGTCGTCGATCTCGGTGTGCTCCCAGACCTGCGGCGAGTGCGTGAATATCTGTCCACAGTTGCCACCGACGTCGAGCTGCCGGTCGACCGCGTTCTGGACGCCACCGGCGACGGAGACGTGCGCACCGATTCGCATGCGTTTCGACAGGTGGGCGCAGGGAAAGTGACCGTCGATTCCGGCGATCAGTCCGTTGGATCCACGCGGTCCCGGTTCCACGTCCGCGAGCGGTACTTCTCCTCTGCCAGCCCCTTCGCGGCTGTCAGTTCGTCCCGCGACCACGAACCGGGCTCTGCATTCGCCCAGTCCCGAAGTGCCGAAATCAGCGCGTTTACGGCAGTATCGCGGCCGATTCCGACCGCTTCACGGATCGACGTAATACGTTTCCGAAACGCCGACTCGGACGTTTCCGGCGCCGCGAAGACGCCGAGGTGGGTCGCCGGGTCCAGCGCGTACGAGAGCGATCCGTGCTGGATCACCACGTCCCGCTGGCGGTACTGTGCGTTGCCACTGATCTTCTTCCCCCCGACGACGACGTCGTGAGCGGGGTGCAGTGCACGGAGGTAACAGGCCGGTTCGTGGATCGCTGGACGGTCGTCGGCGACGTAAGAAGCGTCGACGCCCATGCGGTCGAATGCGTCGAAGACCGGTTCCATCAGCGTCTCGTAACTCTCCATCAGATCGCCCGGCACCTCGGCGGCCGGAACGACGATCGTGTAGGAGATGTCGCCGTATTCGTCGTGATAGATCCCGCCACCGCCGGTCGGCCGTCGGGTCACGTCGATCCCGTCGTGCTCGCACCTGTCCCAGTCCACGCTCGCAGCCGACTGGCCGTAGCCCAGCGAGAGCGTGCTCGGCGACCACCGATACACGCGGACAGTTCGCGGCCCCCCCGCGGCGACGGTGCGCGCTGCAATCTCGTCGAGTGCCATGTTCAGCGGCCCGGGTCTCGTCTCCTCCCCGACGAGACGCCACTCCGGCTCCGAACGCGCCATGACCGACCTTCGGCCGTCGTCGTGAAACCGGTTGCGCTCCCGTCCGAGAGAACGGAGAGGTCATTTATAAGTCGAGATTGGAAAGATCCGCACGTAGTAGTGCGATCCAAGACGAAACATTCTTATATATACTGGCGACGCCAGACCTCGGAAATTTTGTATCGCTGCATGAAATTTATTATATAAAACGTCGGAATGACACGAGGAAAACACCGGGAGCGCGAGCGAACTGCGGCGTGGTCCTTTTACCTGCGCCTCGCCTACGGGCGCCCGAGATGGGGCGATCAGTGGCCGAGGAGATGGCGGAACTCGACCCCGAGGACTTCCACCTCCTCTCGGGGGTCGAACACGGCATGCGCTTCTCCAAGTGGGTGAGCCGGGAGAAACTCCCGGAGTTCAGCGATCTCACCCCCGAAGAGGTCGAGTACCGGATGGAACGGATGCTCGACCGCGAGTTCCTGGAACGCAAGACAATCCAGTACGTCGGCGTCCGCCTGACGTTCGCCGGCTACGACGCCCTCGCCCTCAGGACCTTCGCCGAGCGCGACACGATCGAGGGGTTCGGTGCGCCACTCGGCGTGGGCAAGGAGTCGGACGTCTACGAGGTGCAATCCTACAAGCCGTTCGCGCTGAAATTCCACCGCGAGGGACACACAAATTTCCGGGAGGTGCACCGGGAGCGCGATTACGCCTCGGACAAGGAGCACACGTCCTGGCAGTACACCGCCCGAAAAGCGGCTGAGCGGGAGTACGAGGCCCTCGAGACGCTGTATCCCGACGTCGCAGTTCCCCGACCGATCGATCACAACCGCCACGCCATCGTCATGGAGAAGATCGGCCGCGTCGAGGTGTCGCGGGCCAAACTCGACCCGGAGCAGGCAGTGGGCGTACTCGACCTGATTCTCGACGAACTCGCGACCGCCTATCGAGAGGGATTCGTCCACGCCGACGTCAGCGAGTACAACGTATTCGTCAGCGAGGCGGGCGTCACGCTCTTCGACTGGCCGCAAGCGGTCCCCACCGACCACGACAACGCGCGCGAACTGCTCGAACGCGACGTGGAGAACATCGTCCGGTATTTCGAGCGGAAGTACCCCGGGACGGTCGGGTCGCCGTCGATCGACGCCCTGAGCGACGCCGTCGCTGCGGACGAGTTCAGTTCGGCTTCCGCCTACTGAGAGTCAGTATTCCTGGAAAATATAATTCTTTCTTGCGGTATTACCGACGAATGCGAAGGTATTAGCCCGGGACGGGCACATTCTTCCACATGGACGATCGTGACGGATTGCACTTCGAGACCCTCGCCGTCGCTCACGGCGAACGGGCCACGCCCGAGACCGACGCCGGCGACGTCGTGTCGCCGATCCACCTCGCGTCCACGTACGCGTTACCGGGTCTCGACACCGACCTCGCCCTCGACGACCTGGACCCCGACCGTGGAGAGTTCGTCTACTCCCGGCTCTCGAACCCGACCCGCAACGCCGCGGAACGACGACTGGCGGCCCTCGAGGGGGGCGAGACCGCGTACGCGTTCTCCTCTGGTACCGCCGCGATCGCGACCGCCGTCCTCTCCTCGGTCGAACCCGAGGATCACGTGGTGGCGTTCGACGACCTCTACGCGGGCACTCGGCGGATGTTCGAGCAGTTGTTCGCCGGACGGCTCGACGTCGACGTCGAGTTCGTCGACGCGACCCGGACCGAGGCCGTCGCCGAGAGCCTGACCGACGAGACCGCGTTCGTCTGGATGGAGACGCCGACGAACCCGCTCATGAAACTCTGCGACATCGCGGCCATCGCCGACGCCGCTGACGACCACGGAGCGACCTTCGGTGTGGACAACACGTTCGCCAGTCCGTACTTCCAGCGACCATTGGCCCTCGGTGCCGACCTCGTGGTCCACAGCACGACGAAGTACCTGAACGGGCACAGCGACTCGCTCGGGGGCGCACTGATCACGGACGATCCGGACGTTGCGGCGACCGTCGAATTCGACCAGCGTGTCGGTCTCGGGAATATGCTCTCGCCGTTCGACAGTTACCTCCTGTTGCGGGGAATGAAGACCCTCGCACTCAGGATGGAACGACACGAGTCGAACGCCCGGGCCATCGCCGAATTCCTCGCGGACCGAGACGGGGTACGAGCGGTGCACTACCCGGGACTCGACGACCATCCCCAGCGCGCGCTCGCCGGGCGACAGATGTCGGGCGGTGGAGGCATCCTCTCGTTCGAACTCGAGGGCGACATGGCCGACGCCAGGGCATTCCTGGAGGCCCTCGACGAATTTATGCTCGCGGTGAGCCTCGGCGGCGTCGAGAGTCTGATCGAGTTACCGGCGGGAATGACCCACGAGCCGATCCCAACCGAAGAGCGCCGGGAAATCGGAATCTCGGACACGCTGATTCGCATCTCGGCCGGAATCGAACACGTCGGGGACCTGCTCGCTGACCTCGAGCGCGGCTTCGCCGCGATCGGCGCTCGCTGATTGCGCGGGGCATTCCAGTCGCATCGAAGCCGACGAAATGGGGCCCGCGACCGCACGCATACACTGCATGTCGCGATAGCAAACGGGAGTGGGCCGACTCACCCCGGACTGCGTGACTTGGGGGGAGGGTCAGCGGATCGCGTGGCGGTCGCGACGTCCGGCGGCGGGCCCCTCCGGTCGAATTATAACCCAGGCCGGGCAACGGGACGGTAGGATCCGGTATCGATGTCCCACCAGCGCCACGCGATCGGTCGGCTTCTCGTGATCGTCTCCGCGGTGGTGCTTTCCTCGGTCGCCACGGCCACCGTCGGCCTCGCGGCGACCGAGTACCCGTCGGCCTCGTTCACCCAGTCGACGTACACGATAACGCGCGGGGAGTCGGTCGACATCACGTTCTCGCATTCTGCCGCCGCGAGACTCGAGGTGGGCGGGGACGACCTCGGGTACGAGTTGCACGTCGCCGTGGGCGGGTCGGGATCGAGCACCGTGACCCTCCACACGTACGGTTCGACGAGTCCGAACCCGGGAGAGTACGTCGAGGGAGGCACGCCCACCCTCGTCGAACCCGCCAGTGGCGGCCTCCAGCGGTCGCTCGCTCCGGGAGAGTACCCCCTGCGGGTCGTCATCGACAACGTGACGCGGGCCGTGGCGACGCTCGTCATCGAACCTCGGTCACCGGCTACCGTGACGGCGATGGTCGCACCGGGCGACCTCGACGCGGGAGATCGAGACGTCGGGGCCATCTACAACCTCGCGACGCCTCGCAAGACCGTGGCACGGGGCGATCTGGCGGTGTTCGCCATCGACGTGACCGGACTGACTCGCGGGATCGGCCCCGACCATCTCGCCGGTGGACCGCAAGCCGACGGAGTGGTCGTCCACTTCGAGGACCTGTCGCCGCTGCCGAACAGGCCCAAGCACTCCTTCGACGCGACGAGTTCGTCCGCCGTCGACGCCTTCCTGGACGAAAAGGAACAGCGCCTCCTGGTGACGTGGGACACGAGCGGGGTCGCGTATCGATCCGACGGCCACCGCTACGAGGTGTCGGTGTCCCTCCAGGCAGAATACAACCCCCTCGTGCGAGAGAACGTCACCGAATCGAACGTGACGGTGACCGTCGTCAAACCCTCCGTGGACCTCGCCCTCCCAGATCGGGTCGTGATCGCCCCCTGGGAGGACCGGACTCTGGGGATCAACGGGACGACGAACCTCGCGCCGAACTCGATCGTCGACGTCCGGGTCAGGGGATCGGAGCCGCGGCCATTCCTCCGGTACGTCCAACCGACGGTCACCGCGAACGGGACCTTCGAGGCCTCCCTCGACCTGTCAGGCCTGCCGGGAGGCCACACGTACCCCCTGTACGTCCTCGGGTACGAACCGGAGACGACACGGGACGTCGTCCTCCTGGGCGACGACGCGTCCTTCGCGTTCCCGAACCAGACCGCCGAGAACGGATCGGCAGTGACCCTGCGGAACGTGACGCTCGGCGCCGGTGGCTACCTGGTCGTGGGCAGGTGGTCGAACGACTCGTCGACGGTGGTGGGCGTCTCCGATCGACTCGTTCCGGGCGGCCAGGGGAACGTAACGGTCCCGCTCGACCCGGCGTTGAACGAGAGTGCGTACCTCACCGCCCGCGCGTACGTGGACAGGAACGGGAACGGCACGTTCGATCCGGCGAACGACACCGTCTACACCACGAACGGGTCGGCGGTGAACCGGACGGCGGTCGTCTGGCTCGGATCGGCCAGGTCGAATGCCACCACCCCACCGACGACGCACACCAATGAGATGGGGGCCCCGACGACGATCCCGGTCTCGGAATCGCCACCGCTCACGCCCGTGAAAACGACGACCGAGACGCCAGTGCCACTCTGGATCCCGGTACTCGCGATGATCGTGGCCGCGCTCCTGGGTCGGCGCCGCGTCTGACACGATGGTTTATTACCCAGACCGATCAGACTGTCGTACGAGCGAACCGATGACCATCCGGCGCGACCAGGAGGTGACTCGATGTTCGCGGAGATGAGCGATCGGGACTTCGTCGACTTCCTGAGCGCCCTCTGGGAGGACCGCGGGTGGGAAACCGCCGTGACGGAGGACGACCCGGGCGTGTTCATGGTCACCGGCGACCGCGAGGACGGACAGCGGGGCCTGATGCTCGTCGTGCCGGACCCCGATTCGGAGGTGCCCGGGGAGCGGGTCCAGTCCGTGGCGGGTATCTGCGACGCGAAGAACGTCGACGTCGGCGTCGTCGCGACGCGTGGCACCTTCACCGACGACGCCGAACGAATCGCGTCCGCGAACGGCGTCCACCTGCTCGACACGGAGGAACTGGCGGAGACGGTCGAGGAGGAGGGACTGACGGATCTGGTCGCCGAGTTCCGGGACGACGGCGGGTCGTACCTCGCCGGACTGCCATTGCCCGGACTCCCGTCGTTGCGATCGCCGTCGCCGATATCGATTCCAACGAGAGGGCTCGGCCGGTTGCTCGCGGTCGTGGCAGTCGTCGCGATAGCGGCCGGGGGTGCACAGACTCTCGGGGTGCTCCCGCCCGTCCCCGGGGACCTGCCCGCGCTCGGCGTCGAACTGGGTGCCGACACCGGCGACGAGTTCACCGTCACTGCCGTGTCGCTGACCACCGGGAACGAGAGTGCAATCGAAGTCGCCTGGGACGCGCGGGCCCAGTCCGTCGTCAGCACGAACGGCGGGAACCGGTACGAGGCCCCCGACGGGCAGCAGTTCGTCGTGGTCCAGATGAACGTCACGAACCACCGCGACCAACGGGTCATCGTTCGCCCCGAACACCTGGGATTCGCCGCGAACGGGACGCGCGTGGCGCCACGACGTCTCGAGGGAGCGGTCGGCCAGCCACCGGTCCCGGTCGAAGCCAATGGCACCGCGTCGATGTGGGTCGTCTTCGTCGTCCCGAAGGGGGCCGACGCCGGAACGCTCCTCGGGTTGCCGGGCCCCGACGTCCCGCCGATGGAGTTCCACCGGAATCGCGGCCTCGCCTTCGGGGTCGGCCGCGGGTAGCGCCGATTCGAAGTCCTTTTGAGCGTACCGGGCCGAATTCACGTAACTCGCTGGCGAGCGGGCTCCAGCGGGCTCCCGAGAACTCGGGACGGGATGTGATCCGCCACGCGCGGATTGAACCACCAAGCGCCCGCGGTGAAACCAATGGCACGAAGCTTCTACTCCCACATCCGGGACGCCTGGCAGGACCCGGACGACGGCAAGCTCGCCGAACTGCAGTGGCAGCGCAAACAGGAGTGGCGCGACCAGGGCGCGATCGTCCGCGTCGATCGACCCACGCGCCTCGATAAGGCCCGCGAACTGGGCTACAAGGCGAAACAGGGCGTCGTCGTGGCCCGCGTCAGCGTCAGAAAGGGCACCGCCCGGAAGTCACGACACAGGGCCGGTCGGCGGACGAAACGGCAGGGCGTGAATCGCATCGGGCGTTCGAAGAACCTCCAGCATATCGCGGAGGAGCGTTCGACGCGAAAGTACCCCAACCTCCGGGTGCTCAACTCCTACTGGGTGGGCGAGGACGGCAGCCAGCGTTGGTTCGAGGTCGTACTGGTCGATCCGAACCACCCGGCGATCCAGAACGACGACGACCTAAACTGGATCTGCGACGACACCCACGAGAACCGGGCCCTCCGTGGTCTGACTGGAGCGGGGAAGAGAGGTCGCGGGCTTCGGACCCGGGGCACCGGAAGCGAACACACCCGCCCGAGCCGGGACGACTGATCCCGTCACACTTCTTCTGTACCAGAGGCGAACAGCGACCGCGCTGGCGGGACTGGCCGAATACTGTGAGGTTTTATCATACCGAACCCCTAATATTGTGGTATGGCACGCACCGAACCCAAGCGGTCCGCCCTCGACGCCGACCGGATAGCCGAGACGGTCAGGGAAGCGGGCGTCGCCGGTGCCGGCGGGGCGGGATTCCCCGCGTACCCGAAGTGGGAGCGCGTGGACGAAATCGACGCCCTGTTGATCAACCACCAGGAGAGCGAACCGAACTTCGTGAAGGATCGCTACCTCGGCCGCGAGCGGGCGAGCGAGCTGGCCACGTTGATCGACCGGTTGCTCGAGTCCGGCCTCGACACCGTCGTGATCGGGACCAAGCAGTCCTACCGGGGCGTCTGGATCGGTGCGCTCGAGGAGCAGACGGGCGCCGACGTCTACGAGCCAGACGATTTGCCGATCGACTCCGAGGTGACCGGGACCGTCGTCGCCTGCACCGAGGATCGCTACGAGTACGGAATGGAGAGCGTCCTGCTCCGGATGGTCGCGGACACGGTCGTCGGCAGCGACCTCCCGCTCGATCACGGCTGGATCGTCCAGAACACGGAATCCCTCTACAACGTCTACCGGGCGTTGAACGATGGCGCCCCCGTGACCCGCAAACTCGTCCACGTCGACGGCGACACGCCGCGCCATCGATTCCTCGACGTCCCCGTCGGGACGCCGGCGACGACCCTGCTCGCGGAGGCGGGCCGGCCTGGCGGCCCCGGTGACGGGGAGGTGCTGGCGGACGGCGGGCCCGGATGGAGCTTCGAGATCGATCGCGACCCCGACATGTTCGGCGTCCGGAAACGGACGAACTGCCTGCTCGTCCTCGACCGGGCGCTCGTCGAGGAGAACACGCTCGGCGGGGGACGCATCAACATCCTCGGACCGGAGGCGTGGAAGCGCGGGGAGTTCGAGACCGAACCCACGCGGATCGAACCGGACGCGGTGCGGGTTCCCCTCGTGACCAACGACGACATCGATGCCGTGACGCCGAGCGACCCCATCGTCTCCC
>JBDGUD010000010.1:0-44468 GCA_042216165.1 Halanaeroarchaeum sp.
CGTCCTGCTGAAGATGGGGACCTACGCACTGCTCCGGTTCAACTTCACGATGCTCCCGCAGGTCGCTGCCGACTTGGCGGTGCCGATCGCCGTCTTCGCGGTCATCAGCGTGATCTACGGCGCGATGCTCGCGCTCGCCCAGCGCGACCTCAAGCGGATCGTCGCGTACTCCTCCATCTCGTCGATGGGGTACGTCATCCTGGGACTGGTCGCGTACACGATGTACGGGCTGGGCGGGGCGACCTTCCAGATGGTCGCCCACGGACTCATCTCCGGGTTGATGTTCATGAGCGTCGGCGTCATCTACAACGTCGCGCACACCCGGATGGTCGGCGACCTCTCGGGACTCGCCGACCGGATGCCGGTGACGAGCGCCGTCTTCGTCTCGGCGGCCTTTGGCTACATGGGACTGCCGCTGATGGCCGGGTTCGCCGGCGAGTTCTTCATCTTCGTCGGCAGCATGCAGTCCACGGTCCTGCCGGGCGCACCGGCGTTCACCGCGGTGGCGATGTTCGGCATCGTCATCGTGGCCGGCTACCTGCTGTTCGCGATGCAGCGGGTGCTCTTCGGGCCGTTCCGGGCCGACACCGAGTACGAAATCGTCCCGGCCGCGTTCCACGACGCGGCGGCAATCGTCGTGCTCATCCTCCTGGTCGTCCTGCTGGGAACGGCACCCGACATCTTCTACGGGATGATCCAGAACGCGGTTCGCGACATCCTCACCGTTGGAGGTGGTCTCTGAATGGTCGAACTACCCTACCTGACGCCACAGTACCTGATCGCGCTCACCGCGCTCGTCCTGTTGACCTACGACACCGTCGCACCGCGGTCCCGACGCAACGCCGCACTCGCGGCCATCGCCACGGTCGGGTCGCTCGCGGTCGCGGGAACGAGCGCCTGGTTCCTCTCCGCGGGAACCGGCCTGGAGCAGTTCGAGACGTTCGGAGGTGCGCTCGTCGTCGACCAGATGAGCCTGTTCTTCACGTTCGTCGTGGGGAGCGTCATGGCCCTGGTCGTCGTCGGGAGTTACGACTACGTCGAGGACGAGGAGAACCTGGGCGAGTACTACTCGCTGGTCGCGCTGGCCGCCTCGGGGATGGCCCTGATGGCCGCCGCGAACAGCCTCGTGACGGTCTTCGTCAGCCTCGAACTGGCGTCACTCCCGTCCTACGGCCTGGTCGCGTACCTCAAGACAAACAAGGGCAGCGTCGAGGCCGGGTTGAAGTACTTCCTGATCGGCGCGCTGTCGTCGGCCATCATGGTCTACGGCATCAGCCTGATCTACGGTGCCACTGGCACGCTCCAGCTCGGACCGATCGCCGAGGCGGTACGGACCATGGACGCTGGCCACACCGGGCTGCTCGGTCTCGGGGTGTTGATGCTCGCCGGCGGGTTCCTCTTCAAGACGGCGTCCGTCCCGTTCCACTTCTGGGCGCCCGAGGCGTACGAGGGCGCGCCGGCCCCGATCAGCGCGCTCATCTCGTCGGCCTCGAAGGCGGCCGGATTCGCCATCGCCTTCCGCGTCTTCGTCGAGGCATTCCCGCTGGACGCGGTCGGAGCGACCATTCCGTGGTCCTGGCTCTTCGTCGTGATCGCGATCGTGACGATGACCCTCGGGAACTTCGCCGCGGCGGTCCAGGAGAACGTCAAACGGATGCTCGCGTACTCCTCGGTCGGCCACGCCGGGTACGTGTTCATCGGTCTGGCCGCACTCGGCGGCGGCGGGATCGAGGCCGACACGCTCGTCCTGGGTGCGGCGATGATGCACCTGCTGGTCTACGGCTTCATGAACACCGGGGCCTTCCTCTACGTCGCCCTGGCCGAGTACTGGGGCGTCGGTCGAACCTTCGAGGACTACAACGGCCTGGCGCGGCGGGCCCCGTTCGCCTCGGTAGCGATGACGGTGTTCATGTTCAGCCTCGCGGGGCTCCCGGTCGGTGCGGGCTTCCTCTCGAAGTACTTCCTCTTCGCGGGGGCCGTCCAGGCGGGCTTCTGGTGGCTCGCGGCCATCGCCGCCATCAACAGCGCACTCTCGCTTTACTACTACTCGCGGGTCGTCAAGGCCATCTGGATCGAAGAGCCCGAGACCGAGTTCACCATCGATCGAACGCCGACCGGGCTCTACGTGGCCGTCGTCGGCGCCGCCGTCGCGACGGTCGGACTGCTGTTCGCGTTCGACCCCGTCGCACAGTGGGCGATAGACGCCGCGTCGGTGCTGCTGTAGCATCGACCGGAGATTATTAGCGGTTCCAGGGGGACAGCACACGGCGTATGATATCCCGGCTGGTGCTCGGCTGTGGCGGGACGTGTCTCGGACTGCTCGAGCACCTCCGGGACCGGCAGGGAAGCCTCCAGGTCGTCGAATCCGACGAGGGACGCGTCGAACAACTTCGGAACGAAAAGATCGACGCGCACGTCGGCGACCCGACCAACGCGGAGACGCTGTCGGGACTGGACCTGGATCCGGACGTCGTCGTCATCGCCGGCGACGACCCAGACGCGAACCTGTCGGTCGCCGCCGCCGCCCGGGAGACGTTCACACGGGCCCATCTCCTGGGATATGCTGGCGAGGACGCCTCCCGTTCGACGGCGAGGGACCTCGAGGCGATCGTCGACGACCGCTTCGATCCGGGCGCGGCCCTTGTCGACCACCTCGCGTCGGTCCTGCGACGGGACCAGGCGGACCGCCTCCGCCGACTCAGGGCCACACTCCAATCCATCGACGGTCACCTGGGCATCTTCATGCACGACAATCCGGACCCCGACGCCATCGCGTCCGCGATCGCCCTGGCCGAGGTGGCCGACTGGCACGGCGTCGAGGCCACCCCGGTCTATTTCGGGAGCATCTCCCACCAGGAGAACCGCGCCTTCGTCAATCTCCTCGAGCTGGACCTCGAGAACCTCGACGCGGAGGAGGACCACGACTTCGACGCCGTGGCGCTCGTCGATCACTCCTCGCCGGGCGTCAACGACCAGCTGTCCCCGGACACGAACGTCGCTATCGTGGTGGATCACCATCCGCCAAAGCAGTCCGTCGACGCGACGTTCGTCGACATTCGCGAGGACGTCGGTGCGACGAGTACCCTCCTCGCGGGCTATCTCCGTGGGTACGGGATCGAGATAGACGTCGCGGTCGCGACCGGGCTCCTGTACGGCATCCGGGTCGACACCAAGGACTTCGCCAGGGAGATCACCCGGCAGGACTTCGAGGCCGCGGCGGCGCTCTTGCCCCACGCCGACGTCGCCACGCTCCAGCGCATCGAGTCGCCCTCCATCGGCACCGACACGATGGAGACCATCGGTCGCGCGATCCGCAACCGTCGCCAGCGCGGTGCAGTGCTCGCCTCCTGTGTGGGCGCTCTCACCGACCGGGACGCCCTCGCGCAGGCCGCCGACCGCCTCCTGAACATGAACGGCGTTGCCGTGACCCTGGTGTATGGCTACGCCGATTCGACGATATATCTCTCGGCACGGGCGAGGGGGGTCCACGTCGACCTGGGCGACGCCCTGCGGCGGTCGTTCCGCGGAATGGGCAGCGCGGGCGGCCACGCGGACATGGCGGGCGCGCAGATCGACCTCGGCATCTTCGGCGAGGTGGACTCCGAGGAAGAACTGACGAAGATGGTCGAGGACGTCGTGACCTCGAAGTTCTTCGACGTCGTGGATCCGGACGATCTGGACGCGTGACCCCGCCCGCGGTACCGCCGCGCTGGGAATAGGATGGCCAATATTATCTTCGCTCGGACGTGTAGGTACCATCGATGGACTCACCGATTGGCGACGGCGAGGGGGTCGACGAATCGTCGCACGCCACGGTCAATGATTACATGACCAGGGACGTGGCGACGGTCTCTCCCGACGAGTCGGTCGAGGCGGTCTCCCGACGGATCATCGAGAGCGACGATCACAACGGGTTCCCGGTCACCGACGGCCGACGCGTCGAGGGGTTCGTGAGCGCCCGAGACCTCCTCCTCGAGGATCCCGAGGAGCCGATTTTCAAGGTGATGAGCACCGACCTCATCGTCGCCCATCCCGACATGCGGGTCACCGACGCCGCCCGCGTGATCCTCCGGTCGGGCATCCAGAAACTGCCGGTGGTCGACGACGCGGGCAACCTGGTGGGTATCATCTCGAACGCCGACGTGATCCGCAGTCAGATCGAGCGAGCGACCCCAGAAAAGGTCGGCAAACTCAAGCGGACGCTTGAGTCCATTCACGGCGTCGAGGCCACCGAGGAACGCCGGACGGTCGACCTCTCGGACCTCATTCCCACGCAGGGCAAGGTCTACGCGGACGAACTCGAGGGACGCAGTTACGAACTCGAGCGAGGGCTCGCCGAACCGCTGGTCGTCATCGACAACGGCGGACAGCTGCTGCTCGCGGATGGGCACCACCGGGTCATGGCCGCCCAGAGGGTGGGCATCGACGAGATGGACGCATACGTCATCGTCCTCGACAGGCGCGTCGACCTCGGGATGGCCCGGACGGCCGAGAAGGAGGGACTCGAGAGTCTCGAGGACGTCACGGTCGTTGATTACGCCCGTCATCCACTCGTCGAGACGACCGAGCGCCTGAGCCAGCAGTGATTCCCCGACGGCGCTGACACTCGCACACGAACCTTAATGGAATATCGGATCGAATTCGATCAGTATGTTCGACGAGGACGACCTCGACGAGATCCGCGAGGCTCGAAGCGAGTGGACGGAGGAAACCCTCGAGCCGTTCCTCGACGCCCACGGCGAGCGAGCCGACCGGTTCGCGACGGTCTCCAATCTCGAAGTCGACCGTCTCTACACGCCGGAGGACGTCGCCGACCTCGATTACGAGGAGGACCTCGGGTTCCCCGGCGATCCGCCGTACACCCGAGGCGTCTATCCGACGATGTACCGTGGCCGCCCGTGGACCATGCGCCAGTTCGCGGGCTACGGCACCGCCGAGGAGACCAACGAACGGTTCCACTACCTGATCGAGGAGGGGCAGACCGGCCTCTCCACCGCGTTCGACATGCCCTCGCTGATGGGGATCGACTCCGACGACCCGATGGCGCTCGGCGAAGTCGGCAAGGAGGGGGTCGCCGTCGACACGCTCGCGGACATGGAAGTCCTCTTCGACGGGATCGACCTCGGCGAGGTCTCGACGTCGTTCACCATCAACCCGAGCGCGCCGGTCGTCTACGCGATGTACGTGGCGCTCGCGGACCAGCAGGGGGTCCCACGCGACGAGATCAGGGGGACCCTCCAGAACGACATGCTCAAGGAGTTCATCGCCCAGAAGGAGTGGGTCGTCCCCCCGGAGCCGTCACTCGATCTGGTGACGGACGTCGTGGAGTTCTCTGCACGAGAGACGCCGCGGTTCCACCCCATCTCCGTCTCGGGATACCACATCCGCGAGGCCGGTTCGACGGCGGTTCAGGAACTGGCGTTCACCCTCGCGGACGGATTCGCGTACGTCGAAGACGCCATCGACCGCGGTCTCGACGTCGACGAGTTCGCGCCCCGACTCTCGTTCTTCTTCAACTCGCACAACTCGCTGTTCGAGGAAATCGCGAAGTTCCGGGCTGCGCGTCGCATCTACGCGCGCGTCATGGACGAGTGGTACGGCGCGGACCGCGAGGAGTCGAAGCGGCTCAAGTTCCACACGCAAACCGCGGGTCAGTCGCTCACGGCCCAGCAACCGTTGAACAACGTGGTCCGGGTCACGATACAGGCCCTCGCGGCCGTCCTCGGGGGGACCCAGAGTCTCCACACCAACAGTTACGACGAGGCGCACGCGTTGCCCTCCGAGGAGGCGGTCAGGGTCGCGCTCCGGACGCAGCAGATCATCGCCGAGGAGTCCGGTGCCGCGGACATCGTGGATCCGCTTGGCGGCTCGTTCGCCGTCGAATCGCTCACAGACGAGGTCGAGGAGAAGACGATGGACTACATCGAGGAAATCCGCGAGATGGGCGACGGCTCGGTCCGCGACGGCGTCCTGGCGGGCATCGACCAGGGATACTTCCATCGCGAGATCCAGGAGTCCGCGTACGAGTACCAGGAGCGGGTCGACGAGGGGGAGGAGGTCGTCGTCGGGGTCAACAAGTACTCGCCGGACGGCGACGAGGACGAGGACGTCGAACTGCTCCACGTCGACGAGGAGGCGACCAGGGAGCGTCAACTCGAGCGTCTCGAATCGGTCAAAGAGGAGCGGGACGACGCGGCCGTCGAGGCCGCCCTCGAGGACCTCCGATCGGCGATTCAGTCCGACGAGAACACGATGCCGTACATCGTGGACGCGGTGAAGGCCTACGCGTCGATGGGTGAGATCATGGGGGTCTTCGAGGCCGAGTACGGTAGTTACCAGGAGACGCTCGGGGTCGCCTGACCCACCGTATCGTGGGAGTGCCCAGCCGATTCTCGCGTTTCTGCAGAGATATTAATGATTATTTACGATTGCGACGAAGGAAAGACGTCGCATGAAAAAGCCACTGCTCGTTACTGATTTTCTCGATAGAGCGAGGGACTACTACGGCGACCAGGAGGCGATCGTCGCCACGACGGGGGAGCGCTACAGTTACGACGAATTCGGGGAGCGGGCGGACCGCTTCTCGGCCGCCCTCCAGGAACGGGGCATCGAGAAGGGCGACCGCGTCGCCGTTCTCGACCCGAACACCCACTACCACCTCGAGGCAGCGTACGGGTCGATGCAGGTCGGCGCCGTCCACACGCCGCTCAACTACCGGTTGACGCCGGAGGACTTCGAGTACATCCTCTCCGACGCGGACGTGGATGCGGTCTACGCTGATTACGACTTCGCGGAGAAGATTCAGGCGGTGCGGGAGGAGGTTCCGACGGAGGTCTTCATCACGAACGACCCGGACGCGGTCGAGGGGGAGTGGGAGGACTTCGAGACGGTCATCGCGGACGCCGGGACGGCCTACGACCGTCCCGACATGGACGAGGACGACGTCATCACGATCAATTACACCTCCGGGACGACCGGCGACCCGAAGGGAGTGATGCGGACACATCGCAACGAGACCCTCCACGCCTACATCGTCACGATCCACCAGGAGATCACTGACGACGACGTCTACCTGTGGACGCTGCCGATGTTCCACGTCAACGGCTGGGGTCACATCTACGCGATCACCGGGTTGGGCGCAAAACACGTCTGTACCCGCGGCGTCGAAGCGGCGGACGTCTTCGAGACGATCCGGGACGAGGACGTCTCGTACTTCAGCGCCGCGCCGACCGTGCTCAACATGCTGATGAGTTACTACGAGGAGCACGAACCGGTGACCGAAGGCGACAACCCGGTTCGCGTCGCGACCGCCGGGAGCGCCCCACCCGAGGCCACGATCAGGACGATCGAGGACGACTTCGGCTGGTACCTCAAGCACGTGTACGGCGCGACGGAGACGGGCCCGCTCATCACGACCTCGGACGCGAAGCGGTTCCTCGACGATGAGAGTCGCTTCCGGTTCAAGAAGCGCCAGGGGATCGCCTTCCTCGGAACGGACGTCCGGGTGGTGGACGAGAACGGCAACGACGTCCCCAGGGACGACGCGACCATCGGCGAGATCGTCGTGGACGGCAACATGGTCATGGAGGGGTACTGGAACAAGCCCGAGGAGACGGAGAAGGCGTTCAACGACCGCATCGAGGGCTACTATCACATGGGCGACCTCGCCGTCGTCGACGAGAACGGGTTCATCTCGATCCAGGATCGCAAGAAGGACATCATCATCTCGGGCGGGGAGAACATCTCGAGCATCGAGATCGAGGACGCGCTCTTCGAACACGAGGCCGTCGCCGATGTCGCCGTCATTCCCTCGCCTTCGGAGAAGTGGGGCGAGGTCCCGAGGGCCTTCGTGGTGCCCGAATCGGGCGATCCCGCGAACCCCGACGTCAC
Source organism: Halanaeroarchaeum sp. (assembly GCA_042216165.1). GTDB lineage: Archaea > Halobacteriota > Halobacteria > Halobacteriales > Halobacteriaceae > Halanaeroarchaeum. Next base: position 7,891 of record JBDGUD010000010.1, read on the forward strand.
CGCACAGGAACTCAAGGAATTCACGCGCGAGCACCTGGCCTCCTACAAGGCTGCCAAGGAGATAGAGTTCGTCGAGGAGTTGCCGACCACCGCGACCGGCAAGGTGCAAAAGTACGAACTTCGACAGGAGGTCTGGGACGACGAGGACCGGATGGTCGGCCAGGGCTGACTCAGAGGTAGGCGGCGTCCCACCGACTCGGCTTCCGCTTGTTGTTGCAGTCGTTGCACTCGATCTTGCCCATCGCGTCCATCGACGTGTTCACGGAGTCGCAGTTGTTGCAGTAGTAGCCGTACCGGTTGTTGCGCTCGACGTCGGTGTACGCCACGTAGAAGTCACCACGCGAACCGATCTCGTGCTCGTCGAGGGCGACGTAGACGGTCCCCTCGTCGGTCTGGCGCGCCTCGGTCAGTGCAGCGGGCTCCCCCTCCGGGAAGCGCAGGTAGCGCCGCTCCGTGAACGTCTCGCCGGCGATGGTCGTCTCCTGGTCCGCCCCCCGGACGTAGCCGTGGTCCTCGTAGAAGTCCGCACCGGTCTGGTTCGCCGCCAGGACGGCACCCTCGATTCGGTCGACGCCCCTCTCGAGGAGGAGCTCCTCGGCCGCGGCCAATAGTTCGGACCCCACGCCCTCGTCCCGGTAGTCCGGATCCACGTGCAACCACTGGATCGCACCGACGTCGGTGGCGTCGGAGACGGTCATTTCCGCGAATCCGGCGATTTCGTCGTCGACGAGACCGACGAGGAACAGTTCGGTCTCCATCGTGAGCAGGTGCTCGATCCGGTCGCCACCGTACCACTCCTCGATGGCTTCCTCGATCGTCTCGCCGTCGAGCGCACCGGTGTACGACGCGAGAAGCGATTTTCGTGCGACGTCCCGGATGTCCGCTGCGTCTCCCGCAGTTGCTTCGCGTACGGCCATGTCTTCCGTTTGTGTAGCCTCGCACAAATAGTCACCTGGGACGGCGACACCTGCAACGACCCCGGTCGATTCAAGTCAGATTGGGTTACACCAATTCCACTGTAATGAAAGTCCGTTAGAGTGAAACCCCGCTACGTCCGACGTTCGGGTATGAGCGAGACGCAGTCTCAACGCAAGATCCGCACGCTCGTGGCGAAGGTCGGTCTGGACGGCCACGACCGGGGCGCGCACGTCATCTCCCGGGCCTTCCGCGACGCAGGGTTCGAGGTCATCTACTCCGGGCTACACCAGGCGCCGGACGACATCGTCAACGCGGTGGTCCAGGAGGACGTCGACGTCCTCGGCATCTCCATTCTCTCTGGGGCGCACAACACGCTCGTTCCGAAGGTCGTCGAGGGCCTCGAGGAGTACGGCGTCTTCGAGGACACGCTCATCCTCGTGGGGGGCATCATCCCGGACGAGGACCGGGAAGGCCTCAGGGAGGCCGGTGTCGACGCCATCTTCGGTCCCGGTACGCCGATGGAGGAGACCATCTCGTACGTCCGGGACAACGTCGACGCGTAAGATGTCGACGCCCACCCGACCGGACCTGGTCGATGACCTCCTCGCGGGGGACCACGCCGCACTCGCGCGCGCCATCACGCGCATCGAGAACCGCCAGGAGGGGTATCGCGACCTGGTCTCGGCACTGTACCGACACGCGGGCGGAGCAGAGGTCGTTGGCATCACTGGGAGCCCCGGGGCGGGCAAGTCCACCCTGGTCGACAAACTCGCGAAGCGGTATCGCGACGAGGGGCTGAGCGTGGGCGTGATCGCCGTCGATCCGTCATCGCCGTTCTCGGGGGGCGCCGTCCTGGGCGATCGGATCCGGATGGAATCGACGTCCGGAGACATGGACGTCTTCTTCAGGTCGATGAGCGCCCGCGGCAATCTCGGCGGTCTCTCGACTGCCACCTCCGACGCCATCAAGGCCCTCGACGCGTTCGGCAAGGACGTCGTCGTCGTCGAGACCGTGGGGGCCGGGCAGAACGAGGTCGACGTCGTTCGTACCGCGGACACGGTCGCCGTCCTGATCCCGCCCGCGAGTGGCGACGACGTGCAGATGCTCAAGGCGGGCATCCTCGAGATCGGGGACGTCTTCGTGGTGAACAAGGCTGACCTGGCGGGCGCGGACCGAACCGTACAGGAACTCACGAACATGCTCGACATGCGCGACCGATCGCCGGGCGACTGGGATCCACAGATCGTCGAGACGGTCGCGACGAAGAGCGAGGGGATCGACGACCTCCTCGAGGTCTTCGAGGAGCACGCCGCGTGGCTCGACGAGTCGGGACGTCGCGAGGAGAAGCGCCGGGAACGCTTCGCCTCGGAGATTCGGACCCTGCTCCGCGACGACGCGTCCGCGATCGTCGAACGCGAACTCGAACGACGGGGCGGGATGGAGCACTTCGTCGACGCAGTGGCGGCCAAGGAGACGGACCCCTACGCCATCGCCGCAGAGGTCGTCGATCCGATCGCCGACTGCGTCGATCGACACAACGGCTAAGCGACTGGCGGGCGTCGATTCGGGTATGCGCCTTCGATCCGTCCTCACCGGACTCGCCGGGGGGCTCGCGGTCGCGGCCGGCGTCCATCGCTCGCTCGAGACCCGGGCCGGTCCCCTGTCGCCCGCGCTCTCCGGTCGCGATCGAACCTACCGGTGGCGGGGGTACGACGTTCGCTACGTCGAGGCGGGCGACCCCGACCGGCCCGACGTCGTCCTCCTCCACGGTATCCACGCCGCCGCCTCGGCGAGGGAGTTCCACCGGATCTTCGGCGCGCTCGCCGGCCGCTATCACGTCCTGGCGCCGGATCTCCCCGGGTTCGGAACCTCGGATCGGCCGCCGGTCGTCTACGACGGTGGCACCTACGAGGGATTCCTTCGAGATTTCCTGGCAGACGTCGCCGACGAGCCACTCGTCGTCGCGAGTTCGCTCACCGCCTCGTTCGCGGCCGTAGCGGCCGCCGAGACACCCGTGTCTGGACTGGTGCTCGTCAATCTAACGGAAGACACCGGCTCCCGGTCCGCGGCCGTTCGGGAACTGTTCAGGCTGCCCGTGATCGGTCAGGCACTGTTCGACCTCCTCGTCTCCCGGCCGTCGATCGCGTACTTCGACCGCCGGTTCGCCTACGCGGATCCGGGAGCGCTCGAGGGGGACGTCGTCGATTACCAGTGGCGAACGGCTCACCAGCCGAACGCCAGGTACGCGCCAGCGTCCTTCGTCGGGGGGTTCCTCGAGCCCTCGCGCCCGCTCGCGGATTCCCTCGGCGCACTCGACGTCCCAGTGACGCTCGTCTGGGGGAATCGCGGGCCGTTCTCCGCCGCCGACCGGAGGCGAGCGCTCGCCGAGACGGCCGACGCGACGCTCGTGGTCATCGCGGAGGCGGCGGGACTGGTCCACGAGGAGCACCCTGACGCCTTCATCGACGCCATCCGCGACGCGCTACCGCGGCTCGAACACGACTAACCGCTCCTCGTTCGTCTCGGTCTCGCCGATCGAGACGCCCACGTCCATCCCGTTCTCGACGTCCCCCGGTTCGACCCCGAGCAGTTGCCCGGTCAACTGGACTCCGCCGAAGTCGACGACCGCCGTCGTGTACGGGGCGTCGTCAAGGAACCGCGGCGTCGGGACGTGGACGACCGTGTGCGCCTCGACCGTCCCCGCGTCGGGGAGATCGACCTCCTCCAGGTCGCGGCTGCCACAGTGCGGACAGGCCCGGCGGGGCGGGAGCGAACCGTGTCCCTCCTCGCACTCGAGGTAGTAGCCCTCCCCCGCCTCGAGGGCGTCGAGGAGGTCGTCGTAGCCCGCGTCGCGAACGCCACTCATCGGTCCACCTCCAAGACGTGAACGACCGTGCTCGCGACCGTCCCGCCCGCGTTGTGTGTGACGCCGACCGAGGCGTCCGCGACGTGCTCGCTGTTGTGGTGGTCGCCGCGCAGGAGACGCGTCATCTCGACGATCTGTGCGGCACCCGTCGCCCCGACGGGGTGTCCCTTCGCCTTGAGACCCCCGGAGAGGTTGACCGGGAGGTCGCCGTCCGGGAGGGTCTCCCCGGCGCGCGCGGCGTCGATGCCCTCGCCGTGGTCGTAGAAGCCCAGGGCCTCGAGCGCGAGGACCTCCGCGATGGTGAAGCAGTCGTGGACCTCGGCAGCGCCGACGTCTTCGGGGCCGACTCCCGCCTCGTCGAAGGCCTCCTCGGCGGCGTCGCGTGCAGCCGGGGTCCGGGCCAGGTACTCCCGGTCCTGGAGTGCCATCTTGTCGGTGCCCTGTCCCGTTCCGGTGATGCGAACGCCCGCCTCGAGGTCGTTCGCGGCCGCGTAGTCCTCGCTCACGACCACGACCGCCGATGCACCGTCGGTGATCGGACAGGCGTCGTAGAGGTGGAGCGGTTCGGCGACGGGCGGGGAGTCGAGTGCGTCCTCCACGTCGATCTCGTAACGGAACTGCGCGTACTCGTTCCCCACCGCGTTGGCGTGGTTCTTCTGGGCGACGTACGCCAGATCCTCGCGGGAACCGCCGTACTCGTCGAAGTAGGCGTCTGCCATCAGCGCGTACGCACCCGGGAACGTCATTCCCGCCCTGACCTCGTAGAGGTCGTCGGCGGCGATGGCCAGCGACTCCGTGGTCTCGGCCGTCTCGAGGTTCGTCATTCGTTCGGCTCCGCCGACGAGGACCACGTCGCTCTCCCCAGACCGGACGTTCTTGACTGCCTCGCGCACCGCCACGCCCGAGGAGGCACAGGCGCTCTCGTACCGGGTCGCCTGGGCGTCGATGCCGAGGGCCTCCGCTGCGAGCGGTCCCTGGTGGCCCTGATGTTCGGCGAGTTCGCCCATGAAGTTCCCGTAGAAGACGCCCTCGACCTCCTCCGGTTCGACGCCCGCGTCCTCGAGCGCCGCGAGGCCCGCCTCCGCGAACATGTCACGACTCGTTCGCTCCGGGTGTTCGCCGAAGTGGGTGAGCCCGACGCCAGCGATTCGCACGGAATCCATACGGTATAAATTGGAAAGAAACGGTAAAAGGAATACGGAACGATCGAGACGGCGGCCGGTGCGACGACCACGTCGCCCGAACGGCCACTCAGCCCAGTAGCTCGTTCGCGATGGTGTTCCTGAGGACCTCGCTCGTCCCCTCGTAGATCTCGTTCAATTTGGCGTCCCGGTAGAACCGCTCGACCGGGAAGTCCTTGGTGTACCCGTATCCACCGTGAATCTGGAGCGCCTCGTTCGCCACTTCCCGGCTCACCTCGGACGCCTTCAACTTGGCCTGTGCGGCTTCCTTGACGTACCGCTCCCCCTCGATCTTGTTGTGGGCCGCCTGGTGCATCAGGAGCCTCGCGCTCTGGATCTTTGTGTCCATGTCGGCGAGTTTGTGCTGGATGGCCTGCAACTCGGCGATCGGCTGGCCGAACTGCTCGCGCTGCTGGGCGTACTCCAGGGCCGCCTCGTGGGCAGCCCGGGCGATGCCGACCGAGCGCGCGGCGATGGTGATCCGGCCGCCGTTGAGCGTCTTGAGGGAGTGATAGAAGCCGTCGCCCTCCTCGCCCAGGAGCCGGTCCTCCGGGATCCGCATGTCGTCGAAGCGCAACTCGGCGGTCGGACACCCCTTGTCACCGAGCTTGTGCTCCGTATTCTCGACGGAGAAGCCGTCGTCCTCCTCGGGACGGACGACGAAGGACGAGATGCCCTTGTGACCCTTCTCGGGGTCGGTCTTGGCGAACAGCGTGACGGTGTCCGCGATCGATCCGTTCGATATCCAGAGTTTACCCCCGTTGACGACGTACCCGTCGCCGTCCTTCTCGGCGACCGTCTCCATCGCCGGGACGTCGGAGCCAGCGCCGGCCTCAGAGAGCGCGAAGGCACCGATGTCGTCGCCCCGGTTCATCGGGGCGAGGTAGCGCTCCTTTTGGGCCTCGGTGCCGTAGTCGTTGAGCATGTTGCCGGCGAGGCTCGTGTGCGCGGCCACGATGGTTCCCAGGCCGCCGCTCCCCCGGCTGATCTCCGCGAGCGCCAGCGCGTACGCGTGATAGTCGAGACCGGCACCGTCGTACCTCTCCGGGAACGGCATGCCCATCAGGCCCAGATCGCCCATCTCGTCGACGAGGTCCCACGGAACATCGTCGGTCTCGTCGATTTCGTCGGCGACGGGGGCGACCTCTTCGTCGACGAACTCGCGCACCATGTCCCGGATCTGTTTCTGTTCGGGTGTCAGGCTCAGGTCCATGGGCTGGTATTCCCGCGGTCGTTCCTTTACGTTTCCTGAATGCGCTCGGGATCGACGTAACAACAGGCGCCCGCCGTCAACCCCGCCTCCTCGATGTGTTCCGCGAGACAGGCGTAGTTGCAGAATCGGCCCACGAGCACGGTCTCGCCGTCACGCTGTTCGCGAACGCTCACGGTGTCGTGTGGGGTCAGGTCGCTTCCGCAGTACGTGCAGGTCTCGACCATGCCCTATACCAGGGGAGGCGACGCACCTGGGCGTTTCGCCCGCGGCTCAGTATTCGTAGAAGCCCTTCCCGGTCTTCTTCCCGAGGTCGCCAGCCTCCACCTTGCGCTTGAGGAGGTACGCCGGGGTGTACCGGTCCCCGAGTTCCTCGTGGAGGGTCTCGCTCGCCTGGAGACAGATGTCGAGGCCGATGTGATCGGCGAGTTCGAGCGGTCCCATCGGGACGTTCGTCCCGAGTTTCATGCCACGGTCGATGTCACGTTTGGAGGCGACGCCCTCGTCGAGCGCCCTGATCCCCTCGTTGATCCAGGGGATGAGGATGCGGTTGGTGACGAATCCGGGCTTGTCGTCGGACTCCCAGGTCTCCTTGTCCAGGTCCTCGGCGAAGTCGTGCGCCAGCGTCACGACCGCGTCGTCGGTCTTCTCGCCCACCACGACCTCGACCCCGTCCATCATCGGGACGGGATTCATGAAGTGGAGACCCACGACCAGGTCGGCGCGATCGGTCACGCTCGCGATGGACGTGATCGAGAGCGTGCTCGTGTTCGTCGCGAGGACGACGTCGTCCGGGAGGACGTCGTCGAGGTCGTCGAACAGGTCCTGCTTCACGTCCATCTCCTCGAGGGCGGCCTCCACGACGAGGTCGGCGTCGGCAAGGTCCTGCAGGGCGGTCGTCCCGAGGATCGCGTCGACGACGTCGTCCGCCTCGTCCTCGGTGATGGTTCCCCGATCGACGAACCGCTCCAGGCTGTCACCGATCGTGTCGAATCCCTGCTCGACGAACTCCTCCTCGATGTCGCGCATGACCACGTCGTAGCCGTTCATCGCAGCGACCTGGGCGATGCCGCTGCCCATCGTACCGGCGCCGACCACTCCGACCGTGTCGATGTCTTCGAGCGTACGCATGTCGGACGGTGCGAAGGCCGACGCCTTAGCAATGCCGAAAAACGGGAAACACTCAAGCCCCTCGGGACGCATCAGCCCATACAGTGTCATCCGGGACGGTCTCCGACGAACTCGAGTCGGTGAAGTTCGTCGGTCCTGCGACGGCAGCGGTCCTCGAAGAGGCCGGAATCACGCCGGCGGACATCGAGGAGCGGCGGGTCACCCACGCCGAACTCGTGACGGTCGGGGTGAACGCTGGCGTCGCCGCGCGAATCCGTCGGGAACACTCGCTCGCCTGGTCGACGGAGGGCGGCGAGGACCTGGACCGCCGGGCGAAGCAGGTCCGCGGTCTCCAGGACGACGAGGCCGCCTGGGTCGCCGCGAGCGCCGGCTCCTGGGACGACGTCTCGCTGCCGTCAGACGGCAGCGCTGAGGGCACCGAGACCGACACGGACGGAGAGGCGGCCTGGCGCGAGCAATCGTGGCCGACGCACGGCGACGCCGAGTTCGTCGATCGAGAGGAGATCGCCTGGCGCGAGGCGAGCAAACCGAAGCCCGTCACGACGATCGCGGAGATCGACGACGACGTCGCTGCACGGTTGGCCGACGCAGGGATCACGTCGATCCGCACACTGGCCACGGCCGACCCCCGGCGCGTCTCGCAGTCGCTCGACATTCCCGAGGGACGCGTCCGCCGGTGGCGCAACGCGGCGCGCTCGATGGACGAGTAGTCTGGATTCAGTTACACTATTATACGATCCTCCCACATTCCCCGATAGCATGCGACCCCTGGACGACACGCCGCTCGCCCGCGACGGCAAGATCCTGATCCTCGCGTACGACCACGGTCTGGAGCACGGGCCGTCCGACTTCGAGGCGGTCCCCGCGACGATGGACCCGGAGACAATCTGGGACATCGCGACCCACGACGCCGTCACCTCGCTCGCGGTCCAGAAGGGCATCGCCGAGGCGTACTACCCGTCCTACGAGGACGACGTGGACCTCCTGGCGAAGGTCAACGGCACGTCGAACCTCTGGATGGGAGAGTACGACAGCGCGGTCAACTGGAGCGTCGATCACGCGGCCGACCTCGGCGCGGACGCCATCGGGTTCACCCTGTACGGCGGGTCGAATCACGAGGTCGAGATGGCCGAGGAATTCCGTGAGGTCCAGGAAGCCGCCCGGGACCACGACCTCCCGGTCGTGATGTGGTCGTACCCCCGCGGCCAGGGCGTCAAGAACGACACGAAAGACGACGTGATCGCGTACGCCTCGCGACTGGCGCTCGAACTCGGAGCGGACGTCGCCAAGATCAAGTACCCGGGCAGTCCCGGAGCGATGGAGTGGGCCGTCGACGCCGCCGGCCCCGTGAAGGTCGTCATGAGTGGGGGCTCGAAGACCGACGACCGGTCGTTCCTGGAGAGCGTCGACGCCGTTCTGGAGGCCGGGGGGAACGGCCTCGCCGTCGGCCGGAACGTCTGGCAACGCGAGAACGCCACGCAGATGCTCGACGCCCTCGAGGCCCTCATCTTCGAGGAAGCGAGCGTCGACGAGGCTCTCGTCCACCTCGAATGACCGTCGAGGCCATCCTGGACACCGTCGCCGAGACGGCCCCGGAGATCCGCGCGGGCCTTCCCGGTCGACGAACGAAGATCGACGCGGAGAACGCGAGCGGCCAGCGACAGCTGGCGGCGGACGTGTGGGCTGACGAGATTCTCGGGGATCGCTTCGCGGACCTGCCCTCGGTCGGCACGTACGCGAGCGAGGAGCGGGAGACGACGGAGGACGTCGGCGACGGATACCTCGTCGCGGTCGATCCGCTCGACGGGTCCTCCAACCTCAGGTCGAACAACCCGATGGGAACGATCGTGGGCGTCTACGACGACGACCTGCCGACGACCGGTCGCTCGCTGGTCGCCTCCGGGTTCGTCCTGTACGGGCCCATCACCACGATGACCGTCGCTCGCGACGGGACCGTCACCGAGTACGTCATCGAGGACGGTGCGCGACGCGACGCCGGGAGCGTCGAACTGCCCGCCGAGCCGACGGTCTACGGGATCGGTGGTCGCGTCCCCGACTGGCCCGACGGGGTGTCGGAGTACGTCTCCGAGGTCGAATCGTCGTTGAAACTCCGGTACGGCGGGGCGATGATCGCCGACGTGAACCAGGTCCTGACCTACGGCGGCGTGTTCGGTTATCCGTCGCTTCGCTCCAGTCCCAACGGAAAACTCAGGCTCCTCTTCGAGGGGGCCCCGATCGCACACGTCGTCGAGACGGCTGGCGGGGCGTCCACGGACGGTTCACGGTCGCTGCTCGACGTGGAGGCGTCGGCGGTTCACCAGCGTACGCCCGTGTTCGTCGGCAACGATTCGCTGATCGAGCGAGCGGAAGCCACGGTCTGAGCCGTCCGGTACCAACATTCTTCCCGGTCTGTCCCGAAGGTGAAGGGAGTATGACCGGCATCTCCTACGCGGACTTCGTCGACACCGAGTACGAACCCGGGGCGGACGAACTGGTCTGTGAGTTCGCCATCGACCCCGCCGACGGCCTCGACGTGGAGGACGCGGCGGGCCGGGTCGCATCGGAGAGTTCGAACGGAACGTGGGCGACACTCGACGTCGACGAGCGGGTGACCGCTCTCAGCGCGACGGCGTTCGACGTCGGCGACGAAACCGTGCGCGTGGCCTACCCCGAGTCGCTGTTCGAGGCGGGGAACATGCCACAGGTGCTCTCCTGCATCGCCGGCAACATCATGGGGATGAAGGCGGTCGACGCGATCAGACTGCGGGACGCTGACTGGCCCGCGGGTCTCGCCAGGTCGTTCCCGGGGCCGCAGTACGGTTCGGCGGTCAAGCGCGAGTTGCTCGACGCCGCGGACCGGCCCGCCCTCGCGACGGTGCCCAAGCCGAAGGTGGGTCTCTCCCCGGAGCAACACGCAGAGGTGGGATACGAGGCCTGGCGTGGCGGAATCGACCTCCTCAAGGACGACGAGAACCTGACCAACCAGTCATTCAACCGATTCGAGGAACGGGTGAAACGAGCCTTCGAGATGCGAGACCGCGCACAGGAGGAGACGGGTGACAGGAAGGACTACCTCGTGAACGTCACGGCAGAGACGGAGGAGATGAAACGCCGGGCGGACATGGTGGCCGCGCAGGGGGGAAACTTCGTGATGGTGGACGTGATCACGGCGGGCTGGGCCGCAGTCCAGTCGATCAGGGAGCACGCGGCCGACCGCGGGCTGGCGATCCACGCCCACCGGGCGATGCACGCGGCCTTCGATCGGGTCGACACGCACGGCGTCTCGATGCGGGTCCTGGCGCAAGTCGCCCGCCTCGTGGGCGTCGATCACATCCACACGGGGACGGCGAACCTCGGGAAACTGGAGAACGAGGACACGGTCGGCATCAACGAGTGGCTCGCGCGCGACCTGCACGGTCTGAACGACGTGTTACCGGTCGCATCTGGCGGACTCCACCCGGGGACCGTCGAACTGCTGCTCGACCGGATCGGCACGGACGTCATGGTCCAGGCGGGCGGGGGCGTTCACGGTCACCCCGACGGTTCGGCGGCTGGCGCCAGAGCGATGCGGCAGGCGGTCGACGCCCATCTGGCAGGCGTCGATCCGGAGACCTACGCAGCGGAGCACCCGGAACTCGAGACCGCACTCGAGAAGTGGGGCACTCGCTCCCCCCGGTAGTCGAAGTACGGACGAAATGCCCTCGGCGAGTCGCCGAGGGACACGTCAGAGGCACGGCCGGTGGTGACCCACCCGCCACCATCAATTATGATATACACGGTATTCAGGTCACCCACTGCCCGGCCAGTCGCAGATCGGTGGATGAAATTAAATCTTTTCATCGTTTAAGTAAAATCCGGCGGATTTTTCACCCGTCGGTTCGACAATCCCGTCGATGGTGGTCGACGTCGAGGACGTGACGGGATTGCTCGCCCGACGCAGAGCCCTGCTCGCGACGCTCCGCGACGGTCCGCTCTCGAAACGGGAACTCGAGGCGACCCTGGACGTCTCGCGGTCCACGATCGACCGGGCCGTTCGCTCGCTCGAAAACGCCGACCTCGTAGCGCGCGGGTCCGGCGGCGTCGGTCTGACGACGGTCGGCGAGGTCGCCGTCCAGGGGTTCGAGGAGTTCGAGACCGGATTGGAGGGCGTTCTCCGGGCGAGCGAGGTCCTCGAACCGATCGAGGACGTGTCACTGCCCTTCGCGCTATTCAAAGACGCCATGGTGGTGCACGCCGACCGGCAGTCGCCACACCGACCGATCGTGGCCCTCCGGCAGTTCCTGGACGACGCAGAGAACGTGCGCAGCATCGTCACGGGACTGCTGCCCGAGTACGTGGACACCTATTACGAGCAGATCGTCGACCACGAGACGTCGGCAGAGATCATCGTCCAATCCTCGGTGCTCAACGAACTGCTCGCCACGTACTGGGAGCCCTTCGACGAGGCCGTCGCGACCGGCCGAATGCGGGTGTACGAGGCCACCGAGGACCCGCCGATCAGTATCAAGATCGGTGACACCGGCGTCGAGGAAGTGGCAGTCGTCATCTACGGTGATCGGGGGGTCGACGGATTCATCCGTTCGGACCGCCCCGAGGCGGTGGACTGGGCCCGAGATATCTATACCAGAACGAAAGAGGACGCCGACCTGGTCGCGCCGTCGGCCTGACCCGGCCCAGACGTTTTTCTGCCCCGGGCCGTAGGGTGCGATAGTGTCGCTGGAATCGTTCGTCGACGAGGTCGCCGCCGGGACCGAACGGGAGTATACCTTCCTCCTCGTCAACCAGGACAACCCCGACCCGGTCGATCGGATGGTCGATCGCCTCTTCGCCGACCAGCCGATCGATCTCGATCAGCGCTCGATTTCCGACGTCGGGGAGGACCGGGTACTGCTCGTCGCCGACGGCGAGGTCGTCGCGACCTCGCCCATGGACCGATTCCAGCGCGAGATCCTGTTCGTCAACTCCGATCGGTACACGACCGGCGATGGGCACTTCGAGGTCGATCTGCCCGACGTGCTGGTGGGCATGGAGGACGAACTGTTCGTCCTCCGCGGGTATCCCGAATCGGACACGGAGAAACTCCTCCTCATCGGCATCTCCAGGTACCTCGAACGCCTGGCCTGGCGACACGACGGTGGACGCCTTCGCAGTTCCTTCCAGGACCTCTCGCGACTCCGAGACGAACGGGGAACCCGGTCGGTCTACGAGGAGATCGCCGAGCGGGACGTATCGGTCCACGTCTACGGCGTCCCGGACTGGATTCCCCAGGAGGACCTGGGCGTCGTCGTCCACGGTGGGTATACGCGGCCGTTCAGGGACTTCTGGTTCGTGATCGCGAGACCGGAGGCGGACGACGACGGAGAGTGTGGCGTGCTCCTCGCCGAGGAGGTGGAATCGGGGACCTGGCGTGGATTCTGGACGTTCCGTCCCGACCGGGTCGAGGCTATCGAGGCCCACGTCGAGCGGACGATGTGATCACCGCTTGACGCTGATCGCGATCCCCTCGCCGAGTGGCACCAACGCGGTCTCGAAGTCGTCGTGGTCCCGGACCGTCTCGACGTACTCGACGATGCCGGCCGTGGTGTCGTCGACCGGGTCGCCCCCCTCGAGTGCGTTCCGCACGTGCCGTGGTTCGACTGGACCGCCGATCACGTTGTCGGCGACGACGACACCGCCGTCGTTGACCCGGGGTGCCGCACGCTCGAATGCCGCCACGTACTCGGTCTTCTCGTGGTCGATGAGGACGACGTCGAACGTCCCCGGAACGGTCTCGAATACTTCCATCGCGTCGCCGACGTGGAACTCTGCGACGTCACCGTACCCTGCCCGCGACAGGAACTCGCGGGCCCGATCCGCGTTGTCCGCGTCGTAGTCGGTCAGCAGGAGGTCCCCGTCCGGGGGCACGGCGCCGGCGAACCAGACCGCGGAGTACCCGAATCCCGACCCGAACTCGAACACCCGTTCGGCCTCGACCATCGTGGCCGCCACCCGCAGGAACCGTCCGACTTCCGGACCCACGATGGGAAATCCCCGCTCCCGCCCGAACTGGGTCATCTCGTCGACGATTGGATCCGGGTCCGCGAACCCGGCAGAGAGCAGTCCGACGACGTCCTCGTCGAGATACTGGGACATACCCTTCGTTGCGTGAGGACCGCCGTAGCGTTTGCCCCCGCGGCGCATTCGACTGGATCCGGTCGCGATCCACCCGAACGTTCATATCCGAGAACGGGGCAATGCGTTCACGATGGAGTTCGTAACGCCGCCTCCGCTCGAATCCGGTGACGAGGTCGCGGTTCTCGCGCCATCCTCCGGCCTCGCCGCCGAGTACCCTCACGTGTACGAGCGAGGGCTCGAACGCCTCCGGACGACGTTCGACCTCGAACCGGTCTCCTACCCGACGGCCACGGCGTCGAGTTCGACCCTCGCGGGAGACCCCGCCGCGCGGGCGCGGGACCTGGAGACGGCCTTCGCGGACCCCGATGTCCGGGGCGTGATTGCGACCATCGGTGGAAACGACCAGATACGGGTCCTCTCCCACCTGGATCTCGACGTCCTGGCCGAGAATCCCACCCGGTTCTACGGCCTCAGTGACAGCACGAACCTCGCTCTCGCCCTGTGGAATCGGGGAATCGTCTCCTACTACGGCGGACACCTCCTCACCGAGTTCGCGTTCCCCGGGGCGCTCCCCGACTACCTGGAGGCGGGCCTCCGCAGTGCGCTCTTCGACGACGCGCTCGGTGAGATCGAACCGGCGCCCCGATTCACCGACCAGGACCTCTCCTGGGACGACCCGTCCAACCTGGAGCGCCGACCGGAGATGGAGGACAACCCGGGTTGGCGATGGGCGGGCGGCGACGAATCGGTCACCGGTCGAACCTGGGGTGGAAGTCTCGAAATCATCACGCTCCACCTGGCCGCGGACAGGTACCTGCCGCCGCCCGACGCCCTCGACGGAGCGGTGCTGGTCCTCGAGACGTCCGAGGAACAGCCGGCGGCCTCGATGGTCCGACGATCCATGCAGGCCCTGGGGGAACGTGGCCTCCTGTCGCGGTTCGACGCTATCCTCGTCGGGCGCGCGAAGGCCCGCTCCCACGAGCGCGAGCGAGAACCGGCGGAGCGGGAGGCGTACCGGGAGCGACAGCGCTCGGTGATCGGACAGGTGGTGGGCAGGTACAACGAATCGGCACCGATCGTCTTCGACCTGGACGTCGGGCACACGAATCCGGTCGTCCCCGTCCCGATCGGTGGCCGCGTGACGGTGGACCCAGCGACGGAGCGCGTCGCGTTCGAATGATTCAGTCTCCCTTCCACTTGATCGAACAGCCGCGTGAGGGCAGGAATCCCTTCTCGACGTCCTCGCCCGCGAGCACCGCCTCGATCGCCTCGCGCATGTCGTGGGTCGTGGGTTCGTCGTCGGGGTTCAACGCGTCGTCGAGACGACCGTGCCAGGCCAGACGGAACTCGTCGTCGCTGCGTTCGAAGAGGAACGGATCCGGCGTGCAGACGGCGCCGTACTCGCGGGCGACCGTCTGGCCCTCGTCGCGCAGGTAGGCGTCGTACTGGACCGTTCCCTCAGCGACCAGTTCCTGCATCCGCTCGAAGGAGTCCTCCGGGTAGGCCTCGGCGTCGTTCGGGTTGACGCCCACGACCGCGACGTCCCCGAAGTCCGCCGCGAGTCCGTTCAGCACGTCGATCTTCGCCTTCGCGTACGGGCAGTGATTGCAGGTGAAGACGAGCAGCAACGCCTCGTGGTCGGCGAAGTCCTCGAGCGTGTACGTCTCACCGTCGGTTCCCGGGAGCGAGAACGCCGGGGCCACGTCACCCTCGCGCAACTCCTGGACGGATTCCTCTGCCATGCGTCGTTCTACGGCCACCTCCGAAATACGAGTTGTGGCCGGCTCACCGCCCTGCTGGTCGAGAGTCGGCTGGTCCTCTCCTGCTACCGTCCCGTTGTGCCGAGGGCCTCTGCGGCCGATCGGTCGGGATCGACGAGGTCGTACTTCCCGTCGCTGACGGCGACCACGTCCTCGTGCACGAGGTGGTCGAGGTGGGCGAACGCCTCGCCCGGCCCGTGCAGGATGTGTATCGACTCGAGACCCCCGAACAGTTCCGCGCTGACCTCCCAGGCAGTCGAGGGGCCCCGCCGATCCAGCACGTCGAGCACGCGGTCCGTCCGTTCCTCGTGATGGGTCCGGATGTCCCGGGCACGCTCGCTCGGCGCGAAGATCGGTCCGCGGTGTCCTGGCCAGGCACGGTCGAGTTCGAGGCCCACGATCCGCTCCAGACTCGCGAGGTAGTTTGCGAGCGGTCGCTCGACCCTGACGTCGGCACCGCCGACGTTCGGCGTGTACTTCGGCAGTATCGCGTCCCCGACGAAGGCCTCGCGTCGTCCGTCGCGCTCGAAGGCGAAGGCTGCGAGCCCCTTCGCGTGTCCCGGCAGGTGGACGACCTCGACCGCGAGCGGGCCCGCCTCGATCACGTCGCCGTCCGAGAGCGGGGTGACGTCCACCGGTTCGCCCCGGAAGTCCTCGTGAATCTCGAGGAAGGACAGGAGTTCGTCTCGCGCGGCGACTGGCATGTCCCACTGGTCGAGACACCGCCGCTGGGCGTCGTCAAGGTCCGCCAGCGCGTCAGCATCCTTGCGAATCAGCGGTGCGTCCGCCTCGTGGACGTAGACGCTCGCATCGCCTGCCTCCTGGATCGCCCCGGCCAGGCCGGCGTGGTCGTGGTGCCAGTGGGTGAGCACCACCCGCTCGAGGTCCGCGAACGTGACGCCCACGTCTTCGAGTTTGCCCTCGAGCTCCGACCGTACCGCCGGGGTGGCGACGCCGGTGTCCACCAGCGTGAGCGGCCCCTCCCCGTCGAGGAGGTAGACGCTGTTGCGTCCCTCGAAGGCGTTGTTCGTCAACTGGATCTGGTGCACGGGGGAGTGTTCGCGGGGGGTCATTAATACGTTTTCACTGCCGGATCATCTGACCAGGTAGGGGTCCGGGTCGGTGAGGAACCTGCCGAGGTCGCTCTCACGGCGGTAGTCCCGGTCGAGCACGCTCGACAGCGTCTCGAGGAGCGCGACTCGGTCACCGTCGGACCAGGTTGTCGGCTCCGCGACCGGTATCACGAGCCATCCGCCACTGGAGAGTTCGCGCGCGTGTACGTCCGCGACCGCGACGTCCGCCGCCGGAACCGTGGTGAAGTGCTCGAGGACGTGGCGGACTGGTCGGTCGCCGACCGGCACGAGCACGTGAGCCGTGATCGCGCGCAGTTCGGCGTCGAAGAACCGTTCCATGTCCCGGTACGAGTCCGGGGTCGGCGCTCCGTCCGGGAGACAGGGGTGCAGGTAGGAGAGGAACAGGTTCTGGACGTCCGCTGTGGGACCCGGGTCCTCGAGCAGACCCACGTCCGCGAGCACCGATCGAAGGAGATCGCCGGCCCGAGAATCCGTGAACGGGATACCGGTCTCGATTCCGCCGTGGATTCCCGGGTGATCCCCGATCACGTGGACGTCAGCGTTCGCGTCCCCGTACCCGGGGACGAACCGCTCGCAGGGCGGATCCAGGTCGAAGGGGTTCCGGATGCGGTCTGTGACGTTCTCCACGAGAGTCTTCAGGGCGTCACGGAATATAGGGGCCACGAAGGTCCCGCACAATAGCGGGCCAACAATTATGATAGAATCCGTCGGATCAGTGACCATGGCGATCGATTACGACGCGGCGGTCGACTCGTTCACCTGGGACGTCCCGGACGACTACAACCTGCCGGCGGTCGTCGAGTCGCACGGGGACGAAATCGGCGACCGGACGGCGGTCCGGTATCGCGACGCCGAGGGCAACAGGGAGACGCGAACGTACGCCGAACTCCGCGACGACATGAACCGGTTCGCAGACGCGCTCGCGTCACTTGGCGTCGGGAAGGGCGACCGCGTCATGCACCTGCTCCCGCGCCACCCGGACGTCTTCGCCGTCCAACTGGGTGCGCTGAAACGCGGAGCGCTCGTCGTCCCCTCCTCCGAGATGCTCCAGCCCAAGGACGTCCAGTTCCGGGCCAGTGACTGCGAGGCGACGACCGTCGTCGCCCACGCGTCGCTCACGGAGATGGTGGACGACGTCGTCGCCGAGACGCCGCTGGAACGGAAGATCGTCCTCGACGGTGACGTCGAGGGCTGGAAGCGATTCGGCGACCTCGTCTCCGGCCGCTCGACCGAACACGACGGACCCGACCTCGGACCCGAGGACCCGATGACGATCAACTACACCTCGGGCACGACGGGCAAGCCCAAGCCGGTCGTCCACCGCCACCGGTGGATGTACGCCTTCAACCGGGTCAACGGACCCCACTGGTGGGGCATCACCGACGACCTCGACCTCGACGAACACCTCCTCTGGGCGACGACGGGCACGGGCTGGGCCAAGTGGTTCTGGAGCCCGATGGGCGTCGCCCTCACGAGCGGGGCGACGCAACTGGTCTACGAGGGGGAGTTCGAGCCGGCGACGTTTCTGGACGTGATGGAGTCAGAGGGCGTGACCAAACTCTGTGCCGTCCCGACCCAGTACCGGATGTGGTCCCAGGAGGACCTCGACTCCTGGGACCTCGCGTTGACCGACGCGCTGTCGGCGGGCGAACCACTCAACGTCGAGCCGATCGAGGCGTTCGAGGACGCCTGTGGCGTGACTCCCCGCGACGGGTACGGGCAGACGGAGACGGTCGCCATCGTCGCCAACTATCCCGGCATCGACGTCAAACCCGGCAGCATGGGCAAGCCGACCCCAGGCCTGGAGACGACCATCGTCGACACCCAGGAGAACGAACCGGTCGAACCGGGGGAGATCGGCGAGATCGCGGTTCCGGTCGACAACCCCGGCATCTTCGACGGGTACTTCGAGAAGCCCAAGTTGGACGAGCGGACATTCAGCGGCGAGTACTACCGGACCGGGGACCTGGCTCGCGAGGACGAGGACGGCTACTACTTCTTCGAGGGACGGGCCGACGACATCATCATCTCCTCCGGGTACCGGATCGGCCCCTTCGAGGTCGAGGACGCCCTGGTCAGCCACGAGGCGGTCTCCGAGGCTGCCGCCGTCGCGAGTCCACACGACGAGCGCGGAACGGTCGTGAAGGCCTACGTCGTGCTCGTGGACGGGTACGACCCGAGCGAAACGTTGGCCGAGGAGATCCAGGCGTTCATGAAGTCGGAGACGGCCCCCTACAAGTACCCCCGGCGCATCGAGTTCGTGGACGAACTCCCCAAGACCTCGAGTGGCAAGATCCGCCGCATCGAACTCCGCCAGGCGGAGCGCCAGCGGTTCGGCGAGTGATCGGGCCACCGACGCGGGTGCCAGCCACACCGAGACCGCGGACGAATTGCCTGAGCACCGGGGACCGCGGCAGCGACCGCTTCGTCAGTGCGCGGCTGCCTTCGAGCACAGTGGTGGGGTGTGCGGTCCCACGCGCCGGTGATCTGGCGGACGAAAAACGCGTACCGGAGGCTGGTCCGGTGAGCGATACTGGACGAAACGACGATCCGGTCAGTCGAGTGAGGCTTCCGCTTCGACGGGGGCCTCTTCCTCGACGGTGAGGGTGTAGAGGTTCTGTCGGGCGTCTGGGACGTAGATGTTCTTCTCGACGATGCCCTGGTCCTGGAGGCGGTCGAGGGCGTCCCTGACCGTCCGCTGGGACAGCCGGCTCTTCTGGACGATCTGTTTCTGGGTCAGGCCGCCGTTGTACTCGAGGACCTTCAGGACGAGCTTTCCACTCGGCGGCAGGTCTCGGACGCTGTCGTCGGTCTGCGTCATTCTAGGTACACCAAAGAACTGAGGGGTATTATAACCTCGGTATCGGTGGTGTGATGAGATTACCTATAGTAACCACCATCCCATCGTGGTCCGTTTCGACTGGAGCGGCGAACGGCTGAACGCCAGGACAGTCGAACGGCGTGTGCGCTCTGGCGTCCAACGACCGCCGGGCGAATGGACCGTGGCGAATCGAAACAGAGACGGCAGACGAACGGACGACCGCTCCTGGCTCCCGGGCGGCCGGAGTGGGCCGGTCAGGCCGCGTCGTCAGCCGCTTCACCGGGGTCGTCGTCTGCAGTTTCCTCGACCGTCTCCTCGTCGTCCTCGGGTTCGTCGCCGAGGGAGGCGGTGTATCCCGCGAAGTCGATGGCATCGAGAATCTCGTCGACGTCGGGGTCGCCCTCGACCGTGACGGATTCCGCGTCCCGGTCCGCCGAAACCGATTCGACGCCGGAAACCTCCGAGACGGCGTCCTCGACGATGTCTTCGCATCCGTCACACGACATGTCCGTGACCGTTACCGTGATCGACATGGCCGCGGGTTGGGGGGCCGTGGTTTAGGGCGTTTCGGGTTGGCCCGCGGTCAGCCGCGCAGGCCCCCGAGGATCCGGTAGGCTCGATCGGGCGTGTACCGCTGGAACAGGAGGCTGTTCGTGAGGACGCTGACGCTCGAGAAGGCCATCGCGGCGGCCGCGAGCACCGGCTGGAGGAGCCCCAGGGAGGCCAGCGGGATCATCACGGTGTTGTACCCGAGCGCCCAGAACAGGTTCTGCTTGATCTTCTCGAGCGTCGCCTCCGAGATTCTGATCGCCTTCACGACGTCGTGGGGGTCGTCGCGCATGAGCGTGACGTCTGCGGCCTCGATCGCGACGTCGGTTCCGCTGCCGATGGCCGTCCCGACGAAGGCGGCCGCGAGAGCCGGGGCGTCGTTCACCCCGTCGCCGACCATCATCGCGTCGTGGCCCCGGTCCTGTATGCGCTCGACCGCGTCTGCCTTGTCCTCCGGAAGCACCTCCGCCATGACGTTCTCCGCCGGAATGCCGACCCGATCCGCCACCGCGCGGGCCGTCCGCTCGTTGTCCCCGGTGATCATCCACACATCGAGGCCCCGGGATGCCAGCGCATCGACGGCCTCGGCAGCGCCCTCTTTGACCTCGTCCGCGGTCGCCAACGCCCCCACCAGACGGCCATCGACCGCGACCAGCATCGCGGTCTTGCCGTTCGCCTCGAGGGACGCCAGATCGTCTGCGAGTGGGGAGACGTCGATGCCCTCGTCCTCGAATAGCGCCCGGTTGCCCACGAGTACCGTCTCCCCGTCGACTGTCGCGCGGATGCCGTGGCCGGGGACGTTCTCGAAGTCCTCGGGGTCGGTCAGGTCGAGTTCGCGCTCGCTCGCTCCCTCGACGATGGCCTCCGCGAGGGGGTGCTCGCTCCCGCGCTCGGCGCTGGCGGCCATTCTGAGGACGTGGGACTCGTCGACGGCGGTCGCGAGCGCACCCCCGTCGGCGGCCATCGCGTCGTCGACGGCGACGACGTCGGTGAGAGACATCTCTCCCCTGGTGAGCGTGC
Source organism: Halanaeroarchaeum sp. (assembly GCA_042216165.1). GTDB lineage: Archaea > Halobacteriota > Halobacteria > Halobacteriales > Halobacteriaceae > Halanaeroarchaeum. The sequence goes on from JBDGUD010000010.1 coordinate 28,555, forward strand.
CGGTCTTGTCGAAGACGACAGCGTCCACGTCGCGGACACGCTCCAGGATGTCGCCACCCTTGAAGAGCACGCCGTTGCGGGCACCGATGCTCGTCCCGACCATCGTCGCTGCCGGGGTCGCGAGTCCGAGGGCACACGGGCACGCGATCAGGACCGCGCTGGCGAAGACGACGACGGCGAACTCGAAGACGGAGACGGTCCCGCCGGCGACGGTCGGACCACCGGCGACGATCCCCCAGGCCGGGAGCGAACCGACGAATCCCGCCAGGGCCTCGGGGAACAGATACCAGAGCGTCCCCCAGACAAGCGCATTGACGATGACGGCGGGAACGAAATACGCGCTGATCCGGTCGGCGAGGTTCTGGATCTCGGGCTGGCGGGACTGGGCCTCTCGGACCAGATCGACGATCTGCTTGATCGCCGTCTCGGACCCGACCTTGGTGGCCTGGACCGTCAGGAGTCCGTTCTCGTTGATCGTGGAGCCCACGACCTCGTCGCCCTCTCCCTTCTCGACGGGTACCGACTCGCCCGTGACCATGGACTCGTCGACCGCGCTCTGACCATCGACGACGACCCCGTCCGTGGGGATCTTCTCGCCCGGCTTCACCTTCATCAGGTCCCCCTCCTGGACCTCTTCGAGGGGGACCTCTTTCTCGCTGCCGTCCGGGCCGATGACCCGGGCGGTCTCCGCTTCCATCTCCAGGAGTTCCTGGATCGCCTCGCCCGCCTGTCCTTTCGAGCGCGCCTCCAGGTAGTTGCCGAGCGTGATGAACACCAGGATGAGCGCCGCGGTGTCGAAGTAGAGACCGCCGGAGATCGCGTCGAGCAGGACGGCCACCGAGTAGGTGTACGCGGTGGTCGAGCCCAGCGCGATCAACACGTCCATGTTCGCGGTCCGGTTGTGGACGAGCGCGTTCCAGGAGTTCCGGTAGAACTCCTTGCCCAGGACCACCTGCACGGGCGTCGCGAAGAGGAACGCGAGCCAGCCGATGGGAACCGGTCCGACGGTCTCGGGCAGGACGGTCGGGAAGAAGAGGTGCTCGACGAGCATCCCGAGCAGGGGCACCGACAGGGCCGCACCGAACAGGAGGAGTCGGCGCTGACGTTCGATTTCGTCTTCGCGCGCGGCGGCCCGCCTGTCGGCTTCGCTCTCCTCGTCGCCCGACTCCCTGACCGGCGAGTAGCCAGCGTCCTCGACGGCGTCGTAGAGGGCTTCAACGTCGACGTCGGCGGGGTTGTACCGGACGTTCGCCTCGTCGGTGGCGTAGTTCACCGAGGCCTCGATGACGCCGGGTGTGTCGTGGAGTCGATCCGCGATCGTCTCAGCGCAATTCGCACACGACATGTCCGTCACCCCGATGGAGACCGACGCGTCGGCGGCCCCGTAACCGGCCTCGTCGATCGCCTCGTAGATCTCGGCGAGCGAGACCCGTTCGGGGTCGTAATCGACGGTCCCCTCGTCGGTGGCGAAGTTCGCCGTCGCCTCCTCGACCCCGTCGAGCGCCTCGACGGCCTCGTCGATGGTCGCCGCACAGTTGGCACAACTCATCCCCGTCAGTTCCAGGCGAGCGTGGCGCATCGTTTTCGCTAGTACAGAGGGCCTCCACGTTGATGCGGATTCCCCTTAACGAAGCAAAGGCACCGACCCAGCAGATCTTCGAATCGAAACGCCACGGGGCCGAGATCCAGCGACTGACCAAAGCCCTTTCCGATGGTGCGTGTAGTAGTCAGGGATGACCGACGACCGCCCGTCCACCGAGGAGTCCACGATCCAGGAGGCCTTCTCACTCGTCGGCAACGAGGTGCGCGCCGACGTGCTCCGTGCGCTCGGCCGATCCCACGCCGAGGACCCACGAGGGACAATCTCCTTCTCGACGCTGCGCGAACGCGTCGACGGGAGCATGGACAGCAGCCAGTTCAACTATCACCTCCAGCAACTCGTCCCCACCTTCGTCCGCAGGGGGGAGGACGGCTACCGGTTGCACCCCCGGGGCCTGAAGTTGTATCGCGCGATCGCGGCCGGCACGTACACCCGGGAGGAGGTCCTGGCACCCGTCGAGGCCGACTTCGAGTGTCACTTCTGTGAGTCCCCGGTCGTCGGTCGATACGAGGACGACCGGTTCACGGTCCGGTGTACGTATTGCGACCACGTCTACGCCAGACGGATGGTACCACCGAGCGCCGTGGAGGACTGGCGTGACGTTCTCCGCAGGGTCGACCGCGCCGTTCGGGCCGACCTGCTGACCGCCGCGGACGGCGTCTGCCCCTCGTGTCTGAACGAGATGGACGTCGCATTTCTGCCCGCCGAGGAGGCACCGGTCGAGGAGGACCTCCACCTCGACGTCGTCGTGGTCAGAACCTGCGACCACTGCGGGGCCCGACGGGTGATGTCGGTCGGCGAGACCCAGATCGGGAACGCCGACCTGATCGCGTTCGCAAACGAACGCGGTCTCGACGTGCCCTCGACCCCGGTCTGGCAACTCGAGTTCGCGGCGACCGACCGCCACACCGAGGTCCTCTCCCGCGACCCGTGGCGTGTGGAACTCTCCGTACCGATCGAGGGGGACACGCTGACGCTCACGATAACGGCGGATCTCTCCGTCGAGTCCTCGACTGTGGACTAGATCGGGTCAGTCGGTGCCGTCACCTTCCCGCCGCAATCGCGCCTCGACCTCGATGCACACGCCCGCGCAGGGGAGACACATCCCTCTCGTGCCCGTCGGGAGGGACGGGCGACGGACCGGTTTCGACCGCTGCAGCCCGACTGCCGTCGTCGCGGCTCCGATTGCGGTGACGAGGGTCACGACCGGGTACGACGCGACCAAAACGAGCAATCCGGAGACCGCCAGCAGGGTGACGCCGCCGACGACCGTCCGGCTGCGGGAGATCGCTGCCGGATCCGGAGAGCCGTGGAGGCGGTGGCGAAGTGGGTTGGGTTCCATCACGGATAGGCGTAGGGACCCCACCCACATAATTATAATCTGAATGATATTTTTGTAGGACGAATTGCAACAATCGATTTGTGTCGAAAAACAGAGACGAACACGCCCGAGTGGGGGGTAACCGTCGGATCAGGCGTCGCCCGCCAGTTCCTCGTAGGTCTCGCGGTACCGCGCCTCGCAAGACGGACAGCAGAACTGCTTGATCTCCCCGCCGACCCGGGCCGTGACTCCCTCCGAGGTGACCCGGTTCCCGCATTCGTCGCAGGTGAGCGCGAACTCGGTGGCCCCGACCGCAGGGGTCCAGTCGGACCCGCTCAACAGGTCCACGTCCAGGTCGCGGATGTGGTCGGGGTCGACGAGGGAGACCAGCCACTGGCGCACGTCTGCCGGTGCGTTGGCCTGCACGACGACCGTCGAGTCGACCGTGACGAAGACGTGTTCGACCGCCTCGGCCTCTCGCAGCGGCCGGGTGACGTCGTCGAGGCTCGCCGGATCCACCTCGATCCTGACCAGGACCGGCGTTCCCTCCCTGAGTTGCTCCCTGTCGAGTGCCACCGTGAACCGGCGGATGACCCCCTGGTCTTTGAGCCGCTGGACCCTGTCGGAGACGGCGGGCGGGGACAGCCCCACCTCCTCCGCGATCTCGCGGTACGGGCGTCTCCCGTCCTCGACCAGGAGCCGTAAGATCTCGATGTCCGTCTCGTCGAGGTCGCGCATGGTGTCGCATTCGTCGGGAGACGGAAACCTCTTTGCGTGGTGGCGAGGCGCGGGTTTATACGACAGGGAGAAGAATCCCGTCCCGATGGAGCGCCAGCGTCGCCGTGGAGTCGCGTACGTCGCCCTCCTGATCGGGGTCACGATCGCGTTCACGCTCGCGTACCGGTACGGAATGGCCACCTTCGAGGGGCGTGAGCGCTCGCTTTTGGCCTCCCTCCAGGTCGTCGTCGAGACGTTCACGACCACGGGATACGGAGAGGACGCCCCGTGGCAATCGGCGCACATGCTCGGACTGATGATCGCCATGCAGTTGACGGGCGTCTTCCTGATCTTCCTGACGCTGCCGCTGTTCGTGGTGCCCTGGGTCGAGCGTCGCCTCGAGGTGAATCCCCCCTCGACGGTCGAACTCGAGGGCCACGTCGTGATCTGCGGGTTCAGTCCTCGCGGGGAGGCGCTCATCGACGAACTGGAGTCACAGGGAGTCGAGTACGTCGTCGTCGAGGACGACCGCGAGCGCGCACGGGACCTCCACGAAGCGGGAAAGACAGTCATCCACGGCGATCCCGGCTCGACCGACGCGCTCTCGCGGGCGAACGTCCAAGTGGCAGAGGCCGTCGTCCTGGACCAGGAAGACGAACGCAACGCCACCGTCGCGCTCTCCATACGGGAGGTCAACGATGACGTCAGGACGGTCGCGTTCGTGGACGATCGAGACCTCAGCCGCTACCTCGAACTGGCCGGCACGGACGAGGTGCTCTCCCCGCACGACCTCGTGGGAATGAGCCTCGCCGACAAGGTGACCAGCGTGATGACGACGCAGCTCGGCGAGACCGTCGACATCGGTGCGGACGTCGAGTTCGTCGAGTTGCCGGTCCAGCGGGGAGCGGAACTCGACGGCGTCACACTCGCCGAGAGCGGCATTCGCGAGCGCACGGGGGCAAACGTCATCGGTGCCTGGCTCGGCGGCGAGTTCGTCCCGAACGTGGCCCCCGACCGCCGCCTGGATCGGAACACCGTCCTGCTCGTCGCGGGCCGCGAATCCCAGCTCGAGGCCGCGATGGACCTCACGCTCTCCCCAGAGCGCAGCAGGACCGACGAGGTGATCGTCGCCGGTTACGGACAGGTGGGTCACGCCGTGGACGAGGTGATCTCGGGTGCCCACCTCCGCTGCACCGTCGTGGACGTCGATGAGAAGCCAGGCGTCGACGTCGTCGGCGATGCGACCGAGGAGAGCACCCTCCGCGAGGCCGGGATCGACGACGCAGCGGCGATCATCATCGCTCTCGGCGACGACGACTCGACGGTCTTCGCGACGCTCGTCGCCCGTGCCGCCAACCCGGACGTCGAGATAATCTGCCGTGCGAACGAGACCGAGAGCGTGGGCAAACTCTACTCCGCGGGGGCGGATTACGTCCTCGCGGTCTCCTCGGTCTCGGGACGGATGCTCGCCGAGAGCATCCTGGACGAGGACGTGATGACCCTGGACACCCAGATCGACATCGTGCGCACGCGGGCGCCCGGCCTGAACGGACGGACGCTGGCGGAGGCCCGGGTCCGCGAGCGCACCGACTGCACCGTGATCGCCGTCGAACGCGACGGCACGGTCCGCACGGACGTCGGACCGGACTTCCGGGTGGAGCGGGGCGACGCCGTCGTCGTGGCGGGGACGGACGACGACATCAACCGGTTCTACGACGTCGTGGGCGGGGGTCCGGACGAATGACCGGTGGAGTCGTGGTCATCCCGCATATACTTATGCCCGGTCGGCGTACAGATTCGTACGAACAGACGGGGACGCAATGTCGGCACCTTCCGAACGAATGACGTACGATCTCGACGCCGTCCTCTCACCGGACCTGCTCGGGGAGGTGGAACCGGGAACCAACCTCCTCGTCAGTGGCCCGGCGATGTCCGGCAAACGACAGCTCATGCTCCAGATGTTGGCCCACGGTGCCGGCACGGGGGACGGAGGGGTCGTCGTCACGGCGAACGACCCAGCCTCAGACATCGTCGAGGAGTACCGACAGCACGCCGACGGCGACGCCTACCTCCGTCTCGTCGACTGCGTCAGCTCCCAGGGTGGCGGCGCGACGGACCGCCAGATCGTCAGGTCCGTCTCCTCCCCGGGCGACCTGACGGGCATCGGGATCGAGTTCTCCGAGATCGCCCGCGAGGCCAACGCGAGCGGTGTGGATCGCCTCCGGATCGGGTTCGACTCCATCTCCCCGCTGCTCATGTACGTGGACCTTCAGCGCCTCTTTCGATTTCTCCACGTCTTCACGAGCCAGATCCAGTCCAACGACTGGCTCGGCCTGTTCTCCATCGATCCCGAGTCACACGAAGAACAGGCCGTCAACACCATCAGTCAACTCTTCGATGGGATGATCGAAATCAGACTCCTCGACGGCGGGGGCCGCGAGGCCCGGGTCCGGGGAATCACGGACTCGCCGACGGAGTGGGAACCGCTCGAGTGATCGGTCGGGAACAGCAAGAATAAGTCTCGTCCACCGATCGGACCGCTACATGCAGTACCTCCGCTGGTCGCTCGTCGCGCTCGCCGCGTACAGTTTGGTCGCCCCTCTCATGAAAGTCGCGACGAAAGAGATCCCGACCGACGTCGCCGTCCTGGTCTCCAACACGATGTTCGTCCTCGCCGCGGCTGCGGTCGTTGCGACGACGGACGCGCCGGTGGTCGAGTACCTGACCCATCCACGGTCGATCTACCTCTACGGTGCCGGTCTCGCCCTGGCGGTCGGCATCCTCGCGTACTATCGGGCACTCGCGATGGGGCCAGTCAGCACCGTGACGCCCATCTTCGGGATGTTCCTGGTCGTCAGTTCCCTCGTCGGATTCGTGTTCCTCGGCGAGACGTTCACGGCCCGAAAGGCGCTGGGCCTCGCGTTCGCTGCCGCCGCCGTCTTCCTGACCGCCGGCCAGTGATCAGTCGTGCCCGGAGACGGGAACCGGTTCGTAGGGCTCCTCGAGGTAGTCCACGTCGCTCTCGGCGAGCGAGATATCGAGGGCCTCGACGGCCTGTTCGAGGTGTTCGACGCTCGTCGTCCCGACGATGGGGGCGTCCACCCAGTCCTTGTGGAACAGCCAGGCGAGGGCGATCTGGGCCATCTCGACGTCCTTCTCGGCCGCGAGTTCCTGGACGCGCTCGTTGATCTCGCGACCACCGCCCTCGCGGTACGGGTGGTCGTAGATGCGGTCTTCGGTCTCCCCGCGGGTCGTCGCGTCGACGTCCTCGTGGGGTCGAGCGAGGTAGCCACGGGCCAGTGGCGACCACGGGACGACCGCGACGTCCTCCAGTTGCGTGAGCGGGAGCATCTCGCGTTCCTCCTCGCGGTAGACGAGGTTGTAGTGATTCTGCATCGTCTGAAATCCCTGTACCCCGAGGTCGTCCCCCGTTCCGAGGGCGGTCGCGAACTGGTATGCCCACATCGACGACGCGCCGTAGTGACGGATTTGCCCCCGGTCGACCGCGTCCGAGAGCGTCCGCAACGTGGTCTCGATGGCCGTGCGTTCGTCCCAGCGGTGTATCTGGTAGAGGTCGATCGTCTCCACGTCCAGGCGATCGAGGCTGTGTTCGAGTTCCTGCTCGATCGCCTTCCGGGAGAGGCCGCCGGAGTGCGGGTTGTCCTCGTCCATCTGGAAGTAGCCCTTGGTGGCGACGACCGTCTCCTCCCGGTACCCGTCCAGGGCCGTACCGAGCACCCGTTCGGACTCCCCTCGGGAGTAGACGTTGGCGGTGTCGAAGAAATTGATACCGAGATCGATCGCCCGCTCGATTACCTCGACGGACTCATCCTCGTCCAGGACCCACGGCCGCCAGTCGCTCGTGCCGAAACTCATGCACCCGAGAGCGATGCGGCTGACCTCCATTCCAGTCTCGCCGAGCGTGGTGTACTCCATGGACCGGTGGAGAGGTCGGGCCGTCAAAAGTGTCGGTGTCACCCCGCCCTCGACTGGACGATCCGTCGTATCGTCACGTAGCCGAGGACCGCCGCGACCGCGAGACCGCCGACCGTCACGAACGTGGTCGTCGTGGAACTCCCGATGGCCAATTTGGCGACCACGTTGGCCGGGTTCTCCGGGAGGAAGGCGGTCAGTCCGAAGAGCACGAGCGCCGCAAGCGAGTAGAGCAACTGCGCCTCGCGACGGACGCCGATACCGATCGCCAGGCCGGCGCCCAGCACGACGAGGACGCCCGCCAGCGCGGTCACGAGCACGAGGATGGCGAGCGGATGGGCTACGGTCGTCCCGTTCAGCGAGAGGAACCCCAGCCAGAGCGCCACCTGTGCGGGTGCGAGGCCGACCATCGCGATCGCCTTGCCGTCGACGATGTGCGCCGTCGAGAGCGGGGCCACCTGCAACAGTTCCAGGGTCCCGCGTTCGATCTCTTCGGCCAGCGAATCGGCTGCGATGCTCCCGCTGATGAACGCGGGAAGGAACGCCAGCAGTGGCACCAACACCGTGTAGGTGAACCCGAAGTAGGGATTCGACGACGGCGTTCGAGGGACGGGAAGTGGGTCCGTCTGGAGACGGGACTGGAGGGCGATTCGCCGCTCCCGTTCGAACGCGGACAGCGCGTCCTTCAACTGGACCACGACGAGCGTCGTCCGGAAGTCGCCCTCCGGTGCGATTGCCCGCACCACTGCCCGTCCGGAAGGCCGATAGTTGGCGAGGAGCACTGCGTCGACCTCGCGTTGTCGGAAGGCCTCGAGGGCCGCCTCGCGGGTGTCGTACACCCTGACGGTGCGCGACTCGCCCCTCGCGACCACCGGCGCCAGGTCCTCGCTGGCGTTCCCGCTCACCCCGATTTCGACGGTGTACGCCCCCTGCGTCGATCCCGGATCGTACAGCGACACCAGCCCGACGACCAGGAACGACGAGAATGCCGCGACGAACAGCTGGATCACCAGCGCCAGGACGATGGTCTTCTCCGCCCGCAGCGACCCGAGTTCTCGTCGTGCGAGTCTCAGTCGTCTACGCAAGGGTGCTCACCACCCAGAGGTTGTAGCCGACGTGCGTCGTCGTGGCGAGCGCGAGCCCTCCGGCGTACCATAGACGGGAGCGAGACGCGCCGAGCGCCGACACCGTGGCGGTCGTCACGTGCAGTGCGAGGGGTGCGATCAGGAGCACGACCGGCGAGAGGCCGAGGACCGCCGGCGAGAAGGCGGCCCGACCCAGTCGGAGTTCTGGCAGGCCGACGAGCTGGGTGACGAGCAGCGCCTTCTCGGCGACGAAAAACCCCACGCCCGACGCGATTCCGAGCCCGACGGCCCGGACACCGCTCCGGGCGAATCGGGCCCGCTGAAACCCCGCGAAGACGTGAACGCTCTTGGCGATCTCCTCGACAGTCGCGACCGCCACGAGCAGGAGCGGAACGGAGACCGCGATCGGGAGCGCGAAGAGAACCGCGACGGCGAACAGTTCGACGACGAGCACGAACGGGATGAACAGGCCGGTCCAGAGTCCGACCCGCCAGGTGGCGTCGAGGGGTGCGGCGAGTGCGTCGAGGACCTTCTGGGGGATCGGCCGCTGTGTGAACATGTCCTCCTCGCGGTAGATTCCCATCCCGAGGACGAACAGGACGCCGGCGGCCAGGGTCACCGGCAGGGTCGCGAGGGCGAATCCGCCGAAATCGACGGGAACGCCACGCAAGTCATTTACGACCACCGTCAGCGGTGATATCGCGGCGATCGGATGGACTTCGGCGAACACGGCAGGGATGAACGCGTAGGCGGTGAGACCCACGGAGATGGTCACGGTGACGAACGTGAGTTCCTTGTACGACCGCGCGAGCATGCCCGCGACGAAGGTCGCCGCGAGGAAGAGCGCGGCCAGCGGCGCGATCGCCAGGACGGTCTGAACGTCCCCGCCGATCGCCACCGCGATGATCGCCGTGATCCCGACCGCGAGGGCGAAGTACGGGAGGGTCTTCCCGATCACGATGTCACCCCGGGTCGCCGGCGAGACGAGCATCGGCTCGCCACGGCGGTCGATTCGCTCGGTCACGGTCGAACTCCCGTATGCCTGTATGATGACGTTGAGGGGGAGCAGGAAGGCGAACGCCAGCAGCAGGGACCGGAGTGGGAAGGGCGGGGAGAGAGCACTCGGCGTCCCGGACTGGACCGATCCGAAGACGCCGCCACCCGTCGGCGGCGCGGGGAGTCCGCCGCCACCGACGTCGCCGAGACCGCCACCGCCAGGGGCGGTGCCGTCGCCTCCGCCATCGGTCGTGGACGGGGTCGCCGTTTCACCACCGCCACCGGTCCGCCCGTCCGCGTCTCCGGGATCGGCCCCGCCGGTCGCCCCTCCCGGAGCGACGTCGTTCTGGGAGCGGTACAGCAGGGTGACCGAGACCGGGAAGGCAGCCGCCTCGTCCGGTTCCCGCGTCATCAACCGGTCGTTGTAGGCGACGATCGCCTCGCGGAGAGCGGCGGCGGCCGCGCGTCCTTTCTCCGTGTCGCGGACGACGAGGTCGGTCCCCTGGACGAGGACGTCGACCTCCCCGGCCACGAACGCCTCCCGCGTGGCCGGTGCCGCCTGGAGTTCGGGGTTCGCCTCGACCACGTCGGCGTAGGGGCTCTCCTCGGTGATCCCGATCCGGTAGAGGCCGGCGCGGGGCGACGGATCGGTCGCCGCGATGGCGGGCACCATCGCGGCCATCGCGAGGACGACCGCCAGAATGGCGACCCCCGTCCGTCGATCGACGGAGCCGACGCTTCGACCCGTCTCCCAGCGGGCGATTCGGAGGGTCCGTCCCAGGTTCATGCCTCGGCCCCGGTCACCTGCAGGAACAGGTCCTCGAGGCTCGATTCCCGCGTCCTGATGTCGACGACGCTGCCGCCGGCGCTGGCGGCCCGCTCGCGCAGGGCCTCGACGTCGGCCATTCGCTCCACCGTCGTGACCCAGCGGTCGCCCGCCGGCTCCGCGCCGTCGATTTCCACGTCGGTGAACACCCGGTACTCGATGCCCCCGAACTCGGTCCGGATCTCTTCGAGGGTCCCCTTCGCGGCGATCCGACCGTCGCGCATGATGGCGACCCGGTCGCAGACGCTCTCGACGTGGTAGAGGTCGTGTGCGCTGAAGACGACGGTCTTGCCACGGTCCGCCAGCTCCCGTGTGAACTCGACGACCGTGTTCGTCGTGAGGGGGTCGAGACCGCTCGCCGGTTCGTCGTAGACCAGCACCGTCGGGTCGTTCACGAGCGAGCGGGCGATGGCGACCTTTCGTTTCATCCCCTTCGAGAAGTCGCCGACGGGACGGTCACGGGCCGTCAGGTCCAGTCGATCGAGGGCCTCCTCGATTCGCTCGTCGGCGCTCTCGCGGGGGACGTCGTAGAGGTCCGCGAAGAAGTGCAGGTAGCCCAACGGCGTCATCTCCTCGTAGAGTGGCGACTCCTCGGGCAGGAATCCAAGCCGTTCGCGCATGGCCGGATCGGCGGCGTCGAACCCCTCGACCGTCACCGTGCCGGCAGTCGGTTCGACCAGTCCGGCGATCATCTTCAGCGTCGAGGTCTTCCCGGCACCGTTCGGCCCGACCAGTCCGAACACTTCACCGGTCTCCACCGAGAAATCGATCCCTCCGACGGCTTCGACGTCGCCGTAGCGTTTCACCAGCCCCTCGACGGATATCATTGCCGATGGGTCGCGGGTCCTGGATATTGAGCGTTTGGGCCGGTCCCGTACGAAGGCGACGCGAACCCTTTTTCGGCGGCTGGCGTCTACCTCTGGTCGTGAAGGCTGCGGTGATCCTGGCGGGCGGGTACGGCACGCGGTTCGGCGGACCCGAGAAGGCCGTCGTGGACGTCGCGGGCCGGCCGATGATCAGTCGCGTGCTCGAAGCGGTCGGTCCCGTCGTCGATGAGGTCGTCGTCAACGCCAGGGAGGACCAGCGCGAGGCCATAGACGCCGCACTGTCGGGTGGCGACACGCCGTACCGGTACGCCCTCGACGAGGTTCCCGACCGTGGACCGCTGGCCGGCATCGCGACCGGCCTCTCCGCGACCGAGGCCGAGTACAGCCTCGTCGTGGCCTGCGACATGCCCCTGGTCGATCCGGCGTTCGTCGCCCACCTGTTCGAGCGGGCGGCGGGCCACGACGCCGCGATTCCGGTCCAGCGACGGGGCGGTTCGGACTGGCCACAGCCACTCCAGGCGGTCTACCGAACGACCAGGATGCAGGCCGTCGCGAGAGAGTCGCTGGCGGAGGGACTCGACAGCCCACTCGACGCCATCGAACGCCTCGGCTTCGTCCCCGTCTCGATCGGCGAGGCGCCGGACGGCGTCGACGGGACCACGCTCTGGAACGTGAACACGCGCGAAGAACTCCGCGACGTGGAACGCCGCCTCGCGGGGGTCGACTGACTCACCGGACCGTGTACTCCGACTCCCGGAGTTGTGCACAGCGGGGCCCCCGGAGCCCGAATCGGCGCCATCGGTATCGGAGGTACAGCGCCAGTCCCTCGAGACTCGCCGCGGCGTTCGAGAACCCGAACAGTGCCCCCCGTTCGCGCTGTTCGAGCATCGTCCGGGCGAGGGCGATGGCCCTGTCCCAGTCCGCGGGGGTATAGTCCGCGACCACGTCGGCCATCGCGACGTTCCGCCGCACTTCCGCCCCGATGGCGTCTTTCCAGGCCGCGTTGTAGTGGTCGAGTGCGTCCGTCGCCGCGAGCCGACCGGCGATCGAGCCGGTTCGCATGGCGACGTGATCGCCCCCCTCGTGGAAGGCAGAGGTCGCGCCCATCGCCCCACCGACCACGGCGACGTTCGCCTCCGTCGGCGAGTCCACCGGGGTCGTCGACGATATCGGGTACGTCTCCGTCCCCGCGTCTTTCCCGTGGCCCCCCTCAACGAGCGGGAAGTCGGACTCGACGTCGTACTCGTCGCCGTAGAGGTCTTCGAGGAGTCGGTCGACGTAAACGCTCCCGGCGGGAATTCGGTCGTCCTCCCGGCGGAGGAGACGGTAGGCGTCGCGGTCGGGAATCGCGTCGATGTCCATCCCGATGGGCATCGTCAGACCGACCCGGGCGACGGTGTCCTCGTTCGGGAACACCCACGGGTAGGCGGTCTTCCCCGGGATCCAGCCCCACCAGAAGACGATGTGGCTCGGGTCGAAGACCTCCTCGGGGAACTCGCGGTACTCCTGGTAGGCGATGTGGTTCGCGGTCCGGGGATTCAACACCTCGCTCGCTTTCCGATCCCGGGGGAGAAACTGGTCGAGGACCGGCATCGTGATCCGCCGCTGGGGTCCGTCGGCGAGGACGAGCGCGTCGGCGACGATCGCGGAGCCGTCCGCGAGACGGAGCGTGTGCTCGGGCCTGCCCGTCAGGTCCGTGTCGACGGACTTCACGCCGGTGCCGACGCGGTACTCGGCCCCCGCGGCCTCCGCTCGACTCCGCAGGTAATCGTCCATCCGGGCGCGGTGGAACGTGAACCCGAACTCGTCGTACGAGGACTCGATTCCGGTCCGTTCGATGGCGACTCGCTCGTTCGGTCCGACGAACTTCGCCCCGTCGAGCACCCTGAGGACGACGTCATCCGGGAGCGCGTCGACGTCGAGTTCGGCGATGTCGGTCCAGTAATCGAGGAAGCCGGCGGCGTCGGTCGAGTCCGGTCCCAGGCCCTCGCGGTCTTCGCGCGGGACGCCCTTCTCGACGACCACCGCGTCTGCGCCCTCGGCGGCGGCCGATCGCGCGGCCGACGACCCGGCCGGGCCACCGCCGACGATGGCCACGTCCACCCGTTGCATACCCCCACCGTAGCCCAGTGACAGTATAAAAAGTTCGTCACTCCGATCCCGCGTTCGATGAGGCACGGCGAATGCCGGCGTGATCCACGGCGACTGTCGGAGTGATCCACGGCGACCTCCGGCGTGATCCGGGATCCAAATGCCTACGGTGTTTCGGGCAGAAGCGGCGGCGATGGTCGATCCTACGTTTGCCGCGATCGAGGGCGTCGGCGGAGTGGCAGCCCTCGATGCCCGGATCGTGGCGACGGTCGTCGCCGTCCTGGGGACCCTCGTGGCGATGTGGTTCGCCGTGCCGTGGACGCTCGGGATCCTTCGCCGGGGTCTCGGCCGGCTCGTGGTCAGGGGCCCCATTGCCGACTGGCGGGACGAGGCGGCGGAGCGCGTCCCGTGGTGGCTCACGGGACGACTGTTCGTCAACGTCCTCCAACTCGGCGTGGCCGGGCTGGGGACGTATCTCGTGTTGCTCGTCTGGGGCCAGCAGACTCTCGTCCTGGAGTTCTTCACCGCGGTCACGCTCACGGTTCCGGTGGTTACGGACGTCGCCGTGACGATCGGCCTGTTCGTCATCGCGTGGATCGCCGTCGGGTTCCTCGAGTCGTGGCTGGACAGCGTGACCGAACGGTCAGAGGGCTTCACCAAGCACCAGGAGGAGATCGCCTTCCGCGTCCTCCAGATCGCGCTCTTCGTTGCCGTCGGCCTGGCAGTCCTCACGCTCTGGGGAGTGGACCTCGGTGGCCTCCTCATCGGTGCAGGCTTCCTGGGCATCGTCGTTGGCATGGCGGCGAGACAGACGCTCGGTGCGCTCCTCGCGGGGTTCGTGTTGATGTTCTCCCGCCCGTTCGAGATCGGCGACTGGGTAGAGATCGGCGACGAGGAGGGCATCGTCACCGACATCACGATCGTGAACACCCGCCTCGAGAACTTCGATGGCGAGTTCGTCGTCCTCCCGAACGACGTCGTGAGTAACGCGACCATCGTCAACCGCTCGCGCAAGGGTCGCTTGCGCCTCCGGGTCGAGGTCGGGATCGACTACGAGGCGGACCCGGAACGCGCCCAGGAGGTCGCGACCGACGCGCTGGAAGACGTCGATAGCGTCCTCACCGTTCCCAGGCCGGTCGCCGTCACCAGACGGCTCGCCGACTCCGCCGTCGTCCTCGAGCTGCGGTTTTGGATCGACAAACCGAGTGCGCGACGACGGGCCCGGGCGATCAGCGCGGCGATTCGCGAGGTCAAGCGCGCCTACGACGAGGAGGGCATCAAGATCCCCTATCCCCAGCGGGAACTCTCGGGGCGCGAAGAGTCGGGCGGCTTCCGTGTCGTCGGATCCGGTCCGTCGGACGGCGAGTGATCAGATCCGGCCGTCTGTGATCCGGACGAATCCGCGGAGGTACTCGGTCGTCCTCGCGTCCGCGACGGCGTGGATCGCCTCGTGGGCCCTCCCAACGCGTTCGGCGAGCACCGTCTCTGGCGGCCGCCCGAATCGGCTCGCCGTACCCGGGGTCGCACCGAGCCTGAACCCGACCCGGGCCAGTTCGTCGACGACGCCACCGCGACTCCGCCTGGGGGCCGCGTCCAGTAGCGCCAGCCGTCCCCCGGGTGCGAGGGCCTCGGTCCACTCCTCGACCATCGCGTCCGGATCGGCGACCATCCCGGCGACGAACGACCCGACGATCGCGTCGACGTCCGACACGGGCAGCGTCCTCGCGTCGCCGCGGACGAGGTGCGTCGACCCCCGGTGACGTCCGGCGATCGCGAGCAATCGTGGGGTCACGTCGACCCCGACCACGGCGCCAGTCACGCCGACGGCCCCGCGGAGGTACTCGAGGTTCGCCCCCGTGCCCGTGCCCACGTCGACGACCGTTTCGCCCTCCTCGAGATCGACCGCCGTAACGAGTCGCTGCCGGTACGGGCGGACGACAGCGCTCCGGGCGATCCGGTCGTACACCCGACCGAGTCGCGCGTAGTAGGACACCGTCGCCTCGAGGCCCTCGTCCCCGCTCACCCCTCGCTCACCGCCGACTCCACGTAGTCGACGGCCTCGGTAGCCGTCTCGACGTGCTCGACGCCCTCGACGTCGTGAGTCCCGATTCCCGCGACCGGCCGGCCCAAATCGAGGGCGTGCCCGAGTTCCGAGAGCGTCCCAGTCGCGCCGTCGATGGCCACGGCCGCCTGCCCGTTGAGCACCACGAGGACGTTTCGCGCGTTGCCCAGCCCCGTCGCGATCGGGACGTCGACGAATTCGTTCGCCGCGCCCACGTCCTCGCCGGGCAGAATGCCAATCGTCCGGCCGCCCCCTTCGGCGGTACCCGCGGCCACCGCCTCCATCACTCCCGTCAATCCACCGCAGACCACGGTGTGCCCCCGAACGGCGAGGGTTTCGCCCACCCCGCGGGCGACCGCGTACTCCTCGTCCGTGACGGTACCCCCGCCGATGACGCTCACGCGCATGTCAACACGAACGTCGCGGCGACACTCGGTCGTTTCGGCCGGTCGCCAT
>JBDGUD010000008.1:0-14040 GCA_042216165.1 Halanaeroarchaeum sp.
ACACGCGCATCGACCCGGACGATCTCACCGAGGTACAGCTCGAGACGCTGGCGTCGATCTACGAGGACCCCGAAGCGACCCAGGCGGCCCTCGCCGATCGACTCGGCGTCGCCGACGCGACGATCAACCAACGGCTGAGCACCATCGACGGATTCGAGTGGGAACGCCGGGAGACCCTCGTCTCGAACCTCTTCGAGGGGTCGGACCTCGAACTGGACGCGGGGACCGGGCGGGACCAGGAGCCCGTCACAGGGGGCCCCGTCGACGTCGAGGAGGTGGAGTCACGCCTCGCCGACCTCGTCGACGAGCGGACTGCCGAGTTCTCGACCCGCCTGCGCGACGTCGAGCGCTCCATCGACGAACGGCTTGACGGGGGGGACGGGAGGGACGCCGACCGCCTCGACGACGCGTTACTCACGAAGGTCGTCCGCGCCTGCGTCACCGACGATTCGATCACCGAGGAGGAGGAACGCCGGATTATCGAGTACCTCCGGTGATCGGTGGGGACTGGTCGCCCCTCAGAGTGCGTCCTGGAAGATCTCGACGACGTCTTCTTCGGTGACCCGACGGGGATTTCCGACCAGCAGTCGCTGAATCTTCATCGTGTCCTCCGCCATCGCCGGAATCTCGTCCTCGGTGACCCCGAGTTCGGTCAGGCTCTCGGGGATGCCCACGTCGCGCGAGAGCTTCGCGACGGCGTCCGCTGCCTTCTCGGCCGCCTCGTCCTGGTCGAGTCCCTCGGTGTGTTCGCCCATGAGTTCGGCGATCTCCGTGAACCGGTCGAACGCCCCGGTCGCGTTGAACCGGATGACCGAGGGCAGGAGCGTCGCGATGGTGACGCCGTGGGGCGTGTGGTGTTCGCCCGCCACCGGGTACGCCAGCGCGTGGGTCGCGTCGAGGCCGGCGTTGGTGAACGCGATGCCGGCGAGGAGGCTTGCGAGCGACATGTTGCGCCGCGCCTCCAGGTCGTTACCATTGTTCACTGCCCGACGCAGGTTGTCGGAGATGAGATCGATGGCCTTGCGCGCCAGCTGGTCTGAGAGCATCGACCGCCCGTTGTAGTCGGGCCGCTCTGCAGGCGAGTCGGGGCGCTCTTTCATGTCGAAGCGCCGCGTCGTGTAGGCCCCGATGGCGTGCGAGAGGGCGTCCATCCCCGAGGACGCCGTCGGTCCCGGTGGCAGCGAGACGGTCAACGTCGGATCCACGATGGCCAGGTTCGGGTAGAGGTGGCGACTCGAGATGCCCACCTTCAGGTTCTCCTCGGGCAAGGAGACCACGGCGACCGGGGAGGACTCGGAGCCGGTCCCGGCGGTCGTCGGGACGCCCACCGTCGGGAGCCCCCCGTCCGGGATCTCCCTCCCCTCGCCCGTCGGTGGCGCCACGTAATCGAGGATGTCGCCGCCGTGCTCGTAGACCACGCTCGTGGTCTTCGCGACGTCGATCGTGCTCCCGCCGCCGATGCCGACGATCGCGTCGGGGTCGATCTCCCTTGCCGACTCCACGGCGCTCTCGAAGACGTCGACCGCGGGATCGGGTTCGACGCCCTGGAAGACGTCGTACTCGATAGCCTCGAACTGATCGGTCACCTCGTCGACGATGCCGGCCTCGACCACGCCCTCGTCGGTGACGATCATCGCAGTCTCGACCGATCGGCTCTCCAGCTCCGCCGGCAGTTCGGTGATGGCCCCGTTGCCGAACTTGAGCCGGTCGGCCATATCGAATTCCCAGACACTGTCCGGTTCGTACATGGTACGCATCCAAGAGGGGTCATAACGAACATCAAGGTTTGGGAGGTCGCTGCCCGCCGGCGGTTCGTCGGCACTAGTGCCCGGTGACCGCGGTGAGCGGTCCCGGCGGTCAGTCGGTCAGGTCGCTGCGGCGCACCTTGCCGGTCGTCGTCTTCGGCAGGGACTCCCGGAACTCGAACTCCCGGGGGTACTCGTACTTCGCCAGTCGGTCCTTCACGAACGCCCGGAGTTCATCGGCGAGGGCCTCGCCCGGCTCGTAGCCCTCCGCCGGGACCACGAACGCCTTGGGTACCTCGCCGCGTTCCTCGTCCGGGACCCCGATGACTCCCGCGTCGGCGACGGCCTCGTGGGAGGCGAGGGTGTCCTCGATCTCGGCGGGGCCGATCCGATAGCCCGCGGAGATGATCACGTCGTCTTTCCGGCTCTTGAACGTGACGTAGCCGTCCTCGTCCATCGTCCCGAGATCTTCGGTCAGGAGCCAGCCGTTTTGCACCTTCCCGGCGGTCTTCTCGGGCTTGTTGAGGTAGGACTTGAAACAGACGGGGTCGTCCTCGTACCGGACGGCGATCTCGCCGGTCTCGCCCGGGGCGACCGTCGGTTCTGCGCTATCGACGTCGACGATGGCGACCTCGTGGCCGGGGGCCGCGCGTCCGATCTTGCCCTCGCGGAACTCCGTCAGGGCCGTGCAGTCCCCGACGAGCAGGTTCGCCTCGGTCTGTCCGTACGCCTCGTGGACGGCCACGTCGCCGAACGTGGCAGTGGCCCAGTCGACGAGGTCCTGCCCGAGGGACTCCCCGCCGCTCGGGATGACCCTGATGGAGGAGACGTCGTAGCGCTCACCGGGGTCCTCGACGAGCTTCATCCGACGGAGGGCGGTCGGTGGCGCGAAGAAGTTGGTCACCTCGTACCGTTCGATGAGCGAGAAGGCGGTCTCCGGGTCGAAGGGTCCGCCGTTGTACGCGAGGACCGAGCGTCCGTAGTACAGCGCCGGGAACACCACGTCGAAGAGCGAGGCGATCCACGCCCACTCCGAGGGGGTCCAGTGGACGTCCTCCGGTTCGATCGCCATGTCGTTGAACGTGGTCACGAACAGCGGGAGGTGCCCGAGCATCACCCGGTGGGCGTGCCGGACCCCCTTCGGGTCCCCCGTCGTCCCGCTCGTGTAGACGATGATCGCGTCGTCCTCGGCGTCCGTCTCGACGGCGTCGTACCCCTCCCCGTGCCCCTCGAGCGCGGTCCAGAAGTCGGTCTCGTCGGGCCGGTCGATGACCTCACCGACGGTCAGGACGGTCTCGAGGGCGGACAGGCCGTCCCGCACCTCGCGCAGGTTCTCGACGTTCGACTCGTCGACGACCGCCAGCCTGGCGTCGCTGTCGTCCAGCCGGTAGGCGAGGGCGTCCGGCCCGAACAGCGTACTCAGGGGGACGGAGACGGCACCGGCCTTCCACGCGGCGATGTGCGTGAACAGCGTCTCCGGGCGCTGGGGTGCGTTCACGCCGACTCGATCGCCCGGCTCGACGCCGACGTGCTCGAAGTACGCGGCGAGCCGGTCGGTGACCGCGTCGAGTTCGGCGAACGTGTACGTCTCCCGTCCCCCCTCGTCCTCGGCGTAGACGGCCACCGCGTCCGGACGGTCGTCTGCCCAGCGGGTGCTCACGTAGGAGGCGATGTTGAACCGCGCTGGAACCTCCCACTCGAACGCCTCCATGAGGGCGTCGTAGGATTCCCAGTCCTCCTCGTAGAAGTGATACGCCTGGAGCCGGTCGATGTCGCTCATGGTCTGTGGGAAGGTATCCCCAGCGCGCACATAATGATATGGTAGCCCACTCCGTGGCTGGGCACTAGGGACGCGAACGGGCACGCAGGAAGGGATTATGTGCACCCCCTGTCATGGTGTATCGTGATGTCCACAGACCGACGCCAGGACCTAGCCCCGGGCGCGATCCTCTCGCCCGGCAGGATCGAGTACGGATTCGGCGCGAGAGCGTCTCTCGGTGAGTTCGCGGCCGAATCGGGGACGGAATCGGCCCTGATCGTCACGGACGCCGACATCGTCGACGCGGGCGTCGTCGACCCCGTACTGGAGACCCTCGCCGACGCGGGCGTCTCGACCGACGTCTTCGACGGGGTCGAACCGGAACCGCGCCTCGCCATTCCGGAACGCGCGGGCGAGCGACTCGCTGGGGGTGGGTACGACCTCGTCGTCGGCGTTGGCGGCGGCAGTTCGATGGACACCGCCAAACTAGCGTCCGTGCTCGCCACCCAGGACCGTCCCGTCCGCGACATGGTGGGAATGGGCAACGTCCCGGGCGAGGGGCTGCCACTAGTACTGCTCCCGACCACGGCCGGCACGGGAAGCGAGGTCACGCACATCGGGGTGTTCGCCGACGAGGAGGCCGGCGGGAACAAGGTCGTCGTCTACTCAGAGCACCTCTTCGCCGACCTGGCGGTCGTCGATCCCGACCTGACGGCCTCGCTCCCGGGTTCGGTCGCCGCGGACACCGGGATGGACGCGCTCACGCACGCCGTCGAGAGCTACACGACGCTCGAACGAACCACGTTCACCGACGCCCTGGCCCGCGAGGCGATCCAGGTGATCGGCGACGCCCTCCGCACGGCCGTCCACCAGGGCGGCGCGAACGACCGTGCCCGGTACCGGATGAGTTACGCGGCGATGGTCGCGGGACTGGCGTTCGTCAACTCCGGGCTCGGGGCCGTCCACGCCCTCACCTATCCGCTGGGGGTCGAACACCACGTCGGTCACGGACGAGCGAACGCCGTCCTGCTCCCACACGTGGTCGAGTACAACCTGCCCGCGGAACCGGGCAGGTACTCCGACGTGGCGTCGCTGCTCGGCGTGCCACGGGTCGAGGGCCAGTCGGAGATGGAACACGCGGCCGAGGCCGTGGGCGCCATCGAGGCGCTCAACGAGGACATCGGGATTCCGAACCGCATCGGGGACCTGGGCGGGATCGACCGCGAGGAGTTCTCGCACTTCGCCGACGTCGCGTTCGAGCACTCACAGCACAACATCGAGCGGAACCCGCGGGACCTCGACCACGCCGACGTGGTCGCCATCTTCGAGAACGCGTACTGAGCCACTAGTACTCGCAGACGCCCTCGCCCTCGACGATCGCGAGCGCGCGCTCGGCCAGGACCGGGACGGCCCGTTCCATCCGGGCGTACATCTCGACGTCGGCCCCCTCCCGGTAGCGCCGGAAGAACATCTCGCCGATGGCGGCCATCTTGAAGTGGGCGAGCACCTGATAGAAGCGCGGATTCTCGAAGGTCGTCCCGGTCGCGGCCTCGTAGCGCTCCACGAGGGTCCGCCGGTCGGGATATCCCTCTCGCGCGGTGAACGACGGCATGACCGACGGGATCGGCGGATCGGGGTCGCCCGCCTCGTGCCAGTACAGACAGACCCACGCGAGGTCGGTCAGCGGGTCGCCGACGGTGCTCATCTCCCAGTCGAGGACGCCGGCGACGGCCGGTCGATCGCCCGGAGCGAACAGGACGTTGTCCAGTTTGTAGTCGCCGTGGACGATGGCCGGCGGTGCCTGCGCGGGGACGTTGTTCTCGAGCCAGTCGGCCACCGCTTCGAGGTCCTCGACGCGCCGGACCGACGCGGTCCGCTCTCTGGCCCACTCGATCTGGTTCCACCACCGACCGATCTGACGGTCGAGGTATCCCCTGGGACGGCCGAAGTCCTCGAGGCCAACCGCCCCGTAATCGACGTCGTGGATCGCCGCGAGCGTGTCCACGAAGGCCTCGCCCAACTGCTGGCGCCGCCTCGGCGTCGCGAACCGCTCCGGTTCCTCGGTGCGGATGACGTCGCCGGCGATCCGCTCCATCACGTAGAACTCGGACCCGACGACGTCGGTGTCCTCGCACTTGAGGACCGTCTCCGGCACCGGAACGGACGTCTCCTGGAGGGCGTCCATGACGCGGTACTCGCGGAGGACGTCGTGGGCGCTCTCGGCGGTGTCGTCGCCGGGCGGCCGTCGGATCACGAGGTCGCGATCGTCCCAGGCGACGACGAGCGTCTCGTTCGAGTATCCGCCACCGAGCCCCTCCACGGCGACCCGCTCCGGTTCGCCGAGTTCCCGTTCGAGGTACGAGCGGAGCGATGGGTCCAGACCGTCGACGTCAGCCATGTCCATCGAATCGTGGGACGCTCACGTTAAGGTAGTGCTCACCGGGGTCGGGCGAACGCCCGCACCGGCGAGGCGTCGGCCCCGCGGATGGGCAACGGGGCGGCGACCAGCGTGAACGTCTCCGGGAGCGCGCTCACGTTCGCCAGGTTCTCCACGATCAACACCTCGGCGTCGAGGAGGGTCGTGTGGATCGGGTAGGTGAACCCCGCCGGGCGCAGGTCCGGTGGCATGTCCGGCGTGAGGAAGTCCATGCCGACGAAGGCGAGGTCCCGGTCCACGATCCACTCGGCGAGGTCCCGACCGAAGTACGGGTGCTCGGCGTACGTGTCGGTCCCGAGGTGGTCCTGCCAGCCGGTCCTCACGACGAGCGCGTCACCCGGCTCGAGGCGGTCGCCGGCCGATCGGACGGCCTCGAGTCCGATCTCCGATTCCGGCCCGACGTCGACGTCGACGACCGTCGCGTCCGTGTGCCACTTCGACGGGGGAAACTCGTCGATCGATCGGCCGCCGTCGATGGCGTGCACCGGGGCGTCCATGTGCGTGCCGACGTGGACCGCCAGCGAGAGTTCCGTGATCTGCAGGGAGGTCTCGGACTGCTCGCTGAGGTGGACGATCTCCGGACAGGGGAGGAACTCCATGCGCTCCATCTCGGGATGGACGTCCTGTGTCAGATCGATCCAATCGGCCATGGTCCGTCCTGGCGGGGGACGCTCTTGTATGTACGGGAGCGTTTAACAGGGGCCACCGCCACTAGGTGCGCCATGGCGTACGACGCGATCGACGTCGAGACGACGGACGGGCGGGCGACCGTGACCCTGGACGACCCGGACCGGCTGAACGTGCTTACGGGGGAGACCTTCGAGGAACTCGCGACCGCCTTCGAGGCGTTCGCCGAGGATCCCCCGGACGTCGTCACCGTCCGGGGGGCCGGCGGCAACTTCTCGGCCGGCGTCGACATGTCCGCACCGCTCGAACTCGTGGAGGAACGCCCGCTGGCCGTGCGCGACGTGCTCGAGCGGTTTCACGAGGCACCGCGAGCGATCGAAGCCCTCGACGCCCCGGTCGTCGCGGGCCTCGAGGGTTACGTCCTCGGGGGTGGGCTGGAACTCGCGCTGGCCTGCGACGTGCGCGTCGGCTCCGCGGACGCGACGTTCGGCGTTCCCGAGGCGGAGAGCGGACTCGCGATGGACTTCGGGGGCGGACAGAAGCTCCCCGGGTTCGTCGGCGAGGGGATGGCGAAGTACCTGATCATGACCGGGAAGCAGATATCGGCG
This sequence comes from Halanaeroarchaeum sp., assembly GCA_042216165.1. Classification (GTDB taxonomy): domain Archaea; phylum Halobacteriota; class Halobacteria; order Halobacteriales; family Halobacteriaceae; genus Halanaeroarchaeum. The sequence goes on from JBDGUD010000008.1 coordinate 7,177, forward strand.
GAGCGGGCCCACGAGATCCAGTTGATCGAGGAGGTGGCCCCAGAGGGCGAGTTCGAGGCGGCGCTGGCAGACCTCGAGGACGCCCTCGCCGAGAAGCCGACCTACGTCCACGGCCTGGCCAAGCGCCAGATTCACGCGGCCCGGCCACCGAACACGGACGAACAGATGCGCCAGGCGATCTTCCACGCGATCGCCGCCTACCACGAACCGGAGACCCAGCGCCGCGTCGAGGCGTTCCTCGACTAGTCAGTCCTCGTCGACGAGGACGCCCGCCGACTCGAGCGCGTCGATCTCCTCCTCGGAGTAGCCGAGGTCCGCGAGGACGGCCCGGTTGTGCTGGCCGAGCAGCGGCGCGGGCCGATCGACGTCGGTGTCGTGCCCGGCGAGGTCGAGGGGCGAGTTCGTCAGGGAGATCGAGCCGTACCGCGGGTGCGAGACCTCCCGGAACACGCCGCGGGCCTCCACCTGGTCCATCTCGGCCGCTTCCGAGATCGTGTGGTGACGGGAGGCGGGGATGCCGGCGTCGTTCAGGGTCTCGATGGCCTCCTCGGCAGGCCGCTCGCGGAGCCACTCCTCGAACATCGCGGTGAGTTCCTCCGCGTCGTCCATCCGCCCGTCGTCGGTCTGGTACTTCTCGCGCTCGAGGAGGTCCGGCCGGTCGAGGAGGTCGCAGTACGCCTCCCAGACCCGGTCGGAGTACAACAGCAGGCCCACGACGATCCAGTCGTCTGCGGCCCTGGCGGCGCCGTACAGCATGTCCGGGTTGAAGAAGGCGTTCTTGCCGCCGTGTCCGGGCTCCTCGCCGAGGTTCGTGTAGTACTCGAAGGCGCCGTCCATGTTGTGCATCATGGACTCCATGAGCGAGACGTCGACCTTCTGTCCCCCCTCGCCCCTGTCCCGGGCCCGAATGGCGGCCATCGTGCTCAGCGCGGCGTTGTAACCGGCGTAGAAGTCCGACAGGGAGGACTGCGACCGGATCGGCGGGTGGTCCTCGTACCCGAGGAGGTGCGAGAATCCGGTGACGTGCTGGATGATGGTGTCCATCGCCGGCTTGCGGGCGTCGGGACCGGTCTCGCCGTAGCCGGTGATGTGGACGTAGATGAGGTCCTCGTACTGCTCGCCGAGCGTCTCGTAGTCGAGGTCGAGGCGCTCGGCGACCCCCGGCGGCCAGTTCTGGACGAACACGTCGGCGTCCGCGAGCAGGTCCTCGAAGACGTCCCGCCCCTCGTCGGTCTTGAGGTCGAGGGCCACCCCGCGCTTGTTCCGGTTGTACAGCTCGAAGGGCGGATTGAACGGTTCGCCGTCGAACTCGCGGCGGGCGACCCGGTAGACGTCCCCGGCCGGGCGTTCGACCTTGACCACGTCGGCGCCCAGGTCGGCGAGAAACGCGGTGGCCACCGGTCCGGCCACGACCTGGGTCATGTCGACGACGCGGATGTCTGAGAGCGGCATATCCCTGGATCGGCACTGACGCCCTTGAAAGTACCTCAGGGCTCGGGGGCGACGAGCATGAGCGCGATCCCGAGCACCGACAGTCCTAGTGCGTACCCGAACGCGTGGAGGTACACGCCGGTGAGGTCGATGAGGCCGCCGGCCACGACCGGGGCCGAGAAGGCGCCCAGGAACGACGTGGCGCTGAGGATGGAGACGGCGGTCCCGCCGACGCTCTCCGGGACCAGTTCCCGGACGTACGTATAGAAGAGCCCGATGCCCAGCTGTACCGTGTATCCGGAGACGATCAACAGTGCTGCCATGAGCAGCGGCGTCTCGAGGAGTGCGATGGCGACCACCACCGGTGCGGTGACGAGGAAGGAGGCCAGCGGGACGGGCCGGCGCGCGCCGCCGAACAGCCGATCCGAGAGCGCGCCACCGGTCGCCCGTGCGACGACCCCCATCGCGGGGAAGAGCGCGGTCATGGGGCCGGCCTGCGTGAGCGTCAACTCGAATTCCCGGGCGAGGTAGGTCGGCATCCAGCTGTTGAAGAAGAGGTTGAGCGAGTAGGCCGCGAACGACGCGAGCGAGACGAGCCAGACGTTTCGGTGAGTCAGCACCGCACGGAGGTCGCCCCTCGCCGGCCGATCGGTCTCGACGTCCCCGTGGCCGTGCTCGCTGGCGACGGCGACGAACGCCACGAAGGCGAGCACGGACCCGCCCGCCAGCACGAGAAAGCCCGCCTCCCACGACCACCAGTTGGCGAAGAATGGGGCGACGATCTGTGCGACCATGTACCCGAAGGGGGCACTCGTGGTGAACACGCCCATCGCGGTGGCCCGGTGCCGCCCGGTGAAGGCCATCCCGGAGAGGTTCGCGCCCCCGGTCCAGACGATCGCGATCCCGGCCCCGAGGAGGAACCGCGAGCCGAGAATCACGTCGAAGCGCCCGTGGACCGCTCCCCACCACGACCCGAGGTTCGCGAGCACGAGCACGAGCGTACCCGCCAGGAGCACCAGGCGGTTGTCGACGCGGTCCAGCGCGTAGCCGATGGGGATGCTCACCACCAGCTGCAGGAGGAACGGGACGCTGACCAGCCAACTGGCCGTGGAGGGCCCGATCCCGAAGTCGTCCATCACGAGCGTGAGCACGCTCGCCGGCATGATCTGGATGGCACTGGCGACGGCGGCCATCAGCCAGACGCCCGCCAGGACGCCCACGGGCCCCCGCAGTCGGTCGAGGACGCCCTGCGGATCGCCACCCACGTCCGGTGCCCGATCCCCCATCGTCACTCGCCGGCGAAGTCGGGCTCGCGGTCCTCGAGGAACGCCGCGACGCCCTCGCGGTGGTCGGCCGTCTCGTGACAGGTCCGCTCCCCGTCGATGGCGTGTGCCAGCGCCGTCTCGATGGAGACCTCGAAGGACTCGTTCACGAGGGACTTCGCCGTCCCGATGGCGACGGTCGGCCCCTCGGCGAGCGACGCCGCGAACTCGGTCGCCGTTTCGCGAACGTCCGCCGCGGACCCCTCGATGGCGGTCCGCGCGAGACCCAGGTCCGCCGCACGCTCGCCCTCGATCGGGTCGCCGGTCATGATCAACTCCTTCGCCGTCGCCTCGCCCACGAGCCGCGGCAACAGGTAGGCACCCGCGTCCGGGACCAGACCGACGTTGACGTACGCCTGGACGAACGTCGCGTCCGCCCTGACGATCCGGAAGTCACAGGCGAGTGCGACGTCCATCCCACCTCCGGTCGCGTGCCCGTTGACGGCCGCGACGACGGGCACTTCGACGGAGCGCAGCGTCTTCACGAGGTCGTGAGTGTTGTGCGTCGACTCGAGGAGCGTCTCGACGGATCCGGCCCCTGGTTCGTCACCCTCGGCCGTGTACGCCTGGACGTCCATCCCCGCCGAGAACGCCCGCGGGCCGGCACCGGTGAGGACGACGGCCCTGGTCGCGTCGTCCGCCGCCAGGTCCTCGACGGTCTCCCTGACGGCGGCGGCCATGGCAGGGGTGTAGGCGTTCAGCCGGTCGGGACGGTCGATGACGACGGTCGCCACGCCGCCGTCGCGACTGACCCGGACGTGATCGGAATCCACGGCTGTCATTGGCAACGACTTGGCCCACTCTGCCACTTAAACCCTCACCAGGGGGCGCGACCGTCCTAGTCCCCGGACGCGGGGTCCACCGTCACCCCGTCCGCGACGAGGCGATCGATCTCGTCCCGATCGTAGCCCATCTCGTGGAGTATCTGCCGGGAGTGTTCGCCCAGTCCCGGGTGGGGCTCGCGGACGAACGCGGACTCGCCGTCGATCTCGAAGGGCGCGCTGACGAAGGGCATCGACTCCCCGTCCACCGACAGGGACTCGACCATCTCGCGGTGCTCGACCTGGGGGTCCTCCCAGACGGCCTCGAGGTCGTTGACCGGCGCGACGGGGACGACCGACGGATCCAGCGTCTCCAGCCACTCCTCCCGGGTTCGCTCGCGGAAGACCGCGGCCAGCGACTCCCGGATCTCCGTCCGGCGGGGTTCCGCGGGCATGTGATCGTCGCGGTTGGCGTACTCCTCCAGGCCGAGTTCGGTGCACAGCGCCTCCCAGAACTTGTACTCCATCGCCCCGACGGTGAGATACTCGCCGTCGGCGGTCTCGTAGACGTCGTAGCAGGGGTACTTCCCGGCCGGCATCGTGCCGCCGCGATCGGGCACCGCCGCCTCGTCGTCGAAGACGAACGGGGCGTACAGGGACTGCCAGGAGACCATCACGTCCGTCATCGAGACGTCGAAGTAGCTCCCCTCGCCGGTCGTTCCGGCCTGGACGACGCCAGCGAGCGCGGCCACCGCGGTCGCCATCCCGCCGGCGAAGTCGGCGACGGGGAGTCCCGGGAGGGTCGGTTTCTCGTCGGGTTCGCCGGTCATCCCGAGCAACCCGCCGATGCCGATGTAGTTGATGTCGTGGCCAACCCACTGCTCGTACGGACCGCCCTGCCCGTAGCCGGAGAGCGAGACGTACACGACCGCGTCGTTGACCTCCCTGACGGAGTCGACGTCGACGCCGAGACGGTCCGCCACCCCGGGGCGGAACTGCTCGACGATCACGTCGGCGTCGGCTGCGAGGTCGAGGAAGGCCCGGTGGCCCCGTTCGTCCTTCAGGTCCAGCGCGACGCTGCGCTTGTTCCGGTTGAGAAGCGCGAAGATGCGACTGTCGCCGTCGTCCAGTCGCGGCGTCTCCTCGCGGTAGTAGTCGCCGCGGGTCGGTTCCTCGATCTTGACGACGTCAGCGCCGAGGTCCCCCAGCAGCTGGGTCCCGTAGGGGCCCGGCAGCAACCGCGTGAGGTCCAGCACGGTGACGCCGGACAGTGGCGTTGCGGTCATGGCCTCACTTCACCGAGAAGCCGCCGTCGACGACCAGCGTCTCGCCGGTGACGAACGAGGCGCCCGGGGAGACCATGAACAGGGCGGCGTCGGCCACCTCGTCCCGGGTGGCGTACCGGCCGAGTGGCGTGCGGCCGTGGATGGCCTGCTTGACCTCCTCGGATTCGAGGGCCTCCTCGTTCTGCCTGGTCTCCACGTAGCCCGGTGCGAGCGCGTTGACCCGGACGTCATCGTCGGCGTACTCGAGGGCGAGCGTCTGCGTGAGCCCCTTCACGCCGAACTTGCTCGAGACGTACGAGGAGAGCCCCTTGACGGCGATCTCGCCGTTCATCGACCCGATGTTCAGGATGGTCCGGTTGTCCGCGGCCATGTACTCCGGGTAGAGCTGGGCGGCGAGGAACACGCCGTAGAGGTTGGTGTCGAGGACGAGGTCCCACTCCTCGTCGTCGACCTCGGTGACGGGTTTGGACTCCTGGATGACGCCCGCGCTATTGACGAGGACGTTGACGTCGCCGACCTCGTCGGTCACTCGCTCGAACGTGTCGACCACGTCCTCGCGGTCGGTGACGTCGGTCGTGACGACGAGGTCGGATCCCACGGCCGCCGCCGCGTCCTCGACGCTCGATTCGGTCCGACTGGTGGGGACGACGTCCGCCCCCGAGTCGGCCAGCGCCTCCGCGATGGCCCGTCCGATACCGGTCGTTCCACCGATGACGACCGCAACCTGGCCCGAGAGGTCGGTCTCGATAGCGCTCATATGTCTTCGGTCGTGGGTCGACCGATACCACCATCAGTTCTTGGGTCGGCCCCGGGAGACCGGCCGTCAGTCCAGGATCTCGTTCGCGATGATGTTCCGCTGGATGGCGCTGGTCCCCTCGTAGATCTCGAGGCCCTTCGCGTCGCGGTAGAACCGCTCGACCGGGAAGTCCTTCGAGTACCCGTATCCCCCGTGAATCTGGACGGCCTGGTTCGACACCTCGCGGGCCGCCTCGGAGGCGTGGAGTTTCGCCATCGACGCCTCCAGTTCCACCGACTCGCCGTCTGCCGATCGCCGGGCGGCGTTGTACACTAGGTGGCGACTAGTCTCGACGGAGACGGCCATGTCGGCGAGCGAGTGCCTCACCGACTGGAACTCCGCGATGGGCTGGCCGAACTGCTCCCGCTCGGTGGCGTACTGCCGCGCCGCCTCGTAGGCACCGGCCGCGACCCCGACACCACGTGCGGCGACCGCGACGCGGTTCTCGGCGAGCATCTCCATCGTGTGGTAGAACCCCCGGTTCACCTCGCCGATGACGTCCTCCTCCGGCACGTAGACGTCGTCGAGGCGGACCTCGTGGCTGTTCGACGCTCGATAGCCCATGAGGTCCTCGGGCGGACGGACGTCCACGCCGTCGGCGTCGGTCGGCACCACGAACACGGTGATGCCGCGGTATCGCTCGTCCGGATCAGTCTTCGCCGCGACGGCCATCAGGTCGGCGGCACCGGCACCCGTTACCCACATCTTGTTCCCCGAGAGAACGAAGCCGTCGCCCTCCCGTTCGGCGGTGGTCGTTATGCCGGCGAAGTCCGAGCCCGCTCCCGGTTCCGAGAGCGCCACCGCGTCGAGTTTCTCGCCGGACGCCAGGGCCGGCAGGTACCGCTCTTTTTGCTCGTCGGTCCCGAACAGCCGCAGGTAGCGGAGGAGTCCCTCGTCGAGTTTCATCCCGGCGGCCGGCCACACCCTGGAGATCTCCTCCATCACCAGCGCGTGGGCGAGCATGTCCATCCCACCGCCGCCGTACTCCTGCGGGACCTGCACGCCCCGCATGTCGAGGTCGGCGAGGTCCTCCAGGACGAACTTGGGGAACGTCTCCTTCTCCTCCCACTCGTCGACGATCGGTTCGAGTTCGTTCGTCGCGAACTCCCGCGCAGTCGTTCGGACGGCCTCGCGCTCGGGGGAGAGTGTGACAGTCATACTGTCCCACGATCCCCCCGGGAACCATTAGCCTGTTGTCCTCGCCGCGTGAACCAGTAGCCCGTCGTCCTCGTCGCGGGAGCCAGTAGCCGGTCGTCCTGATCGCGGGA
>JBDGUD010000008.1:14140-43885 GCA_042216165.1 Halanaeroarchaeum sp.
AGTAGCCCGTCGTCCTCGTCGCGGGAGCCAGTAGCCGGTCGTCCTGATCGCGGGAATCAACTAGCCTGTCACCCTAGCCGTGGGCGGTCGGCCTGGGGTCACGGACGAGCCACTAGAACGACTGGTGGACCGCGACCGGGGCGACCGATTCTGGGTACGGCGCCACCTCCTCGCGACTGCTCTCCGTGGTTACCCGCGTCTCGCTCTCGCCGCTCATCTGGAGGCGGACGGTCAACGCGACGTCGTCACACGGCGTGACCGAACCGTCCTCCTCGACGTAGAACGGGGCGTCGTGACCCGGGACGACGAAGTCCAGGCGCTCGGCGAGCCGGCGCTGGGTCTCGGCCGCGACCGCGTCGTCCCACAGCGTGAACGGGTCGCCGGTCACGAACTCGCGGACGTTCTTGATCGCGTCGCCGGTGATACCGATCGTCAGCGAGTCGCGCTCCAGGACGAACGAGTAGTGGTGTTCGACGTGCCCGGGCGAGTGCACCGCCTCGACGCCGGGGAGGACCTCGCCCCCGGTCATCTGTGCGACGTCCAGTGCGTCCAGCATGCGGTCCGCGAACGGCGGGGTCGCCCAGTCGTGACCCCCGGTTTCGACCCGTTCGATCTCGTCCGCGGGGACGTGGACCGTCGCGTTCTCGAACAGGTCGACGTTCTGGACGTGGTCGAAGTGGACGTGGCTCAGGAGTACGTCGTCGATCTCGCGCGGGTCGGTCCCCGTCGCCTCGAGGGCATCCCGCAGCATCGGTCGTCTGGCGAGCCCACCGGTGTCCACGACCGTCGATCCATCGATCAGCGTCACCGAGGACTGCCCGAGGTAGCCCTGGTCCGTCCGGCCCGGGACGCCCTCGAGGAGCAGGTCGATCGATGCCATGGCGTCCCCACGACTGGCGGCACGACCAAAAGTGTAGGTGCCCCGCCTGGGCCGGGCGGCCTAGTCGAAGCGGGTTGGCGCCACGCGCTCGTGATACGCCGGCGGGTCCTCCTCGAGGAGGGAGGCGACGACGTTCCCGATCGCGGGCGCCAGTTGGATGCCCTCGGAGTTGGTGCCCGCGAGCACGAACCCGGGACGCCCCGTCCGCCCGACGACCGGGTTGCCGTCGGGCGTTCGCGAGGGGTACGCGACGTCCTCGTAGGCGACGTCCGCGTCCGCCAACGCTGGGAGGACGGTCTCGGCCGCCTCGAGCACGGTCAATTTGACCGACTCGGGCACGGCGGCCGCCGCGCCTGGGTCCAGGTCAGCGCCCGCCTCGTAGGGGTCCTCGGCCGGGGCGGTCCGGTAGGCCAGGACCCGGTCGCGCGTGCGGCCCCGGAACGTCACGCCCGTCTCGACGTGGCGAACCTTCGGGAGCGGCCGGCTCAGGGGCCGTCCCAGTTCGAGTTCCAGGAAGTGCAGGCGCTGCTGCCGCAGGGGGACGTCCACGCCGGCCCAGGAGGCGATCTCGTTGTTCCACGGACCAGCGGCCGCGACGACCGTCTCGGCGGCGTGACGCTCGCCGTCGACGCGGACGCCGGCGACGGCACCGCCCTCGACGACCAGGTCGGTCACCGTGGCACCGGTCCGGATCCGAGCGCCCGAGCGCTCGGCCCGTCGGGCGAACGCGTCCACCAGGGGTTCTGGTGCGCTGAAGTACCCCGCGTTCGGGCGGTGAACGGCGGCGGTGACGGCGTCGTGGCGCAGTTCGGGGAGCATCACCGCCGCGGGAACCCCCTCGCCCGCGAGCAGTTCTCCGGCCGCTCCCGCCCCCGCGGCGGACGCGTGTTTCCGTTCCAGGCTCTCCGCTCCCGCGTCGGTCGTGGCGAGCAACAGGACCTCCGTCGCGTCGAACTGGATCGCCTCGTCGTCCCCGGCCCCGAACTCGTTGTAGAGGCGCTTTCCGTAGCGTTTCATCGCCATCTGGACGCCGTCGTGTCCGTACTGCCGGAATCCGAGACTCGACATCCCCGTCGTGGCGCTGCCCAGGGTCCCCGCCCGCTCGTAGAGCGTCACGGACGCACCCCGGTCGGCGAGGTGGTAGGCGACGCTCGTCCCGACGATGCCACCGCCGACGACGATGCGCTCCGCCATCGTCCGATCCACGACCGGCCGGATGAAATACGTTCGCCGCCGTCCACCACTAGTCGAACCGTCTGGGGCTCACCGCGTCGGCGTACGCCGGGGGATCGGCGTCCCCGAGGTGGGAGGCGATCACGAGCCCCGCGGCGGGCGCGAGCTGGATCCCCTCCGAGTTGAAGGCGACGAGCGAGAACCCATCGACGCCCGTCGGCCCGACCATCGGCCGGCCGTCGGGGGTGAGCGATCTGACCCCCACCCACTCCTCCTCGATGCCCGCCGCGAGGATCGACGGGACGAAGCGCTCGACGGCGTCGATCATCCCCGATCGCACCTCGGCGGGGACGCTCTCGCCGACGCGGTCGGGGTCGTACTCGGTCCCCGCCTCCTGATACGAGCCGGGCGAGTGGCCCACGAGCACCGAACCGCCCCGCCGGCCGACCAGGTAGTACCCCGATTCCTGGTGCTTGACGTTCGGGAGGGTGTGCACGAGGGACTCGCCGGCATCGAGACGGGCGATCGGCGCGAGCGTGTGCCTGACGGGGAGATCGAGGCCCACCAATCGCCCGATTTGCCGGTTCCACGGCCCCGCGGCGGCCACGACGTGCGAGACCGCCCTCGTGTCGGTCTCGGTCTCGATCGCACGGGCCGAACCGTCCTCGAGGATCACGTCCGCGACGGGCGTGTTGGTCACGACCTCGACGCCGTTCGACCGGGCGCGTTCGACGAACTCGTGGGCGACCTCGGCCGGTCGCAGGTAGCCGGCGTTCGGGTTGTAGCGGGCACCGACGACGTCCCCGGTCCGGAGGCCCGGGGCGAACGCAGTCCGGTGGAGATCCTCGCCCGCCAGGTAGGTTCCCGTGGCCAGGTCGTCTCCGCGCAACGCGTCGGCGCCCTCCTCGCTCGTGGCGACCTCGAACCGACCGATCAGTTCGAACCAGGGGTTCGCGGTCGGCTCGGCCGCCACCTCGTTCAGGAGCGACAGGCCGTAGCGCTTCATCGGGCCGAGCACCGGATCCCCCATCACCCGGTAGACGGCGGTCGAACGGGCGGTCGTCTCGGCGGCGATCGCCCCCCGCTCGTACACCACGACCGGCCGGTCCCCGTACCGGGACAGGTGATAGGCGACGCTCGCTCCCGCGATGCCCCCTCCCACGACGGCGATCGGATCGTCAGGCGAACCCGCCCTGCTGTCGATGCCGGTCATCGGATCACTCGACGCGAACCGGGCGGATCCCGTCGAGGACGACGCCCGGTCCGTCCCCCTCGAGTTGCTCCCTCACCGTCACCGGCGAGACGTCCGCGATCCAGGACGCGAACGCGTCCAGGCCGTCGTAGTACTCGACGACGGGCGGGTGGAAGAGGAACGGTTCGTTGCCGTCCGCCGCCTCGTCCCGCAATCGATCCATGACGGCGTCGGGGGGATGCTCGGGGAGGAGGCGGGTGTCGAACGGGATCACGGGTTCGAGCAGGTCGACGCCCGCGGGGCCCTCGTCGGCCCGTCCCAGGACCCAGTCGAAGCCGACGTCCTCGATCGCCCGCACGGTCCCCTCGCTCAGGTCGAGGAACGGCGCGAAGAAGCCGTCGGGCCGGACGTCCGCCTCCGCCTCGAAGGCGGCCAGGCCGATTGTGATCGCGTCGTGTGCCTCCTCGTAGGAGAGATCGCCGTAGGCGTGGTGGCGGTTGGAGTGGAAGACGACCTCGTGTCCCGCCTCGTCGAGGGCGCGCATGATCGGGGCGTGGTCGGCCGCGTCACGTCCCAGGAACGCGAACGACCCCCTCGCGTCGGCGTCTCCGAGCAGGTCGGCGATCCGGTCGAAGTCCGCCCGCTCGTACTCGGCCACGCAGAACCAGGCCTTCCACTCGTCCGTCTCGGGAATGGGGCCGTCGGTGAAGAGGCTGAGCCAGGTCTCGAACTCGCGGAGTTGTTCGGTGGTAGCGTTCCGCATGACAGTTGCTCCGAGAGGTCACCGATTGAAGCTTGGGGTCGCCCCGCCGCCCTCGTTTCGCGTCAGCCGCTCGGCGACGGCGAGGGCGAGGAAGTCCCCGTAGCGGGGGGCGACGACCTGTGCGCTCGCCGGGAGCCCGTCGACCTCGCCGACCGGGACGGTCACGGCCGGGTTGCCCGAGACGTTGAACGGGGCCGTGTTGCCGAGCAGCGTCATCATCTCCTCGGTCGTCGATATCGCCCCGAACGCCGGCGGTGGCGTCCGGATGGTGGGCGTCACGAGGACGTCGACGCCAGCGAGCGCGTCCCGAACCCGCCCGGTGAACGCCATCCCGGTCCGCCGGGCCCGCCGGTAGGATTCCCCGTCCGTCTCGGCGTCGAGCGTGGCCGCCGGGAGCACGCGCCTGGCCATGTGCTCGCCCAGCGTCTCCGCCTTGACGTCCGCCAGCGCCCGCCGAATCCCGGCCGAGTAATCCGTCCCCTGCCCGCGAACGACGCCCGTCTGGTCCAGGTACCAGACGAACTCGGTTGCCCCGAGGAGGAGGTACGCCTCCTCGATGGCGCCCAGGGGAAGCTCGACCGTCTCCGGGACGACGTCGGGGACCTGCTCGAGTCGCTCGCGAACCGCCGTGGCGACGGAGTCGTCCGTGACCGCGTAGAAGGACTCGGGGACGCCGACCGCGAATTCGTCGCGCTCGCGGGCCTCCTCGAAGGACGGCTCCGGTGGACGGTCCCGGGAGGAGGGATCGGCCGCCGAGGGACCGACCATGACGTCGAGGGCCGTCGCGGCCAGGCCGACGGAGGACGCGATCGGCCCGATGGTGTCGAGCGAGGGTGCGAACGCCACGAAGCCGTCGCGGGGGACGATCCCGTGGGTCGGTTTCGCCCCGACGACGCCGGTGCAGGCGGCGGGAATGCGAACGCTGCCCCCGGTGTCCGACCCGAGGGCCACGTCGACGATGCCGCCGGCGACGGCGGCCCCGCTGCCGCTCGAGGAGCCGCCGGGGACTCGCCCCGGGTGGATCGGATTGGCGACCTGCGCGAAGTCGCTGAACTCGCCGCTGGGGCCGAATGCGAACGCGTCCATGTTCGTCTTCCCCACGATCTCCGCGCCTCCAGCCCGGAGGCGCGCCACGACGGACGCGTCCTCCGGGGGCACGTGTTCGAACGCCTCGGATCCGCAGGTCATCCGGAGGTTCGCGACCGCGACGTTGTCCTTGACGGCGACCTGCACGTCTGCCAGCGGTCCCTCGCCCCCCTCCGCCTCGGGGTCCCGCCGGAGCAGGGCGTCGTACTCGTCGTCCCCCGGGACACCGCGCTCCGTGCCGGCGTCGGTGCCTTCCTCGAGGGCCTCCATACCCGCGGCGAGCGCGTCCGCGTCGTCGAGCGCCCGCCGGATCGTCTCGTCGCTCGTCTCGAGCGAGAGCCGTCCCGCCTGCTCACGGGCCGTCGATTCCTCGGTCATCGGTGGTCCGGTCCGGTCGATGGGCTACAGCGGTTCGGTGCCATGGACGCCCACGTCGATTGGCCGGCAGTTAACCCTTCGGCCGTCACTGGGTCAGGACGACCTTGCCGTACAGCGAGCGGTTCGCCATCATCTCGAACGGTCGCTCGAACGATTCGAGCGGGAACGTCTCCTGGATCACTGGCTCGATGGCCCCGGACCACGCCAGCGAGAGGACGTCCTCGAAGTCCCGGTGGCTGTGCGACGTGCTCCCGACGATCTCGAGCTGGCGCATGAAGACCAGGCGCAGTTCGGTCTCCGGGTTCGGCCCCGCCGTCGCACCGGAGGTGACCAGACGGCCGCCGTTGCGCAGGCTGCGCATCGACTTCGTCCAGGTGTCGCCGCCGACCGTGTTGTAGACGAGATCCACCCCGGTGCCGTCGGTCGCCTCCCAGACGGCCCTCGAGAAGTCCGTCTCCGTGTAGTCGATGACGTTGTCGACGCCCATCGCCTCCAGCCGTGCGGCCTTGTCCCCGGTACTGGTCGTCGCGTGGACGGTGTCGGCGCCGACCACGTCGACGGCGATCTGGACGGCGTACGATCCGACCCCGCCGGTCGCGCCGACGATCAGCACTTCGTCCTCCGGACCGATGCCGCCGCGCGTGGCGAGCCCCCGCCAGGCCGTGCCGGCACCGATGGGGAGCGCGGCGGCCTCGGTGAGTGGGTAGTCGTCGGGAACGGCGTGGACGTTCCGCCCGGGGACCGCGACGTACTCGGCGAACCCGCCGCGCCGGTGTTCGCCCAGGACCTGCAGGTTCCGGCACATCGACTGCTCGCCGGCGAGACACCGTTCGCACTCCCGGCAGGCGATCCGGGAGTTCAACACGACCCGGTCGCCCGGCGACCACGTCTCGACGTCCTCGCCCACCTCTGCGACCACGCCGGCCACGTCGCCGCCGCCCCAGAACGGGTAGTCCGTGATATAGTGGTCGAGTTCCCTGACGGCGAAGAGGTCCTGGTGGTTGAGCGCCGTCGCCCGAACGTCGACGAGGACGTCGCCCGGTCCCGTCTCCGGGACGGGGACGTCGAGGAGTTCGAGGTCGTCGACGTCGCCGTGTTCGTGGAAGCCGACCGCTCGCATCGTCTCCGCGTCGGGACTCATGCCACGGGCGAGTCGCGCGCACCACAAAAGTCATCTCGTCGCTAGTGTCGTCCGCGAGCGAACCTTTACGCCGGCCCGGCGAGAGCCACGGCACATGTCCTTCGAGCTACTCGAGACCGAGCGAATCGGCAGCCACCGTCGCATTCGGCTCGCCGTGCCCGGGAAACCGAACCCCATCTCGGACGCGATGCAGGACGAACTCGAGACCGTCCTGGACGAGGTGGAAACTGCAGACGACGTCCGGGTCGTCACGTTCGCCGGGGCGGGAGACGCCTTCGCAGTCGGCGCGGACGTGACGCGGATCGAGTCCTGGGTCTCGGCGGGCGAGCAGGACCGTCTGATGCAGTTCCTCCGGGACGGCCAGCTGCTGATGGAGCGCATCGCGAACCTCGACGTCGTCACCGTCGCGGGCATCGACGGGTACGCCCTCGGTGGCGGTCTCGAGCTCGCTCTGGCCTGCGACGTCAGGCTGGCGACGTCCGACTCCACGCTGGGCTTCCCGGAGGTCGACCTCGGACTGATTCCTGGCTGGGGTGGCACCCAGCGACTTCCCCGCGTCGTGGGCAAGAGCCGGGCCAGGGACATGCTCGTCACCGGCCGCCACGTCGATGGGGAGGAGGCCCTGGAGATGGGTCTCGTCGACCGGCTCGTGGCGGAGGACGTCGACGGGGCCCTGGAGGAGTACGCCGAGACCCTGGCCGAGAAACCGCCGGCGACGCTGCGGTACCTCCTCGACGCGGTGGAGACCGGAACCAAGGGACCGGTCGAGACGGGCCTCGGCTACGAGTTGCTGCTGGACCTGTTCAGCGGATCGACCGAGGAGGCCCGGGAGCGTCTGTCGGCGTTCGTAGAGGACTAGTCCCGTTCCTCGGGCATCGACCCCATGAACGAGCGGGACTCCATCTCCTCGTTCTCGAGGAAGGCGTCGGCCCGCTCGGAGAACTCCTCGGACCGCCAGACGGCGGCCGTCAACTCGCGCTGTGACTCCCAGCCGAGCATCGCCAGGTTGCTCCACTGCTTCATGATCGACTTCATGACGCGGTAGGCCTGGGGGCTGCTGTTGTCGATCACGTCGATCAGCAACTCGATGGCCTCGTCCTCGACCGACTCGTCGTCCACGACCCGGTTGATCAGTCCGATGTCGTGGGCCTCCTCGGCCTCCAGCAGCCGCCCGGTGAGCAGGATCTCCCTGGCCCGGCGCTCGCCGACCATCAGGGGCAGCATCTGGAGACCCCCGCTCCCGGCCGTGGAGCCGACCTTGACCTCGGGTTGCCCGAACTTCGCGGATTCGCCCGCGACGATGAGGTCGGCACCCATGATCAGTTCCTGTCCCCCGGCGACGCAGGGCCCCTGGACGGCGGCGACGGTCGGTTTGCCGGTGTCCTTGAGGATCTCGAGATTGTCGTAGTAGGCGTTGAGCCACCGGGTCCCGGTCTCGAGGTCCGCGCCCTTGATGTCGCCGAGGTCCGCGCCCGAACAGAAGACGTCGCCGACGCTCCCCAGGATGATCCCCTGGACCGAATCGTTCCGATCGACGTCCCGGAGAGCCTGGTTCAGGTCGAGAATCGTTTGAATGTCGAGGACGTTGTTCTTCTCGACGTTGTCGATGCGGACGATGCCGACGTCTTCGCGGTCGGAATACTCCACGACGGCGTTGCCGTAGTCCTGCGGGTCTGACATCCGTGAGCCATTCACAACCGGTTGGGAAATCTCTTTGGGGAATCCGTCTGGCATCGTACAGATGCACAGACGATGGAGTTCGCTAGGATGCCGACCTGACAGTCCTCGGCGTGTTCGACCGCCGTCGTCACGGGTTCCGCGAGGCGGTCCCGTTCGCGTCGCTCACGAGACTCCCCCGCCTCGCTGTCACCGGAAATCGGAGATTTCCGAGATGACGAACGAGCCCCGCTCGTTCGGACCACGCGCTTCGGCCGCGACGCGGCCTGCAGTGCGTGCCACGGCGGGGTTCGCCGACCCCGCCTCGCCCGTTCGATCCGCCAGGTGGCGGCTGCGTGGTCGGCCGATCCCGGCCTGGCCGTTACCCAGTCTGACCGGCCTCACCCATCGGGCGGTCGGCGCCTAGGCCGGCACTAGGCTCACTCGCCGAATTCCGGGAGGACGTGTTCGCTCAGCAGGTCCATCTGGACGGGAAGTTCGGCCGGATCGCTCGTCGCCGGTCCGACGATCACCTGGTCGAAGCCGATGGCCCGGTACCGCTCGAGTCGCTCCAGCACCTCGTCGACGGTGCCCACGAGCGCGTGCTCCTCTGCGTACTCGAAGCCCCGTCGGTCGCTGAAGTACTGCTCGAAGGCCGTCCGTTGCTCCTCGCGCGGGTCGGCCGCGGCGTCCGGATCGACGAGGTGGGTGTACGAGAGCAACACCCGATCGAGGGTCGCCGGATCGACGCTTCGTTCGCGGGCGTACGCGTCGATGATCTCCGTCTCGGCCTCGAGTTTTGCCGGACTCGATGGCGGCGCGATCCAGCCGCCGCTCTCGAGGATCCGCTCCAGCATGGGGTCGGGCATCGTTCGACCCCCGTCCCCGACGTTCGAGTTCCCCCCGGCCAGCAACCGCGGTGGCGGATCGGTGACCGGGTCGATCCGGACGTCATCGAAGTCGTGGAACCGCCCCTGGAAACTCGCCTCGCCCGCGAAGAGGACCTTCAGCACGTCGATCGCTTCCGAGAGCCGCGGCCCCCGCTCCTCGATGGGGACGCCGGCGACCTCGAACTCCTTCTCGACGTATCCCGCACCCAGGCCGAGGGTGAGTCGTCCCCCGGTCAGGTGGTTGATCGTCTGGGCGCTGGAGGCGACGGTCGCCGTCCGTCGGAGTGGCAACAGCAGGATGGAGGTGCCGAGGTCGACGGTCGAGGTGTGGCCCGCGACGAATCCGAGCGCCGAGAGTGGATCGAGCATGCTCGTCCGGTACGTGGGTGGGACGACGAGGTGGTCCAGTGCCCAGAGCCCGGCGAACCCGGCGGCCTCCGCCCGCCTGGACCACTCGGCGATGCTCTCCCGGGGCACGAGGGAGGGCTCCGTACAGCTGGTCGGCACGGTCGTTCCGATCTGCATACCGACGGAGGGAGTCGCTACAGGATAACGTTTGGCGAACGAGGGTCGGGGCCGACATGGAACGGCGACACGCGCAGTCGCGACGGCCGGTACGCTCTTTAGCGAGGTGGGTATGGTGGTACCCATGCACGTGGACATGGCGGGGGTCAACCCCGCACCGGTCGTCCCGATGACCGCAGAGGGCGAGACCATTGACGAGGCCGGATTACGTCGTCACCTTGACGTGCTCGTCGAAACCCGGGGCGTCAACGGACTCGTGATGAACGGCCACGCCGGGGAGGTCTACGGCCTCGACCCGACCGAACGGGCCCGCGTCGTCGAGATCGCGGCGGACGTGGCCGACGATGGCACCCCGGTCGTCTCCGGAATCACCGGGGGATCCACGAGCGAGGTGATCGACGCGGCCTGGGACGCCGTCGAGGCGGGGGCCGACGGCCTGCTCGTGGTCCCGCCGCACACGCCGATCAGCGAGCGGCGCGAGGCCGCCGTGACCTACGTCGAACGGATCGCGGGGGCGATCGACGTCCCGCTCGTGATCTTCCAGCACCCGCTGTGGGCAGGGGGCACGTACCCGCCGGAGACGCTGGCCGAGATCGTCGAGGTCGAGGGCGTCACCG
Organism: Halanaeroarchaeum sp.; assembly: GCA_042216165.1. Lineage (GTDB taxonomy): Archaea > Halobacteriota > Halobacteria > Halobacteriales > Halobacteriaceae > Halanaeroarchaeum. The sequence goes on from JBDGUD010000008.1 coordinate 24,442, forward strand.
CCGTGAAGAACGCCGTCTGGGACGTCGATCACTTCCAGGACGACGTCCGTGCGATCCGCGACAGCGACGCGGACGTCCAGGTCCTCGTCGGGAACGACGAACACGTCCTCCCGTCGTTCTCGCTCGGGACCGACGGCGCGGTCCTCGAACTCGCGGCGGTCATCCCGGAGGAGATCGTCGACCTGTACCGTGCGGTCGAGGACGGACACCCGGGCGAGGCGCGGCGCATCTACGAGCGGATCGAACCGTTCGTGGACGCGATGTACGCGCCGCCGATCGCCGACTCGCACACGCGACTGAAGGTCGCGCTCGCCGAACTGGGCGTCTTCGAGCACGCGACGCCCCGCCCCCCGGCGATGCCCGTCCCCGACGAGGAACGCGAGCGTATCGCGGCCCTGATCGAGGGGCCGGTCCGCGTGACGCCGAGTCCCTAGGCCCCGGCCCGTCGAGACGAGACGTGGGCTCCGTTCCTGTGTCGCCGAGTCCTAGGCCCACAAACCTATTGTACGCCTCCCGCGACCACCGATTATGTACGATTCCCCGGTCGGACTGCTGTTGCCCGACACCTCGGAGATGGACCAGATCGAGTACGGCGAGTTCGCGGAGGACCTCGGCTACGACTCGGCGTGGATGGTCGAACTCTGGGGGAACGACGCCATCGCCGAACTCGGGGCGCTGGCGGAGCGAACCGAACGCATCGAACTCGGGACGGCCATCGTGAACGTCTTCTCCCGGTCGCCGGCGGTGCTCGCGATGGCCGCGGCGTCGCTGTCCTCGCTCTCGGACGGCCGCTTCACGCTCGGTACGGGGGTCTCGACGCCCAAGGTGGTCGAGGACCTCCACGGACTCGAGTACGACCGGCCGGTCCGACAGGCCCACGAGACGATCGAGGTCCTCACCGAGTACCTCCGCAGCGAACGTCCGCGCGTCGAGTACGAGAACGAGATATTCGAGGTCCAGGACTTCCCGCCCCTCGACGCGGACGTCGACGTCTACCACGCGGCCCTCGGACCGGCGAACCGGCGGGTCGTGGGCCGCCTCGCCGATGGCTGGATCCCGCACAACGTTCCGTTCGAGCGCCTGGACGAGGCGTTCGAGGAGGTCGCGACGGCTGCCGAGGAGCGGGGCCGGGACCCCGCCGACATCGACATCGCCCCCTACGTGCCGACCGCGGTCGACGAGGATCCCGAGGTGGCGAAAGACGCCGTTCGGGGCCACCTGGGTTACTACATCGGCAGTGCGGAGGGCTACGAGCGGGCGGTGGCGACGGTCTTCCCGGAGGCGGCGGAGACGGTCGCGAACGCCTGGCGGTCGGGGGATCGCGACGAGGCCGTCGAGGCCGTCAGCGACGACATGGTCGAGGCGCTGGGCGTCGCCGGCACGCCCGAGACCGCCCCCGAGACCCTCGCGTCGCTGCTCGATTCGACGCCGATCGATCACGCCATCCTGGCGGTTCCCCGCAACGCAGACCCCGCGTTGATCCGGACGACGGTCGAGGAAATGGCACCCGGGGAGGAGTGAGCCTAGTCAGTACTAGATCATCGTCAGACCGCCGCTGACGGAGAGCACCTGTCCCGTGATGTAGTCCGCGTCGTCGCTCGCGAAGAAGGCGACCGCGGCGGCGATGTCTTCGGGATCGGCGTTGCGGCCCAGGGGGATGTTCCGCTCCATCCCCTCGTGGATCTTTCGCGCGAGCTCGGTTTCCTCCTGCATCTCCTCGAGCAGGGGCGTCTCGGTCGGTCCCGGGGCGACGACGTTCGCCGTGACGTCGAACCGGGACAGTTCCCGGGCGATCGTCTTCGTGAATCCGATGACGCCCGCCTTCGTCCCGGCGTAGACGGCCTCGCCGGTGCTCCCGACGCGGCCGGCGTCCGAGGAGATGCCGACGATCGTCCCCGACTCCTGTTCCATCATGCCGTCCATGACGGCCCGCACGGCGTTCAACTGCCCCTTGTAGTTGATGTCGATGATGCGATCCCACACCTCCGGGTCGTTGTCCTTGAAGAGCTCGACGCGGTCCCACCCGGCGTTGTTCACGAGGACGTCCACCGTTCCGACGGACGCCTCGACGTCCTCGACGCCCGACTGGACGTCCGCCAGGTCGGTCACGTCGAAGGGTGCGGCGAGTGCCTCGTACCCCTCGTCGCGGAGCTCTGCGGCCTTCGATTCGGCCCGCTCCGGTTCGACATCGTTGATCGCGACCGTGCTGCCCTCGCTGGCCAGTCGGCGTGCGATCGCCGCTCCGATGCCGCGCCCGGAACCGGTCACCAGCGCGACCGTATCGTCAAGTCCACGCATGCCACAGCCTGCTGGCGAGGAGGCCAAATACATTACGAAAGGCGGATCCCCTAGTACGGCGGCTGAGACGGGCCTCTCCGGCGTCGGCACGTGCTAACATGGAGAACATTCATAGGCACACCCTCGCTAGTGATTTTCGAGCAATGAAGCCCGATCGCTGGACGGAGGACAAGTGGCGACGGTTCACCGAGGCCGGCCAGTGGCCCGACGCGACGATCCTCTCGTATCTGGACGACGCGGTCGAACGGACGCCCGAAAAACCGGCGCTGGTGGACAAGCGGGGCCGGTACACCTACGCCGAACTCGCGGAGACCGTCGAGAACCTCGCGGCGGGCCTCCTCGACCTCGGAATCGAACCGGAGGAGGCAATCGCCCACCAGATTCCGAACCGGAACGAGGGCGTCATCCTCCACCTCGCCGCGGTTCGCGCGGGGATCGTCGTCAACCCCATCGTGGAGATCTACCGCGAGAGCGAGGTGAGTTACATGTTCGAGAAACTGGGGACGACCGCCTACGTCGCCCCCGAGGAACACCGGGGCCACGACTACCGGCAGATGGCCACCGACCTGTACGACGACGCCCCCGACCTCGAGTTCGTCATCGTCCTGGACCCGGAAGAGGCGCCCACGGCCGACCACGTGTGGAGCTTCGAGGACGTCCTGGAACGCGGTCGCGAGGCCGACGTCTCTCCGGGTGACCCGGTGCCGCCGAACGAGGTCGCGCTGATCCAGTTCACCTCCGGAACGACGGGACGCCCCAAGGCGGCGATGCACACGGAGAACACCCTGCTCGCGGCCCAGCTGGGACAGATCGACCGACTCGGCCTCACCAGCGACGAGGTGATCCTGACGCCGTCTCCGATCGGCCACCTGACGGGCATCCAGCACGGCTACCGGACCGCGATCATGGTGGGCGGAACGGCCGTCCTCCAGGAACGCTGGGACGGCGAGACCGCCCTCGAGTGGATCGAGTCCGAGTCGTGCACGTACATGGCCGGAGCCACGCCGTTCGTCCGGGACCTGACCGAGCACCCGGCCCGGGACGAGTACGACACGGCGTCGCTGTCGTTGATCATGACCGCCGGGGCCCCGTGTCCGCGGGAGGTCGTCCGGGCCGCCCACGAGGGCTTCGAGAACCTAACCGTCTGTCGGGGTTGGGGACAGACCGAGAACACGCTACCGACCGTAAACGCACCGGACGCACCGGAGGAGAAGCTCCAGACGACCGACGGAAAGCCCTACGGCGGCATGGAAGCCCGGATCAGACAGCCGGGCGCCCTGGAGGACGCGATGCCGGGCCAGGAGGGCGAACTCCAGGTGCGTGGTCCGTTCCTCTTCCTCGGGTACTACGAGGACGAGGAACGCACGGAGAACTCCTTTACCGACGACGGCTGGTTCAAGACCGGGGACAAGGCCGTCATCGACGACGAGGGGTACGTGACGATCAAGGGTCGCATCAAGGACATCATCATCCGCGGTGGCGAGAACATCCCGGTCCGCGAGATCGAGGAGTACCTCCACGAGAACGACGAGGTCGACGACGCGGTCATCGTCGCCATGCCGGACGAACGGCTCCAGGAGCGCGCCTGTGCCTACGTCGTCCCGCGCGACGAGGACGATCCGATCACCTTCGACGAGATGATCGCCTTCCTCGAGACGAAGGGCATCGCGACGCAGAAACTGCCCGAACGGCTCGAAATCGTCTCCGAACTCCCGACGACCGCGAGCGGCAAGGTCCAGCGCTACAAGCTCCGGGAGGACGTCGCCGACAAACTCGACATGGAGCCCGTGACCCGGTAACGGCTGAGCGTCTCACTCGGCATCGGCTGAGCGTCTCACCCGGCACCGGCGGAGCGTCTCACCCGGTAACGGCGGAGTGGGTCCGACTCGGGACCGCTCACTCGCCGGGCGTCCAGATCAGATCCACGTCGTCCAGTTCGGATCGGAGCGACTTCTTGTCGAACTTCCCGGTCGCGGTCTTCGGGACCGCGTCGACGAAGACGATGTTGTCCGGGAGCCACCACTTGGGGTGGTCCTCGGCCAGGAACTCCCGCAACTCGTCGGCGGTCAGGTCGGCGTCGGGCTTGGTGACCACGGCAGCGACCGGCCGCTCCTGCCACCGCTCGTGGTCTGCGGCGATGACCGCCGCCTCGATCACGTCGTCGTGGGCCATCAGCGAGTTCTCGAGTTCGATGCTCGATATCCACTCGCCCCCGCTCTTGATCACGTCTTTCTTGCGATCGACGATCTTGATGTAGCCCTCCTCGTCGACGGTCGCGATGTCGCCCGTGTGCAACCAGCCGTCCTCGAACTCCTCTTCGTTCGCCTCGGGCCGGTTGTAGTACTCCGTCGTGACCGTCGGACCGCGGACGAGCATCTCGCCGAAGGTCTCGCCGTCCCAGGGTACCTCCTCCCCGTCGTCGTTCACCACGCGCATCTCCAGGCCCGGCGACAGAAGTCCCTGTTTCGCCCGCTTCTCGTAGCGCTCCTCGCGCTCCCAGTCGTCCATGTACGACTTGGGCCGCGAGACGGATCCGATGCTCATCGTCTCGGTCATTCCCCAGGCGTGTTCCATGACGACGCCGTACTCGTCCTCGTACCGGCGCATGATCTCCTTCGGCGCGGCGCTCCCCCCGATGATGATCCGGTCGAGCGAAGAGATGTCGACGTCGTGGTCCTCCAGGTAATCGAGCATGTCGATCCAGACGGTCGGCACGCCGGCGGTGACCGTCACGCCCTCGCGCTCGATGAGTTTCGCGAGGTCCTCCGGCGACGGGGACGGTCCCGGGTACACCTGTTTGGCGCCAGACATCGTGACGGCGTAGGGGAACTCCCAGGAGTTGACGTGGAACATCGGGACGACGGGCATCACGACGTCCGACTCGGAGATGTTCAGGCCGGCCGGGGTCAGGACCATCATCGCGTGCCCGTAGATCATCTTCTGGGTGTACTCCACGCCCTTCGGCCGACCGGTCGTCCCCGACGTGTAGCACATCCCCGCACCCTGTTCCTCGTCGAGCGTCGGCCAGTCGTAGGTGTCGCTCTGGCCATCGAGGAGGTCCTCGTACCCGTGGACGGGCGCGTCGACGTCGATGTCGGGGCTGCCGTCGCCCATCACCACGACGGCGCGGACCGTATCGAAGCGGTCCCAGAGCCGTTCGATGGTCTCGGCCGGGTCGCCAGGGTCCACGAAGAGCACGTCGTCTTCCGCGTCGTTGACGATGAAATCGACGTGCTTGTCGGGGAGCTGGACGTTGATCGTGTGGAGTTGGCGCCCGGAGAGCGGTGCGGCGTAGTACGTCTCGAAGTGACGGAAGTGGTTCCACCCGAAGGTGCCGACCCGGGCCCCCTCCGGGACGTCGAGTTCGTCGAGGGCGTTCGCCACCTTCCGAACGCGCTCGCCGAAGTCGGCGTAGGTGTAGCGCACGTCGTCGCCGTGGGTCTTCGAGACGACCTCCTTCTCGGGGAACAGTCGCGTGGCCCGCCAGAAGAACGGCCGGACCGTCATGTCGGATCCCGCCACGATCACGCACCTCCCGTTCGTCGCGATGGCCGTTCGTCGGTCGTCGAAAGTCGGTCGTCGGTCGCCGAAACACCGGTCGATGTGTCGGATGTCTGAATCATGGCTGGTTCCGGGAGTCGCTGGTTGGCCGAGCGTCGTCGGGACGTCGCTCTGTCTGTCCGTCGGTGGGTGGCGTTTCCTGTGCGCGGGCGGCGGCCCGGCGGACCGCCCGGGGAACGTCGATGGGGTCGCCCGTCTCCCCGTCGACGGTGACGTAGACGCACTCGCCCGTGGCGATCGTCCGATCCGTCTCGGCGTCGCTGGCCTCGTAGGTCACCGTGATGCTCGAGCCGCCGATGGCGTCGAACCGGACCGCGTTGACGACGACGTCGCCGAGGCCCACGTTCGACTGGTAGTCCATCTTTGCGTGCACGACGTGCGTCGTCCAGTTCTGCTCGCGTCGGTCGTCGTAGGAGAACCCGAGGTCGTCGAGGTACGCGACGAAGGCCTCGTCCATGAAGGTGAAGAACTCGCCGTAGTAGACGACGCCCTGTGCGTCCGTCTCGTCGAACCTGACCGCGTTCTCCATCACCTCGATCATGCCCACGTCTCACGTGGACTCCGTTGCCATTGCACGTTAACGTTTCCCTGTCATCGGCCCACTCAACTTACCATCGTAATACGAACCCGCCAATATCTCGTACGTCTGGCCCGGGTCGACGGGGACGAACGGTCCACGGCGGGTACCGGGAGGGTTGGCCCGTCACCGGAGGAGGATCACCGGTTCGGTGTAGAGCACGGTCGTCCCGTCCTGCTTTTCGACCTCCGTCTCCCAGGTGACGGTGCCCGCGGCCTCCGGGTGGTCGGACTCGCTCTTCTCCGCCACGCGCTCGGTGACGTGGATCGTGTCCCCGATGAACGTGGGGGCCGTGAACCGGAGCGTATCGAGGCCGTAGAAGGCCACGACGGCGTCTCGCTCCTCCGGCGGCCGGCTCTGCCAGCGGAGGCCGGTCATGATCGCGAACACGAGTGCCCCGTGGGCGATGCGCTCGCCGAACCCCGAGTCCGCCATCGCCTCGGCGTCCGTGTGCAGGTAGGTGTAGTCGCCGCTCACGCCCGCGAAGTTGACCACGTCGGCCTCCGTGACGGTTCGCCCGGCGGTCTCTCGAGTGTCGCCGACCGAGACGGTCTCGAAGTAACTCATCCGTCCAGATCGACGCTCGCGGCGTCGAGGTCGAGGTCGCGCGCCAGGTCACGCGCCTCGTCGGTCGTGATGCGCTTCTCGGCGGATATCTGGTGGGCCTGGGTCCCCTCGAGTTCGCAGATCTTGGCCGCCCAGGGCGCGATGCTCGCCGCCCCCTCCGCGGTGAGTTCCTGGTGGGTCTGGACCTTGAGATATGTAGTCACGTTGATGCCACCGCTGTACTTGGCGACCTCGAGGGTCGGCAGGGTGTGATTGGTCCCGACGGCCTTGTCCCCGAAGACCACCGGGGCGTGGTGGCCGAGGAACAGCGTCCCGTAGTTGTGGAGGTGGTCCATCGCGGCCCGCGGCTCGTCGATCATCACCTGGAGGTGTTCGGGCGCGTAGTCGTTGGCGAGGGTGGCGGCCGTCTCCAGGTCCTCCGCGACCACGACCTCGCCGTTGGACTCCCAGGACTCTCGTGCAACCTCCTCGGTCCGGAGCGAGACTAACTGTTCCTCTAGTGCGGCCATCGTCCGGGACGCCACGTCCCCGTCGGTGGCCACGAGGATCGCCCGGGCGTCCGGGTCGTGTTCGGCCTGCGCGAGGAGGTCGGTCGCGACCGTGGCCGGGTCGGCGGTCTCGTTCGCGATGACGAGCACCTCCGAGGGTCCCGCGAGGAAGTCGATGCCGGCCTGGCCGAAGACCTGCCGCTTGGCCTCGATGACGTAGACGTTCCCGGGGCCGGTGATCTTGTTCACCGCGGGGATCGTCTCCGTGCCGTAGGCCATCGCGGCGATCGCCTGGGCGCCGCCGGCCACGTAGATTTCGTCGGCCCCGGCCCGGTCCATCGCGTAGAGCTGTGCCGGTTGGACGCTGCCGTCCGCCTGGGGCGGCGCCGTCGCGACGACCGTGTCCACGCCGGCGATCACGGCGGGGACGATGGTCATCGCGGGCGCCGCGACGAGCGGTTTCCGCCCCCCGGGGACGTAGACGCCGACCCGCTCGATCGGGACGAGTCGCGATCCCAGCGTGACGCCGTCCTCGAACTCCTTCTCGAAGCCCTCGAGGTGGGCGAACTGCTCGTCGTGGAACGCCCGCACGTTCTCGATGGTGTTCTCGATCGTTCGCCGTTGGGTCGCGCTGAGCTGGTCGGCCGCCGCGTCGATCTCGTCGTCGCTCACCCGCAGACGCTCTCGATTCACGTCGTCGAACCGCCGCGTGAGTTCGCGGACGCCCTCGTCACCGTCCTCTCTGACGGTCGAGACGATCTCCTCGACGGAGTCCGTGACCGCGTCCGGTATCTCGAGGGAGGCCCGTTCGGCCTCCTTGCGATACTCGTAGGAACCGTTCATGCGGGTTGGTATCACGCAGCCCGTGATAAATAGGTGGCGTCCGGCGAGCCTAGTACCAGGCCGCTCCGCCGGAGACGTTGACGTCCTGTCCCGTGATCTGGCCGGCGAACTCGCTCGCGAGGAAGGCCACCAGTTCCGCGACGTCCCGCGGGTCGGTGAGCCGTCCCAGGGCCGCGTCGTCGGTGAAGACCGTCTCCTTCGCCTCCTCGTAGGAGACGCCCCGCCGTTCGGCCTGCTCCTCGATGACGGCCTCGATCCGCGGGCCCCTCGTCGCGCCGGGACAGACGGCGTTCGCCGTGACGCCGTCGTCGCCGAGTTCGAACGCGAGCGTCCGCGTGAGACCGATGACCGCCATCTTCGAGGCGGTGTAGGGCGTCCGATCCTCGAGCGGTCGCTTCCCGCTGATCGAGGAGATGTTGACGATCCGCCCCCGATCGCTCGCCCGGAGGTGGCGGACGGCGTGCTTGACCGTCAGGAACATCCCCGTGACGTTCACCGCCTGGGTGCGCTCCCACTCCTCCCGGTCGATTTCCTCGATGGGCTTCGTCGGTCCGGCGATGCCCGCGTTGTTCACGAGGACGTCGAGACCGCCGAACGCGTCGACCGTCTCCTCGACCGTCGCGGCGACGGACGCCTCGTCCGTGACGTCCGTCTCGACCGCCAACGCCGCGTCGCCGATCGTCTCAGCGGTCTCGTAGATCCCGTCGCTGCGCGCGGCGACGACGACGTTCGCCCCGTACTCCGCCAGCGTGCGGGCGATCGTCCGTCCGATTCCCCCGCTCGCACCGGTGACGATGGCCGTGGTGTCTTCGAGCACGTCCTCACCCGCGGTTGGGTCCCCGAAATCTGTTTGGGCCGGGAGAATCCACTAGGGTTCCTGTTCGGTTCCCATCAGTTCTCCGCAGGTTTTTCTGCGACGCACTCCCAGGTATGGACAATGTTACACAACGTCGGCCCGCTGCTGACCGTCGACCTCGGGGCGGGCGAGGTCGAGGAGTCCTCGATCGACGAGATCAACGAGGCGTACATCGGCGGACGCGGCGTGGCCACCAGACTGGCCCACGACCGCATCCCCTTCGACGTCGATCCGCTCGGACCGGAGAACCGCCTCGTGTTCACCTCGGGACCGCTGCAGTCCTCGGACATGAGTTTCACCGGGAGGATGAACGTGACCGGCGTCTCGCCGCTCACCGACGGCTTGCTCTCCTCGAACGCCGGCGGCTTCCTCTCACGGCACTTCGTCGGTACGGGATACAGCGCCGTCGAGCTCCGCGGCGAGAGCGACGACCTCGTGGTCGTCCACGTCACCGACGAGGGCGTCGAGTTCGAGTCCGTTCCCCAGCTCGCCGGGGCGACGGTCCCGGAGACGACCGACTACCTCGAGGAGGAGCACGACGTCGAACCCGAACAGACCGCCGTCATCGGCCCCGCGGGCGAGAACCAGGTTCGCTTCGCGTCCATCATGACCACGAAGGAGCGGGCCTTCGGTCGCGGGGGCCTCGGCGCCGTCATGGGCCGGAAGAACGTCAAGGCACTCACGTTCGAGGGCGACTCCTCTCCCGAGATCGAGATCCCGAACGTCCAGCGAGACGTGCACCGCGACGCGGCGACGATGGACCACGTCATGAAAGAGCAGGGCACGACGGCCCTCGTCGCCCTCACGAACGAGATGAACGGGCTCCCCACGGAGTACTACTCGAAACGGCACTTCGACGGCGCGGACGGCATCGACGGCGAGGCGGTCGCCTCGAAGAAGTACAAGAAGGGGACCTGCTCGAAGTGCGCCTTCGCGTGCAAGTTGCCCACCCGCGACGAGGCGACCGGGCTCGAGACCGAGGGACCGGAGTTCGAGGTCACGATGTCCTTCGGCTCCAACAGCGGGGTGGACGACGTCGTCGACGTGATGAAGTCCAACAAGCTCTGCGACGACCTGGGTCTCGACGCCATCTCGGCGGGCAACACCATCGCCGCCTACCTGATGGCCGAGGACGAGTTCGGGAACAGCGAACTCATCTGGGACCTCGTCGAGAAGATCGCCCACCGCGAGGGCGTCGGTGACAAGTTGGCCGAGGGCATCGACCGCATCCACGAGGACCTCGGCGTCGAGAACTGGACCGTGAAGGGGATGGACTTCGCCGCACACGAGGGGCGCGTCCTCAACGGCCAGGGTCTCTCCTACGCGGTCGCAAACCGGGGAGCCGATCACCTCTACGCGACGTTCTACTCGGTGGAGTACCCGCTCGTGGACAAGGAGGAGGCCCTTCCCCCCGAAGGGACGCTCGGGAAGGTCGACCGCCTGATCGAGCGGGAGAACCAGATGGCACTCGCCGACAGCGGCGTCCTGTGCAAGTTCTCGCGGGACGCGATGAACGAGGAGCGCTACGAGCGCCTCTTCGATGCGGACTTCGGGGACCTCCTCGACGTGGGCTCCCGGACCGTCACGCTGGAACGTCACTTCAACAACCAGCGCGGCTTCGATCGCTCCGACGACGTCCTCCCCTACGACATCCCCGACTTCGAGGAAGCCCTCGAGGAGTATTACGAGGCCCGTGGCATGACCGAGAACGGGGTCGTCCCGGAGTCCGCGGTCCCCTGATCGCCCCGCGGAGACTTCTCTCGACGCACCTTCCGAGCAGAACGAAGAAATGGGACGGGTCGTAGACCCCTCCGGAAGTCCACCGGGCCGTCAATCTCCTCCGGAGGTCGACGGGCCGTCAGACCCCTTCGAAGATCCTCTGGACCGTCTCGTCTTCCACCGGATCCCGGCCCGCCGGGATCTCGCCCTCGATGACGCCGCGCTCGATCACGTAGAAGTGATCGGCGGACTTCGAGGCGTACCTGACGTTGGACTCGGCGAGCACGATGGTCACGCCCAGATCCTTGATTCGCGTGATGCCCTCGACCAGTTTCTCGCGGATCGAGGGGGCGAGCCCCTCGAACGGCTCGTCGAGCAACAGCAGCTCGGGATCCGCCGACACGGCGCGGCTGATCGCGACCATCTTCTGCTGGCCGCCGCTGAGCTGGTCGGCCGGTCGATCGAGGAAGTTCTCGATGTCGGGGAAGATGGTCGTGGAGCGGTCCACGATGTCGTCGAACCGGCTCTCGGAGTAGTCGTCGCCCATCGATCCCCACGCGGCCATCCGCAGGTTGTCGCGGACGGTGAGGGTCTCGAACAGGCGGCGGTCTTCGGGGGCGAGACTGAGTCCGAGCCCCGGCCTGGCGTCGGAGGGCTCGTTCGTGATGTCCTCGCCCTTGAACCGGATTTCGCCGGACGCCGTCGGGACCATGCCCATCGTCGTCCGGAAGGTGGTGGTCTTGCCGGCACCGTTCCGTCCGATCAGGCCGACCGTCTCGCCTTCTTCGATGTCGATCGAGACGCCCCTGAGCACCGGGACGTTGCCGAGTTCGGCGTAGACGTCGTCGAGTTCGAGTAGCGCCATTATGCACCCTCCTCCCGGATGTGTTCGATGACTTCCTCGTCCGCGAGCACGTCATCCGGGTCGCCGTCGGAGAGGACCTCGCCCTGGTGTAAGGCGATGACCCGGTCGGCGTATCTCGCGACGAGTTCCATGTCGTGTTCGATGAACAGGATCCCTGTATCCGATTGTCTGGCCACGTCGACCGTGGTCTGCATGATCTCGTCGGTGCTCTCCGAGCCGACCCCGCTGGTCGGTTCGTCGAGGAGGACCATCTTCGGCTCCAGCGCGAACGACATCGCGATGTCCAGTATCTTGCGATCCCCGTGGGCGAGGCTCTCTGCCGTGACGTCCGCCTGATCCCCGAGATCGAAGTGTTCCAGGTAGTCGAGTGCGTCCTCCTTCGTCGACGGGTCTCGCGAGAGCGGACGATAGAACACGTTGTTCTTCCCCTCGCGAGCGATGGAGGCCGCGCGGACGTTCTCGAGCGTCGACAGTTCGTTGTAGATCTGGGGGATCTGGAACGAGCGCGCGAGCCCTCGCTTCACGCGCCCGTGTTCGGGAACGTCGGTGATGTCCTCGCCGTCGAAGGTGACCGTCCCATCGGTCGCCTCGAGCACGCCGGTGACGAGGTTCACGAAGGTCGTCTTGCCGGCACCGTTCGGACCGATGATGCCGACGACCTGGTCGGTCGAGATGTCGACGCTGACGCCGTCGACCGCCGTGACGCTTCCGAACTTCTTCACCAGGTTCTCCGTCGAGAGGGCGGTCTCACTCATAGAACCGCCCCCGTGCGTAGGCCAGGACGGTCTTGAAGCCGCCCCAGAACCCGTCGTCGCCGACGGTGATGACGACCATGAACATCGTGAATCCCATGATGAACTGCCAGTAGAACGACACCAGGTCGAGAGCGTAACTCCGGAGCAACACGAATATCGCGGCCCCGAAGATGGGCCCGAGGAACGTGTTCGCACCACCGAGGAGCGTCATGAAGACGATCTGTCCGGAATACGTCCAGTCCAGTATGTGCGGGACGATGTACCCCTGCTGGATAGCGTACAGGGCGCCGGCCAGGCCGGGGAAGAATCCGGAGATGAGCGTCGAGTACAACTTGTACCTCGTTACCGGGACGCCCATCGCACTCGCGCGCGCCTCGTTCTCCCGAATGGTCTTCAGGGTGTGACCGAACGACGAGCGCAACACGATCCAGACCGCAACGACGCTCGCGAAGAAGAGGAGGGCGACCACGTAGTAGTAGAAGGTCGCCATGTAGGTGATGATCGAGGCACCGCCGACCTGCGCACCGAGGAACGTCGGGAGGCCGATTCCCAGCCCGTCGGTGCCGCCCGTGATGTTGTACAACTTCACGGCGAGGACGTACAGGATCTGGGCGAGCGCCAGCATCAACAGCGCGTAGTAGATGTCCCGCGTCCGCAACGAGACCGCGCCGAAGACGGCGGCCAGTGCCGTCCCGACGACCGTCCCGGCCAGGAGCAACGGGATGAGCCCCGTGACCTGGGTGTAATGCATCAGGAAGGCCACGGTGTACGCTCCCGAGCCGAAGAACGCCGCGTGCCCGAAGGACAGCATCCCGGTGTAGCCGAACAGGACGTTGTACCCCATGGTGAGGATGGCGAGGATGAGGATCCAGGCCATCAGGTTGTGGACGTACGGGTCGTTGTTGTACATCGGCACCGTGAAAATCGCGAGACTGACGACGACCGCGAGCGCGTACGTGATCCACTTCGTCGAGGTGCCGTCCACGCCGACTCGCTCTGTGATGGATCCGGTGGGCTCGCTCATTCGATCACCCCCTCGCCTCCGAACAGCCCTTCGGGCTGCACGAGGATGAACACGGCCATCAACAGGAAGATGAGGGCCAGTTCGAGCCCCGAAAACAGGGCCAGCCCGAAGGCGCGAACCAGCCCGATGATGAGCGAGGCGATGACCGCGCCCTTGAGACTGCCCAGTCCGCCGATGACGATCACGGCGAAGGCCAGAATGACGTAACTGGCCGAGAGACCGCCGACTGCCCCCGAGACGGGCGCGAGCATCGCACCACCGAGGCCGGCGAGACCGGTCGAGAGTCCGAAGACGATGAGGTGGATCCGGTCGACGTCGATTCCGAGCGCCTGGACCATCTCTTTGTCCTCGGAGACCGCCCGTGCCGTCTTCCCCAGGCGCGTGCGCCTGAAGAGGTAGAACGGGAAGGCCGCTGTCACGACGAAGACGCCGATCACCAGGAGGTAGTACCCCGGGTAGGTCTTATCGAGGAGCTGTACCGACCCCAAGAGATCCACCGCAGCCGGGACCGTCACGGGCTGTGCTCCCCAGATCGCCTTGAACGTGTTCTCGAACATGAGGAGCATCCCGAACGTCGCCAGCAGCTGGTACTCCTCCCGTACGTCGTAGAGGGGCTGGAAGACGGTCTTCTCCATGATGGCGCCGACGATCATCACGACGAGCGGTGTCAACACCAGGATGGTGCCGTAGACCAGGAGGGCGGAGCCCGTCTCCGCCAGTAGATATTTCGAGACCGACGCTCCGAAGTACGCGCCCAACCCGAGGAAGCCCGCGTGTGCGAGGTTCAGCAAGTCGAGCACGCCGAATACGAGACTCAGGCCCAGCGCCACCATGAACAGTATGGCGGCATAGTACAGACCGTTGAGCCCGTATATTAGGATGTTTGCGGGATCCATGGCATGCTGTTTGTCGTTTGGTTGCGGAATCGTGTATTCTACGACGGTACGACGCAAGGGAGTGGGCCGACCTTAGTTCTGGGCCCACTCTTCCGTGTTCATACCCTGCGGCGGGTTGACCTGGTCCGCCGGGATGACGGTCCGATCGGTGAGCGTCGCGAAGTCCTTGTTGTCTTCCTGCGAGAGGGTGGTGTAGCCGTAGATCCCGGAACTCTTGCCCTGGTGGCCGGGCATCGACACGAACCCGGTGGGGCTCTGGTATCCCGAGCCGCTCTCGAGGGCGGTCGCGACCTGCTCCTGGCTGGGCCACTTCCCGGTCAGGTTGTACGCCCGCTCCACGCCGCCGACGTAGGCCATGATCGTGTTCCGCATGTGGTAACTCGGGTAGATCGGGTAGCTGTCGAACCGATCGTGGAAGGCCGAGACGAACGCGTCGTTCATCGGCCAGTTGGGGTGGTGCTCGTGGTAGTACGGGCCACGCGCACCCACGAGGAGTCCCTCCGGAATGTCGTTGCCCATCTGCTGGAGCATGTGCTCGCCGCAGTTGGAGACGAACTGGGCCTGGTCGGTGAGCCCCTGCGACGCGGCCTGTCGAATGAGCGCCACTAGTCCGCCGCCCCAGTGACTAGTGAACACGAGATCAGGGTTCGCCGACTTGAGCGCGGTGATGTGCGAGGTGTACTTCGTGGACGGGAACTTGGAGTACCGGTCGGCGACGATCTCGATGTCCGGGCGCAGGGCCTTCAGCTTCTCCCTGAAGATGCGCATCGCGTCGTGGCCCCAGGCGTAGTCCTGGTTGATGCCGGCCACTCGCTTCACGTCCGGCATGTTCTTCGCGATCAGCTGCGCCGCGCCCGCGGACCCGACCGACAGGTGCCCGCCGTACGGGCGGAAGATGAACTTGGGATCGGGGTTCTCCTCGAACAGTTTGTACGAACCCGCGTCACCGAACAGCGTCAACTGGCCGATCGACTCCGCGACCGGGGCCACGGCGAGCATGTTCCCGCTGGAGATGAACCCGATCACAGCGTCGGCTTTTCCCTGGGACTTCAGGCTCCTGACCTGGGAGACCATCTGGCCGGTCCCCGCCGCCTCGTCGTAGTACGACGCGTTGATCTTCCGTTCGCCCAGGATGCCGCCGTTGCTGTTGATCTCGTCGACGATCAGCCGCGCCGCGTTCAGGAACGGAACCCCGAACACGGACGCCGGACCCGACTGGAACCCGAAGAACGCCAGTTCGACCGGTTCGTCGGGGATCTGGGATCCATCGACGTCGCCGTTCTGGCCATTGTTGTTCCCGTTGCCGGTACCGCCGTTGCCACCGATCGACTGGCAACCGGTGAGCGACACGGACAGCGCCGCACCGCCCGCTCCTTTCATCAGGTCTCGACGGCTGAGTTCGTTTTGAGGTGCCATCGCATGGCATGTTACCACTCGTACTATTAAAACTATCGTTAACATTAGTTTGATTTACATGCGAAGCGCGTCCACGTGTTCACGAAGGGGTCCAGTGTCGGTTTCCAGGTTCTCGAGAGGGGGCCTGCCTGGTTACCAAATTTTGAACGGTGGACGTCCCCGGCAGTTCCCGCGGGCCCGTCCCCGGCGATCCCCGCGGGCAGCCGAACCCGGGCGAGTGTGCGAGTGAATGTCACACCCCGTTCGGGGGCGAACGAATATAACGGTCGCTTCCATCGTTAAACGCCATGGCCCGGATACCGTACCCGACGGACGTCGATCCCGACCTGGTCGAGTCCCAGCGGCCCGACTCGTTGCCCGACCGATACGCGCACCTGGAACAGCAGGCCGCCCGGAACGTCTACCGGTCGGTCGCCCACGAACCCGAACTCGTCGAGGCGCTTCGCGGGTTCATCGGCGCGGCCTGGGAGCACGCCGGTCTCTCCGACCGGGAACGAGAACTCGTCATACTCGCGCTCGCGCGCGAGGTGGACGCCGCTTACGAGTGGCACCAGCACGTGCGCATCGCCATTCTGGAGGGCATCGATCCCGAGGAAATCCTGGCGGTCGCCCGGAACGATCCCGGGCCGTTCTCCCAGGGTGAGCGGGCCCTGATGGAATACGCACGCGCCGCCGCGACGACCTCCGCGAGCGACGAGGACGTCGAGCGCCTCGCGTCGGCACACTCTCCCGCCGACATCGCGGGCATCACGTCGCTGGTCGGCGCCTACGTCGGGCTGGCCGTGATCCTCGACGCCCTCGACGTGGAGACCGAGGAGCCGTTCGTGGGCTGGGACCTCGAGGGCCTCGAGCGGGACTGACTACCCGGAGACGTCCGCCGAACGCATCGGCGGTGGCGTGTTGTCGCTCCCCTTGACGAGGATCTCGCCGTCCACGAAGACCGTGTCGACGCCGGGATAGTCCCCGTTCTCGATCGCCCCCAGCGCGTCGTCTGCGGCGCTGCCCTGCGGGGCGTCCACCAGGAGCAGGTCCGCCGGCCGCCCCGGCTCGATCCGGCCCGTCTCGAGGCCGTGGTGGGCGGCCGGCGTCCCGGTCATGAGTGCGATCACGTCGCTCGCCGGGACGTCGGTCCTGCTCGCCAGCGTCCCCGCCTGGAGCCACATGCCACAGGGCATGACGCCGGTCCCGGTCGGCGTGTCGGTCGCGATCTGGAGGCGCTCGAGTTCGTCCCGCCGGTCGAGGGTCTCCAGGATGGCGGTCGCCGTCCGCTGGTTCCCCGCGATGACGATCTCGAGGTCCATGTCCGTGTCGGCGAGGAGCGCCCGCCACTGGTCGTCGGGCAACGCCGTTGGCCCGCCGTTGAAGTGCAGGGCGACGTCGGGGCGGACGGCCCGGAACATCTCCTCGTCGATCGGGCGAGTCCCGGGGACGCTCGACCCGCCCGAGTGCATCATCGTCACCATGCCCAGGTCCTGGGCCCGGGAGACGAGGCGGCTCGCCCGATCGACGTCCATCGCGAAGATGATCTTCGTCCGCCGGACCCCGGCCTCGTAGGCCGCCTCGACGTCCTCGACGGTGAGGTCGTCGGTGAGGATCAGCGTGCCGGCGTGCATCTTGACCCCGCCGGGTCGCTGGTTCGCGAAGGATTTCGCGTTGAGGATCGCGAGCGCCTTCGTCCCCTCGGCGTCCTCCGGTCGTCCCGGCTGGTGGATCTCCCCGGCGGAGACCATCGACGTCACGCCACCGTGGAGGTAGTTCTCGGTCCAGCCGATCGTGTCCTGGCGAGGGGTGTACTCGCCGGAGACGGGGTGGACGTGGGCGTCGATCAGTCCCGGCACCACCGTCGTCCCCTTCGCGTCGACGACCGTCTCCGCCGAGCCCCCCTCGCCGCCGAGTGAAGCGATGACCCCGTCGCGGATCGTGATCGAATCGACGTCTCGAACGCCCTCGCCCACTCGGCCCGTCACGACCGCCCCGACGTTTCGGATGCGTACGTCTGACATGGTTGAGAACAGGTGACAGACTGTGGGCCGGCCCTTCAATGTAGGTGCCATTCGGCCGGGACTAGTTCGACCAGGTGCCCATCCTTATGGGGGACTCCCCGGTACCGGGCCGCATGCAGGTCGAAGACCGCGCGGCCATCGAACGGCTGCACTACGAGTACATCGACGCCATCGACACGGGGGACCCGGACGCATTCGTCGACCTCTTCGTCCCGGACGCGACGGTCGCCATCGGATCGACGACGGCCAGCGGACACGCGGCCCTGCGCGAGCTGGTCGCGGACCTCCGCGACCACCAGGGTGACGCCTACCAGCACTTCGCCGCCAACCCGCGCATCGACGTCGCGGGGGACGAGGCGGTCGCCCGCTGGTACTACCAGGTCGTCGACGTCCAGGACGCCGCGGTGCCGGAGGGCGAGTGGGCAATGGGAACCCACGAGGTCGAGTACGTCCGACGGGACGGGGAGTGGTTCATCGCCTCCCTCGCGGCCCAGCGAACCTACACCCGGCAGCTGTGATCACAGGTCCATCGCGTCCAGGGCCCTCGCGAGGTCGGCCCGCACGGGGTCCGGGAGCGGTTCGGCCGGGGGACACGGGCGGCCGGCATCGACGCCCACGTGCTCGAGTGCGGCCTTCATGACGACGGGGAAGCCGTGCTCGAGGAACGGCCCCGGGAAGGCCGCGAACTGACGCTGCAGCGCGGTCGCACGCTCGATGTCGCCGTCCTCGACCGCGTCGAGGATCCCCTGCCCGACGATCGACGCGGGCGCCGGCATCGTCGCACCCGAACCGCCGAGGAGCGCGGTGATCAGCGTCATCTCCATGGTGGTGTAGTAGTTGGCGAGTCCGGCCCGATCGACCGTCTCGACCAGCCTGAGGACGTGGCGCAGGTTCCGCGAACTCTCCTTGAATCCGGCCACCGCGTCGACCGCCGCGATGGCCCGCAACCCCTCGGGATCGAGTGCGGCCCCCGGGCCCGGATTGTGATACGCGACGATCGGCAGGTCGACGGCTGCCCCGAGTTCCTCGTAGTAGGCGACGAGCTCCTCCACGTGGGTCGTCCCGCCCTGGGGGCGGGCCGGCACGAGCGCCTGGATGGCGTCGGCGCCCACCGACTCGGCGACGGACGCCAGTTCGATCGACCGCCGGTAACTCGGCGCGCTGACCCCGACGACGAGGGGGAGTCGACCGTCGACGGCCGCCGCACCCCGTTCGATCGCCCGCCGCCGCTCCTCGACGGAGAGACACCGGTACTCCTGGGCCTCGACCGCCATCAGGGCGACGCTCGAGGCGCTGCCGGATTCCACGACGTACTCGATCTGGGACTCGTAGGCCGTCTCGTCGACGGTACCGTCGGCCTCGAAGGGGGTCATCGGGGGAACGATGAGACCCGAATCGGGAAGCGCCATGCGCTCCGCCAGTCGGAGGACCACTATAGGTGTATGGGAGCGGCCCGCCCCCCACAGCGGCCGGGCGGCGGGAGCGCCACTAGTCCACTAGTCGGCAGAGGGTACCCTCACAGTCGGCAGAGGGCAACCTCACAGTCGAGAGGGTGGTCTCACCTGCTGTCTCGTCC
>JBDGUD010000009.1:0-29332 GCA_042216165.1 Halanaeroarchaeum sp.
GTTCGCCGCGACCGCTTCAGCGGCGGCCCCGCCCGGGAGTTCCTCTCCTCGATGGCCGACGACGAGCGCATCTTCGCCGCCGACCTGGCGGTGGACCGCGCCCACGTGGTCATGCTCGCGGAGCAGGACGTCGTCGCCGAGGACGAGGCAACCGAGATCCTCGGGGCACTCGACCGCGTCGAGACGGACGGCTTCGGCGCGCTCCCCGACGGGGAGGACGTCCACGAGGCAATCGAGACCGCCGTCATCGAGGAGGTCGGTTCCGTCGGGGGAAAGATGCACACAGCCCGGTCGCGGAACGACGAGGTCGCGACCTGCATCCGCTATCGCCTGCGTGCCGACCTGCTGGACGCCGCCGAGACGGCCGTGGGGTTCCGCGATCGCCTGCTCGACGTGGCGGACGAGCACGTCGAGACGGTGATGCCCGGCTACACCCACCTGCAGCCGGCCCAGCCGACGACCGTCGCACACTGGCTCGCCTCTTACGAGGGCGGGGTCAGGCGCGACACCGGGCGCCTGCTCGACGCCTACGACCGGACGAACCGGTCGCCGCTGGGCGGCGCGGCGCTCGCCGGAACGCCCTTCGACGTCGACCGGGAGCGGACCGCAGACCTGCTCGGGTTCGACGGGGTGGTCGAGAACGCCATGGACGCGGCGAGCGCCCGCGACTTCCTGATCGAGTCGGTCGCCGCGCTCGCCGGGCTGGCGACGACGCTCTCGGGGCTCGCCGAGGACCTGATCGTCCTGGCGAACGACGGGCTGGTCGACCTGGACGACGACTACGCCTCGACCTCGTCGATCATGCCCCAGAAGAAGAACCCGGACACGCTCGAGCTCGTGCGCGCCACTGCGGGCGACGCGAGCGCGGCCCTCGACGGGTTGCTCACCACCCTCAAGGGACTGCCCCGGGCGTACAACCGCGACCTCCAGTCCGCGACCGGCCACGCCTGGCGGGCCGTGGACGAGGTGATCGAGGCCACGGCGGTGGCCGGCGGCGCGGTCGCGACGGCGGACTGGCCCGCCGAGCGTCTCGGGGCCGCCGCCGGCCGGGGCTTCGCCACCGCGACCGGCGTGGCAGACCTGTTCGCCACGCACGGGATGCCGTTCCGGACCGCACACGAGATCGTCGCCCGGGCGGCGGAGGCCGCCGGTGACGGAGACCGGGACGCCCAACTGGCGGCGATCCGTGAGGCGACGCGCGCGGTGACGGGCGACGACCTCGCGTCCATCATCGATCCCGACGCGGTCGCCGAGATGCTGGATCCCGCCGCGAGCGTCCGCGCCCGGGATTCCCGCGGCGGCCCCGCGCCTGCGGTCGTTCGCGACGCCCTCGCGGACGCACGCGCCGCGGTCGCGGCGGACGAGGAGGCTATCGACCGGCGGCGGACCCACGTCGAACGGGCCGACCGCGCCCGCGCGGAGGTGGTCGCCGACTATGCCTGAGCGACGACGACCGCCACGGGAGCCGCCCCGATCGGGGGCAATTATCAACCAAACGTCAATCAAAGACGAAATTCGAAATCAGTTTGGCTGGCCTTCTTCCTCCATTAGACGGTAGTATAAGTACAGTCAGTTCTTCGATACTATCGATATCCTTAAGTGGGTAGATGCGGTAGTGTCGCTCGCAATGACAACGTGTCCCGAGTGCGGGGCCGATCTATCCCTGCACGACGACCTCGAAGTCGGAGAGATCGTCGACTGTTCGACCTGCGGCACCGAGCTGGAGGTCACCGACGTCAGCCCGCCGGTCCTCGAGCGAGCGCCGGAGCTCGACGAGGACTGGGGGGAGTGACCGTGGACGTCGGTCTCCTCTACTCCCGGATCCGGCGCGACGAGAAGCTCCTCCTCGCCGAGCTGCGCGACCGCGGCCACACCGTGCACAAGGTGGACGTTCGGGACGTGCAGTTCGGGCTCGACGGGGCGAGCGTGGACTTCGGGGACATGGACGTGGTTCTCGACCGGACGCTCGCGACCAGCCGGTCGCTCTACACCACCCAGTTCCTCGACGCCTACGACGTCCCGGTCGTGAACGGCGCGGAGACCGCCGAGGTCTGTGCGGACAAGGTGAAGACCAGCCTGGCGCTCGCGCGCGCGGACGTCCCCACGCCCGAGACGCGGGTCGCGTACACAACCGACAGCGCCATGGAGGCCATCGAGGCCTTCGGGTACCCCGTCGTCCTCAAGCCGGTGATCGGGTCGTGGGGACGGCTCATGGCCCGCATCGAGGACGAACACGCCGCCGAGGCCATCCTCGAGCACAAGGCGACGCTGGGCCACTACGAGCACAAGGTCTTCTACGTCCAGGAGTTCGTCGAGAAGCCCGGTCGCGACCTCCGTGTGCTCGCGGTGGACGGCCAGCCGATCGCCGGCATGGTTCGCTCCTCGGACCACTGGCTCACGAACGCGGCGAAGGGGGCCGAGACCGGAGAACTCGCCATCACCGAGGAGATCGCCACGCTGGTCGAGGACGCCAGCGCGGCGGTGGGTGACGGGCTCCTCGGCGTCGACCTCATGGAGACCGCGGACGGCTACACCGTCCACGAGGTCAACCACACCGTCGAGTTCAAGGCCCTGAACGACGCCGTCGAGGCGGACGTTCCCGGTGCGGTCGTCGACTGGCTCGAGGGCAGGGCGGCCCAGGCCGCCGATCACTCGACGGGCGGGGTGACGGCCTGATGCACGGGGTGTCCGCCTGATGGCCACCGGCGAGGCGATGGCGGGAGACGACGATTCCGCTGCGACCACCGCCGCGGTGGTCGGCGCGAGCGGTTTCACCGGCGGCGAACTCCTCCGGCTCCTCGCCGACCACCCTCACTTCGCGGTGGCCCAGGCGACGAGCCGCGAGTACGCCAGGCGGCGCGTTGGCGGCGTCCACCCGAACCTCCGGGACCTCGATTTGCGGTTCGCACACCCCGACGACCTCGACCCGGTCGACGTCCTCTTCGCCGCGACGCCCCACGGGGTGACGATGGAGCGCGTGGAGCGGTTCCGCGACCTGGCCGACACGCTCGTCGACCTGAGCGCGGACTTCCGCCTGGAGCGGGCCGAGCAGTACGAGGAGTGGTACGACGGCCACGCCGCACCCGAGCACCTGGCGGACGCGGTCTACGCCCTCCCGGAGCGCCACCGCGAGGACCTGCCCGGGGCCGGCATCGTGGCGAGCGGTGGCTGCAACGCGACCGCGACCGTCCTCGGACTCGGGCCGCTCGCGGACGCGGGCCTCCTCGAGGACGCCGAGGTCGTCGTGGACGTGAAGGTCGGCTCCTCGGAGGGCGGCGCCGGCGGCGGTGCCGCCTCCTCGCACCCGGAGCGCTCGGGCGTGGTCCGGCCCTACGCCCCGACCGGCCACCGACACGAGGCGGAGATCGAACAGGAGCTCGGGATCTCGGTCTCGTTCACGGCCCACGCGGTGGACATGGTCCGGGGAGCCGCGGCCACGGCCCACGTGCTGCTCGACGACCTGCCGTCGACGGCCGACCTGTGGACGACCTATCGCGAGGCCTACGAGGACGAACCGTTCGTCCGCCTGGTCGGTGGCGGCGGGGGCGTCTACCGGTACCCCGAACCCAAGGCCGTCGCCGGGACCAACCTCGCCGAGGTCGGGTTCGAACGCGACGAGGAGGGGGGCCGGATCGTCGTGTTCAGCGCCATCGACAACATGATGAAGGGCTCCGCCGGCCAGGCGATCCACGGGGCCAACGTCGCGCTGGGCTTCGAGGAGACGGCCGGTCTCGATCACCGGGGACTGCACCCCGTGGGCGCACCATGATCGTGGTGAAGATCGGGGGTGCGCGGGCGGTCGACCCGCAGGATGCGCTCGGGGACGTCGCACGCCTCGCGACCGACGACGAGGACGTCGTGGTCGTCCACGGCGGCTCGACCGCGGTCGACGACGCCCTCGCGTCGATGGACGTGGACCCCGAGTACGTCGAGACACCGGGGGGGATCGCGGGCCGGTTCACGGACGCCGAGACGATGGACGTGGTCACGATGGCGATGAGCAGGGTCAACACCGACCTCGTGGGCGACCTGCAGGCCGAGGGGGTTGCCGCGGTGGGCCTCAACGGGGTCGACGGCGGACTCCTGACCGGACCCCGCAAGTCGGCGGTGAAGGTCCTCGAGGACGGCAAGAGGAAGATCAGGCGGGGCGATCACTCGGGGACGATCGAGGACGTGAACGCGCACCTCCTCGAGACGCTGCTCGACGGCGGGTACACGCCGGTGGTCTCGGTCCCGATGCTCGCCGACGACGGCGTCGCGGTCAACACCGACGCCGACCGGGCCGCCGCCGCCGTCGCCGGCGCGCTCGACGCCACGCTGGTCGTCCTGACCGACGTCGCCGGGGTCTACGAGGACCCCACGGACCCGGACACCCGGATCGAATCGGTCGACACGCCCGACGCCCTCGCTGCCACCGAGGCGGCCGCCGAGGGGTTCATGACGAAGAAGGTCATGGCCGCGACCGAGGCGCTGGAGGGCGGGGCCGACCAGGTGGTCATCGCGGACGCGACCCGCGAGGCACCCATCCAGGCCGCTCTCGACGGTGACGGGACACGCTTCACGCCGGACGCGATAGCATGAGCGGGTTCGTCTTCTCACAGAAGCCGATACCCATCGAGTCGGGGTCCGGCCCGTACCTCTACGCCGAGGACGGGACCGAGTACCTCGACATGGGCGCGAGCTACGCGGTGGCCAGCGTGGGGCACGCCCACCCGGCCGTCGTCGAGGCCGTCACCGACCAGGCCGAGGACCTCCTGTTCGTGCAGGGATCCTACCCGGTGGGGGTCCGCGACGCGCTCCGCGACCGCCTCGCCGCGGTCGCCCCGGGCGATCTCTCGAACGTCTGGCTGTCGAACTCGGGCACGGAGGCCAACGAGGCCGCGCTCAAGTTCGCCCGTCACGCGACCGGCCGCTCGCGGATCGTCGCCGCCAACCGGGCCTTCCACGGGCGGACGATGGGATCGCTCGCGGCGACCTGGAAGCAGAAGTACAAAGAGGGATTCGGCCCCCTCGCCGGGGACGTCACCCACGTTCCGTACGACGATCCCGCGGCACTCGCCGAGGCCGTCGACGAGGAGACGGCGGCCGTGATCCTCGAACCGATCCAGGGCGAGGGGGGCATCCGCCCTGCCTCGACCGACTACCTCCAGACGGCCCGCGAGGCCACCGAGGCGGCGGGCGCGGCCCTGATCTTCGACGAGATCCAGACCGGCCTCGGGCGCACCGGCAGGACGTGGGCGGCCGACGCGGCGGGCGTCGTCCCCGACGTCGTCACGGCGGCCAAGGGACTCGGCAGCGGCCTCCCCATCGGGGCGACCGTCGTCGCCGACTGGATCGCCGACGACGCGGGCGATCACGGCTCGACCTTCAGCGGCAGTCCCGTCGTCGCCGCCGCGGCCGGTGCCACCCTCGACGTCATCGCGGACGAGGGCCTGGTCGATAACGCCGAGGCCGTCGGCGGCTACCTGAAGTCGCGTCTCGAGGCCCTCGACGCACCCCGGGCCGTCCGGGGACGGGGCCTGCTCCTCGGCGTGGAGGTGAAACGGGGGGCGAACGCCCACCTCAAGGACCTCGCGCTCGAGCACCGGATCCTGGCGCTCCCGGCCGGCCGGACGGTGATCCGGCTGCTCCCGCCGCTCGTGATCGAGGAGGACCACGCCGACCGGACGGTCGAGGCGCTGGCCGAGGTGCTGGGGTGATGGCGGACGGTCGTGCCCTCCTCCGCGACCTCGTCTCGACCCCCTCCGTTTCGGGTGGAGAGTCCGACGCGGCCGCGGTGCTCCGGGACGCCTTCGCGGCGGCCGGCCGGGAGGTCTGGATCGACGAGGTCGGGAACGTCCGCGCCCCGGCGGACGACGGCGTCCTCCTGACGTCGCACGTCGATACGGTTCCCGGGGAGATTCCCGTCCGGGTGGAAGACGGCGAGCTCTGGGGGCGCGGGTCGGTCGACGCGACAGGGGCCCTCGCGGCCATGGCTGTCGCCGCACTCGAAACGGGGGTGAGTTTCGCGGGCGTGGTCGAGGAGGAGACGACCTCGCGGGGAGCACGCCACCTCGTGGCCGATCGTGACGCACCCGAGGCCGTGATCAACGGCGAACCGAGCGGGTGGGACGGCATCGTCCTGGGGTACCGGGGCTTCCGTTCGGCCACCTACGAGACGGCGACGCCCAGCGCGCACACGTCACGGGAGTCGGCGAACGCCGTCGAGCGGGCCATCGACTGGTGGGACCGGGTCACGGACGCCCTCCCGACCGGTGGCGATTCCGCCTTCGAGTCCGTCACCGCGAAGCCCGTGGCCATCGACGGCGGCGTGACCGAGGACGGTCTCGCGACGGCGGCGACCGTGGAGGCGCAGTTCCGGCTCCCGCCCGGGGTCGATGCCGCCGACGTCGGGCGGGCGGTCGAGGACGCGACCGTTCACGGCGACCTCGCGTGGGGCGACCCGATTCCGCCGGTCGTCCGGAGCCCTCGCACGCCGGTCGCCCGGGCGCTGCGCGCCGGGATCCGCGCCGAGGACGGGGAACCGACCCACCTCCGGAAGACGGGGACGAGCGACATGAACCTCTACGCCGACGCCTGGGACGTCCCGATGGCGACCTACGGCCCCGGGGACTCCGCGCTCGACCACGCCCCCGACGAGCGACTCGACCTCGCGGCCTTCGACCGATCGGTGGCCGTCCTGACTGCGGCGGCCGCCGCGCTGTCTGGGTAGGCACATCCGACGCGGTCCGTCCCCTTTTTGCCCCGCCGCCCCGAGGGGCGGACGATGACCGATCTGGACCTGTCCGGTGACGCCGTTCCCGACGTCGCGGACGACGGCGTCTGGCTGGCCTGTATCGAGTGCGGCGAGACCTACGCGCCCTTCGAGGCGGTGGTCTACGAGTGCGAGGCCTGCGGTGGGCTCCTCGAGGCGCGGTACGACGAGTACGCGGACTTCGAGGACTTCGCGGGCGAGGGCGTCTGGCGGTACAGCGAGGCCCTCCCCGTCGACGGGGGCGTGACCATCGAGGAGGGGAACACGCCCCTCTACGAGGCCCCGGGTATCGAGGCGTCGGTGGGCGTGGCCGACCTGCGGATCAAACACGAGGGGATGAATCCCACCGGGAGCTTCAAGGACCGCGGGATGACCGTCGGCGTCCGGGTCGCCCAGCGACTGGGCGTCGATCGGCTGGTCTGTGCGAGCACGGGCAACACGAGCGCGGCGCTCGCCGCCTACGGGGCCCGGGCGAACGTGGAGACGCTCGTCCTGCTGCCGGAGGGCAAGGTGGCGGCGGGCAAACTGGCCCAGGCGAGCCTCCACGGCGCGACCATCCTGGAGGTCGACGGCAACTTCGACGCCTGTCTCGACATCGTCGCGGAACTCGCAGACCGGGGGGAGGCCTACCTGCTCAACTCCCTCAACCCGTTCCGCCTCGAGGGGCAGAAGACCATCGGCCTCGAGATGCTCGAACAGTCGCTGGCCGCGACCGGCGAGTGGCCCGATCGCATCGTCCTCCCGGTGGGCAACGCGGGCAACACCGCGGCGTTGCACAAGGCCTTCCGCGAACTGGTGGAGGCCGGCGCGATGGACGAGTCGGAGGTGCCGGCGCTGACCGGCGTCCAGGCCGAGGGCGCCGCGCCGATGGTCGATGCCATCGAGAGCGGGGCCTCGTCGGTCACGGGGTGGGAGGAGGTGGAGACGCGGGCCACCGCGATCCGCATCGGCAAGCCCGTGAACGCGCCGAAGGCCCTCCCCGCGATCAGGCAGACCGGCGGCACGGCCGTCGCCGTCTCCGACGAGGAGATCACCGACGCCCAGCGCGCGCTCGCCGAGGAGGGCATCGGCGTCGAGCCCGCGAGCGCCGCCTCCGTCGCCGGCCTGCGCGAACTCCGGGAGCGCGGGGTGATCGACGCGGACGAACGGGTGGTCTGTCTCACGACCGGCCACCTGCTGAAGGACCCGGACGCCGCGGCGGCAGCGGGCAGCGAGCCCGTTCCCGTGCCGAACGACGTCGAAGGGGTCCTCGACGCGATCTGATCAGGCGAAGGGATTGCGCCGGTGCTCCCACCGGATGGCGCCATAGGCGACCCCGACGCCCGCCGCGATCAGGCCCGCGGGGACGAACGTCCGGTAATCGAGCCAGTCGAAGGTCGTGTAGTAGGCGAAGACGTGGTAGGTGCCGTTCTTCACCACGATTTCCTCGGGGATCGGGGCCGCCGTCTCGTAGACGAAGGTGAGCTGTTCGCCCGAGAGTGCCAGGTCCACCATCCGCTGCTGGGCCGGGGTGAGCGTCTCGTAGTCGACCACGCAACACCCGTCGGGTGGCTCCGACCGGGAGGTGTGGTAGTCGTAGTGGTGGGTCTTGTCGGCGAAGCCGATGAATCCGAGGGCTCCGGCGAAGACCAGCCCGATCGCGAGGTACAGCAGGGCGAACCGAATCGCTCCAGCGGCGCGGGGACCCATATCGACGGGATGCCGCCCGCCCGATAGAAACCTATCGGTGGTGCGTCACTCGGTACCGTTCAGCTCGATGTAGGTGACGTCCGTGATCCGGTCGTCCGCCCGGAGAGTCGTGAGGAGGTCGTCGGGGACCGGATCGTCGAGGTTGTAGACCGTCAGGGCCTCGCCGCCGATGGTCTCTCGGCCGTTGAACATCCCCGCGATGTTGATGTCGTAGTCGCCGAGGGTGGTGCCGATGGTGCCGATGACGCCCGGTTCGTCGCGGTTGCGCGCCACGAGCATGTGACCGTGGGGCACCGCGTCGACCCGGAAGCCGTCGATGGAGACCAGGCGGGGATCCTCGCCCGCGAAGAGCGTCCCGCTTACGGCCAGGTCGTCGTCGTCGCCGTCCCCGACCGTGACCGAGACGAGGCTCTGGAAGTCGACGGCCTGGCGGGACTTCGTCTCCGTGACGTCGACGCCGCGCTCGTTCGCCACCTGCGGTGCGTTGACGGCGTTGACCTGCCACTCGAGGGGCTGGAAGACGCCCTTCTGTGCGGCGGCCGTGATCAACTCGACGTCCTCCTCGGCGATGTCCCCGTCGTAACTCACCTCGACGGACTCGATGCGGCCGCCGAAGAGGCTCGCGGCGACCTTGCCCGCGGTCTCGGCGAGGTCGATGTAGGGCCGGATTCGCGGGAACGCGCTCTCGTCGACCGACGGCGCGTTGAGCGCGTTCACGACCGGCTCGTCCGCGAAGGCGGCGATCACCTGGTCGGCGGTCGAGGTGGCCACGTTCTCCTGGGCCGCCTCCGTGCTCGCCCCGAGGTGGGGGGTCACGATGACGTCCTCGACGCCCAGCAGCGGGTTGTCCGCCGGCACCGGCTCCTCCTCGAAGACGTCCAGTGCGGCGCCCGCGATCACGCCGTCCCCGACGGCCGCCGCGAGGTCCGCCTCGTCCACGACGCCACCCCTGGAGGTGTTGATCACGTAGCCGCCCTCCAGCTGGGCGATTTCCTCCTCGCCGATCAGGCCGCGGGTCTCGTCGGTGAGCGGGACGTGGACGGTCAGGAAGTCCGCCCGGTCGAGACAGGCGTCGAGGGCGACCAGTTCTGCCCCGAGCTGGTCGGCGCGGTCCTCGCCGATGTATGGATCGTAGGCCACGAGGTCCATGCCGAGCGAGCCGAGCCGGCGGGCGACCTGCTGGCCCACCCGACCGAGTCCGACCACGCCCAGCGTCTTGCCGTTCAGTTCCGTTCCCAGGTAGTCCCCCTTCGCCCACTCCCCCTGGCTGAGTCGGGCGTGTGCCTGCGGGATGGAGCGCGCCGTCGCGAAGGCCATGGCGACGGTGTGCTCGGCCGCCGCACGCACGTTGCCCTCGGGCGCGTTCGCGACGATCACGCCGTGGTCGGTGGCCGCGTCGATGTCGATGTTGTCGACGCCGATGCCCGCGCGCCCGACGATGACCAGGTCCGGGGCGGCCGCGAAGACCTCCTCGGTGACCTCGGTGCCGGAGCGCACGACGAGCGCGTTGGCGTCGCTGACGGCGTCCAGCAGCTCCTCTCCCGCGACGTCGTAGGCGGTCACGACCTCGTGGCCGGCGTCGCGGAGGCGGTCGAGCCCCGCGTCGGCGATGGGGTCGGTGACGAGTACCTTCATGCCCTGAGTCAACCCGCCCACGACATTAACCCTTTTTGCACGTGCATGAATTGTCGGCAATCTTCCCGGTCGGGTTTGTCCACGATCGTGCGGGTTCGCTGTCACCACCGCGGGGACCAACGGGCCGATCGGTGCCGTCCGTGCGGCCGGCCCGAATCGCCCGGACGTCCCCTGCACGATCGTCCAGGGCACCTCTGGGTCACCTCCAGGTGACCCACGGGATCATCCAGGGAATCTGGACGATCGCGGTGGCCGACGGAGGATTCGGACGATCGCGGTGGCCGACCGGGAGAGCGGGCCAAAATTGGTGAAGACCGCTACCGTTGAAGGCGGGGCCGCCCAAGGAGGAGTATGCTGATCGCCTTCGATTTCGACGGCACCCTCTCGGACTCCGAGATGACGGTCCTGCTGGGCAGCCGCCAGGGCGTCGCGACGGAGATGGCCGAGATCACCGAGCGCGCGATGAACGACGAGATCGGGTACGCCGAGAGCCTCCGGCAGCGTGCCAGCCTCCTCGAGGGACTGTCCGCGTCCGCAGCCCGCGCGGCCTACGACGAGGTCGAACTCCGACCGGGGGCGGCAGACGTGCTGCGGGACCTGACCGACGCGGGACACACGACCGCTATCCTCACCGGCGGCTTCACCGACGGCGTCGAGGCGGCCCTCGAACGCGAGGGGGTCGCCGTCGATCACCTCGTCGCGAACGACCTCCCGGTGGCGGACGGCGCACTGACGGGGGAGGTCACGGGACCGCTCATCGAGGGGACGAAGGACGACGCGCTGGCCGACCTGGCGTCGTCGCTCGACGTCGAGTTGTCCGAGACGATCGCGGTCGGCGACGGTGCGAACGACCTCCCGATGCTCCAGGTGGCCGGCCTGTCGGTGGGCTACGAACCCAAGGAGGCCGTCCGGCCCCACTGCGACGTGGTCGTCGAGTCGATGGACCGGTTGCGGTCGCTGCTCGTCGAGCGCGAGGTCATCCCGACCTGAGAAACGGGCCCAGTACCGGTTTTCGCGTCTGAGAATCGCGCCACAATATTGATACCAGCGCACCGTAAGGGTGAGAGCAGGTGCGGAGTGCGTGATAGGGACCGAACGGGAGACGGGGCAACTGGATCGTAGCGAGATCCACGACGTCCTCAGAAACGACAGGCGGCGAATGGTGCTCGAACAGCTCGGCACGAGCGACGGCAGGGTGTCGCTTCGCGACCTCTCCGAACGCATCGCCGAGCGCGAGTCCGACCAGACGCCAGCGCCCCGCGACGTTCGGCGGAGCGTCTACGTCTCCCTCCAGCAGACCCACCTGCCGAAGCTCGACGAACTGGGGATCGTCTCCTACGACGACGACGAGCAGGTCGTCTCCCTCGCGAAGAACGCCGAGGAACTGAACGTCTACATGGAGGTGGTCCCGACCTACGGGCTCTCCTGGGCGGAGTACTACGCGGCGGTGGCGCTCGTCGGCCTGCTGAGCGTGCTCGCGTCCTCGATCGGGGTGCCCGTGATCGCCGGCCTGGCCCCCTGGCTCTGGGCGACGCTGGCGCTCGTGGCGATCCTGGCGTCGGCCGTCTACCAGACGCTGAGCCAGCAGGCGTCGATCGTCCACCGGGTCACGGATCGCTGACCGGCGTCAGCCGAACAGGCTGGCGTGAACGGGGGCGAAGTCCGCTCCCTCGGCGCCGCCGTCCAGGAAGGCCCGGAGCGGTCCACCCACCTTCTCCGGTTCGACGAGGAAGGCGTCGTGACCGTAGTCGCTGTCGACGACCCGGTGAGTCGTCGCGGCACCCGCCCGGTCGAAGGCCGTCGCGAGCGAGTCGGCCTGCTCGACGGTGAAGTGCCAGTCACCGGTGAACGAGAGCACCAGCGCCTCGCCGTCGAAGTCGGCCAGCGCGGCCGCGTCGGACCCGGCCCCGCGAGAGAGGTCGTACTCGTCCATCGCCCGGAGCATGTAGAGGTAGCTGTTGGCGTCGAAGCGGTCGGTAAAGCGCTCGGCGTTGTAGTCGAGGTACGACGCCACGTCGCGGTAGGGGAAGGCGTCGGCCGTGGGGTCGTCGAGCGAGGTGATCGCCCGTTCGGCCGCCCGCCGGCCGAAGCGCTCGTCCATCGAGTCCTTCGAGAGGTACTGGACGTGGCCGATGCGGCGGGCCGTCGCCAGACCGTCGTCGGGGTGCTCCCCCCCGTAGTACTCGCCCCCGTCGAAGTTGGGGTCGGACGTGATGGCCCGGCGGGCCACGCTGTCCAGGGCGAGCGTCTGGGCGTCCACCCGGGCGGCCGTCGCGATGGCGGCGACGCGCTCCACCCGCGCGGGGAAGCGTTTCGCCCACTCGATGGCGTTCATCCCCCCGACGCTGCCCCCGACCACCGCGTAGAGCGTGTCGATCCCGAGGTGATCGAGAACCGCTGCCTGGGCGCGCACCCAGTCGGCGACGGTCACGGCGGGGAAGTCGGGACCGTAGGGCTCGCCGTCCGGTCCCTCGCTGGCCGGGCCCGTCGTCCCGTAGTGCGAGCCGGGGACGTTGACCGACACCACGTGGAACTCCCGGGTGTCGATCGGACGGCCCTCGCCGACGACGTCGTCCCACCAGCCCGCGGCCTGGCCGCCGACGTCGCCGGGGGCGTCGCCCGCGACGTGGTGGCTCCCGGTGAGGGCGTGACAGACCAGAACGGGCGGGTTCGTCGGATCGCCGTAGGTCCGGTAGGCCACGTCGAGGTCCACACTGCCCCCTCGCTCGAAGGCGAACTCGCCGACGTCGACGACGCTCGTGGCGGACTGGTCGGCGGTATCGACGGCGGCCTGGGACGGAGTCGTGGAGCCTGTCATGCGCATCACGTATACGTGGGTCCGTTCGTATTACTCGGAATTAGGCCGATGCTTGTAAGTGTTACTATCGGCCAGGAAAATGAGGTGTAGTTATCTCGCTACCGGAGCACGGCCCGGGCCGCCTCGACGCCCTCCCCGGTGTCGACGTCCACGCCCACCTGGCTCATGGCCTCACCGACGGTCCGGACCCCGCGAATGATCTGCTCGCTCGAGAGGTTGCCCATGTTGCTCACCCGGAAGATCCGACCGCCGAGGTGGGCCTGCCCGCCGCTGATGCTGACGCCGCGCTCGGCGACCGCGTCGAAGAACGCCCCGCTGTCCTCGCCACGGATCGCCTCCGGGAGCGCGATGGCGGTGAGGGTGTTCGAGTACTCCGAGACCTCGTTCAGCTCGGGGAAGGACGCGAGGCCCATCGCGTGGAAGCCCTCGCGGAACGCCCGGGCCTGTTCCCGGTGGCGCTCGATCCTGGCCGGCATGCCCTCCTCGCGGATGTTCTCGACGGCGACGGCGAGGCCGCGGAACAGCGGGACGGCGCTCGTGAACGGCGTCTGGTTCGAGGCCGCCTTCCGCAGGTGCCAGTCCAGGTCCTCGTAGAAGGGGGCGCGGTCGCCGTCGACGTCCGCCTCGGCGTCCCCGGTGACGAAGAGCGCGCTGAGTCCCGGCGGCGCGGCGAGGGCCTTCTGCGCGTCGGTGACGGCGACGTCCACGTTCCAGTCGTCGATCTCGAAGACGTCCCCGCCGATGCTCGTCACCCCGTCCACGACGAAGCGGGCGTGGTGGGCGCGGGCGACCTCGCCGACGTCCGGGACGGGGTTCAGCAGGCCCGTGCTCGTCTCGTTGTGGACCATCGTGACGACGTCGGTCTCGTCCGTGACCGCCTCGGCGACGGCGTCGACGTCGACCGGGTCGCCCCAGTCGAACTCGACCGGGGTGACGCTCGCGTAGCGGTCGGCGATCCGCTTGAACCGGCGACCGAACTTGCCGTTGACCACGGCGACGACCTCGCCGTCCTCGTCCACGAGGTTCGCGACCGCGGCCTCCATGCCCATCGTCGCGGTGCCGTTGAGGATCAGACTCGTCCCGCCCTCGGTGGTCGGCGACTCGTCGAGGGTCGAACGGGTGAACACGTAGTCGAGCTGTTCCTGCGCGCGCTCGTAGACCGCCTCGAACTCGGCCGAGCGGTGTGATACCATCGGCTCGCTCATCGCCTCCCGCACGTCGCGGGTGACGGGAACCGGCCCCGGATTCAGCAGGAGGAAGTCCTCTCGCATGGCCCCCCCTTCGGCCTCGCGAACGATAAAGCCGCCCGGGAGGAGCAAATTCCGCCGGGCTATCGCAGGTCGGCGACGCGGAAGACCGAAAGCGACCCGTTCGCCCGGGCGAGCACCACGATCGGCCCGGTGGCGTCCGGCCCGATCCGGGTGGTCGTCGTGGCGATCGTCCCGTTGCGGGTCGCCGTGACCCGGTACGTCCCGACTCGGCTCGCGACCGCCCGGACGGTCGTGCCCTGCGGTCCCGACGCGATCGCGCCGGCGAAGGCGGTCGCGGGCTCGTCGAGGTAGGTGAGCGAGACGTCGACGGGCCGGGACCCGTTCGCGACGTCGATCACGCGGAGCGGTACGGGGTCCGCGACCGTCCGCCCGCCGGCGAAGGTGGTCGCACGCCGCGTCCGCTCGTCGTGGTCGATCCGCCGGACCGCGTCGGTGGTGACGAGGTAGCCGGTCCGCGAGACGGCATCGAATCCGCCGGCGATTCGGGTCACCCCGTAGGGATAGGCGACCGAGACGTAGACCGCGTCGCCGATCCGGTGGGCGCTGGTCCGCGGATCGACGGCCCCGGGGTCGATCCGGACCGACCGGACGTCCTGCCGGCCGGCGAACCTGTCCGCGAGACGCGCCGCCTCGGCCTCCACGGCCACCTCGCGCGCCGCCGGCACCGAGAGCGTCGCCGGCGGGTCGGGAGCGGGATACGCGGCCCTCGGCGTGGTGGGCTCCCCGGGCCTCGCGTTCAGGGCGCAGCCGGCCGCGGGAGCCACGAGGAGGACGATCACCGCCGCCGTCGCCAGAGTGGAGCGCGGCCGCGGGGCCATACGATCGACACCTCGACCGAGAGCGGCAAAGCGGTGCCGGAGGTTCAAACCCCACTTTGACCCTCCACCGTGGCCATTTACGGTCCCGCCGACCGACTGTTCGGGCATGGCCGAGCGCGAACCCGACGAGGACAACCCCTACGTTCGCGATCCCGACACGGACTTCGAGCCCGTCGGGGACCTCACGCGCGAGGAGGCGTCGTCGCAGGCGGCGGCCCTTCGGGAGGCGGTCCGCTTCCACGACCAGCGCTACTACGTGGAGAACGACCCGGTGATCGCCGACCGTACCTACGACGCCCTCTTCGACAGGCTACGGGCCCTGGAGGAGGAATTCGACCTGCAGACCGACGACTCGCCGACCCGCCGCGTCGGCGGGGAGCCGATCGACGAACTGGCGACCGTCGAGCACGTCGTCCCCATGCTCTCCATCGACTCGAGCGGCGAGGCCGAGGACGTCCGGGACTTCGACCGCCGGGTGCGCCGCGCCGTGGACGACGTGACGTACGTCTGCGAGCCGAAGTTCGACGGCCTCTCCGTGGAGGTCGTCTACGAGGACGGCGAGTACGTCCGGGCGGCCACCCGGGGCGACGGCCGGGAGGGCGACGACGTGACCGAGAACGTCCGCACCATTCCCGCGGTCCCCCAGCGCCTCCGGGGCGATCACCCCCCGTACCTGGCGGTTCGTGGGGAGGTCTACATGCCACGCGACGCGTTCCACGCCTTCAACCGCGAGCGTCTGGAGGCCGGCGAGGAGGCCTTCGCGAACCCGCGGAACGCCGCGGCGGGGTCGCTGCGCCAACTCGATCCGTCCGTCACGGCAGAGCGGCCCCTCTCGTGTTTCTTCTACGACGTGCTCGCGGCGGGCGAGAGCCGGTCCGTCGTCGAGGCCACCGACGCCTCCCGGGGAGCACTCGGCGCGGCGGGGGTGGACAGGCACTCGACCGAGCACGAGCGCCTCCCGTCCTGGGGGCTGCGCGTCGAGCGGGACTGGTACGAGCGAACCGACGACGTCGAGGACGTCCTCGACTTTCGCGACGAGATGCTCGACGTCCGCGACGACCTCGACTACGAGGTGGACGGGGTCGTCGTCAAGGTGGACGACCGCGAGCAGTGCGAGGCCCTTGGGACGACCGCCCGCCACTACCGGTGGGCGTACGCCTACAAGTTCCCGCCGCGCTCCGAGGTCACGACCATTGTCGACGTCGTGGTGCAGGTCGGCCGGACCGGACGGCTCACGCCGGTCGCGCTGCTCGAGCCGGTCGACGTCGGCGGCGTCACCGTCTCCCGGGCGAGTCTCCACAACCAGTCCGAGATCGACGACATGGGCGTGGACGTCGGCGACGCGGTGCGGATCGAGCGGGCGGGGGACGTGATCCCGTACGTCGCCGAGGTCGTCGAGTCCAACAGCGAGGGCACCTTCGAACTGCCCGACGAGTGCCCCGTCTGCGGGAGTCCCGTCCACCGCGAGGGACCGCTTCACTACTGCACCGGCGGGATGAGCTGTCGGGCACAGCTCGTCCGCACCGTCGCCTACTTCGCGAGCGACGACGGACTCGACGTCGAGGGCCTCGGCGAGGAGACGGCCGAGGAACTCGTCGAGGAGGGACTGATCGAGGACGACGTCGCCGACCTCTTCGACCTGCGCGTCACGGACCTCGAGGAACTCGACGGCTGGGGGGAGACGCGGGCGTCGAACCTGGTCTCCGAGCTCGAGGCGGCGAAGGAGACCGACCTGGCGACCTTCCTCGCCGCGATCGGCATCCCGTCCGTCGGCCCGGCGGTCGCGCGGGACCTCGCCCGCCACTTCGGGGACCTCGACGCCGTGATGGACGCCGACCGGGGGGACCTCCAGGCGGTCGAGGGAGTGGGTCCCGCCGTCGCCGGCCAGATCGAGGACTTCTTCGCGAACGAGCGAAACCGCCAGGTGGTCGAGCGGCTCCGCGAGCGCGGCGTCGAACCGGAACCCGTGGAGGCGACCGGCGGCGACGAACTCGCTGGACTGACCGTCGTCTTCACCGGCAGCGTGGAGGGGTTCACCCGCGACGAACTCCAGGACCTCGTGGAGCGCCACGGGGGCGACGCGACCGGGAGCGTCTCGGGGAACACCGACTACCTCGTGGTGGGGGCGAACCCGGGCCAGACCAAACGGGACGCGGCCGCGGATAACGACGTCCCGACGGTGGACCCGGACGCGTTCTTCGACCTGCTCGCGGAACGCGGCGTCGACGTCGACCGCGAGTGACCGGGGAGCGCCAGGGCTTTGCCCGTGTTCCGTGCAGGAGCGGTATGGTCGTGTACTCCTCCCTGCTAGTCGGCCTCCTCACCTTGCTGGCCGGGGCACACCTCTACTTCCGGGCGTCCGACGAGGTCGATCGCTGGACGGACGAACACGGGGCCGGCGAGGCCAGTGACGACCCCGCGACCGTCGACCGAGCCGTCCGTCGGAACGAGTTGATGGGCGCGTTCATGGTCGTCCTCGGGCTGGCGCTCACGACCTACGGCCTGGTGGGGTGAGCCGAACGTTCTTGGTGACCCGGGCGGTACCACCACCCGATGAACCGGTGGCGGGACCGCGTGGACGAACTCCTGTTCGCAGGCGAGGAGGTGCTCGTCAGGGTGGGTCGCGGGCCCGACGAAGTCGTGGTGACGACCCACCGACTGCTCGCGCTCTCGCCGGCGGGTGACGGACCGAACTTCCGGGCCGTCGACCGGCCCAACGTCACCGACGTCGGCTTCGAGGCGACCGGCCGGCCGGGGCTGCTCGTCACCGGCCTGCAGGTCGGCGTGGTGGGGATCGTCCTGGCAGCAGCCGGACTGCTGGTCGACTTCGGCGGCATGTTCGGGTCAGTCCAGGTCGACAGTGGGACCGCCATCGGGGCCGGTGGCGTCCTCGAGATGCTGGAACTGTTCCGAGCCGTCGCGGCACTCGCGAACGAGGTCCTGCTCCTCGTCGGCGGGGCGCTCGTGTTCGGCGCCCTCCTGGCCGCTGGGGCCTTCTTGAGTACCCGGTCGGGGGACCTCGTGATCGACGTCGCCGGCGAGGAGCCAGTCCACCTGGACGCCGACGCATTCGGGCAGTCCGACCTCGGGACGATCCGCTCCGCGCTCGAGGGACGAACGGTCGATTGAATTTCGTCGAGCCACTAGGGAGACGCGATGGACGGATCCGCGGTGCGCGATCGGGCGGCCTCCCTCCCCACCGACCCGGGCACCTACCAGTTCCTGGACGACGAGGCCGTCCTCTACGTCGGCAAGGCCGTCGACCTCCGGGACCGGGTCCGATCGTACGCCGATCCGCGCAGCGAGCGGGTGCGACGGATGGTCGCCCGGGCCGACGCGGTCGAGGTCGCCGTCACCGACACCGAGACCCAGGCGCTGCTCCTCGAGGCGAACCTCATCAAGCGCCATCAGCCGCCCTACAACGTCCGGCTGAAGGACGACAAGTCGTACCCACTCGTGCAGCTGACCGATCGCGACTTCCCGCGGATCGAGGTCACGCGGGACCCCGACGAGAACGCGACGGTCTTCGGCCCGTTCACGAACAAGGGGGAGGTCGAGACGGTGGTGAAGGCCCTCCGTGAGGTCTACGGGCTCCGCGGGTGCTCCGACCACACGTTCCGCGACCGCGACCGGGCGTGCATCGACGCCGACATCGGCCTGTGCTCTGCGCCATGCGTCGGTGAAATCGACGAGACGAACTACGCGGAAGACGTCGATGCCGCACGTCGGTTCTTCGAGGGCGAGACCGGCGCGCTCGCCGATCCGCTCGGGCGCGAGATGGACCGCGCCGCCCAGGACCGGGAGTTCGAGCGGGCCGCACACGTCCGCGACCGCCTGCAGACCGTCGAGGCCTTCCACGGGAGCGGCGGGGAGGCCGTTCGCGGCGCGAGCGAGGAAGACTCGGTCGACGTCCTGGGCGTCGCCCTCGAGGGAGACGCCGCCACGGTGGCCCGGCTCCACAGCGAGCACGGCAAACTCGTGGACCGGAGTCGCCACTCGGTCGTCGCGCCGGACGCCGAGGACCGCGTCGCGGCCATCCTGGCCGCCTTCGTCCCCCAGTACTACGCCGAGCGAGCGCTCCCGGACGCCCTGCTCCTCCCCGAGGATCCCCGCGACGACGACGTCGCTCGGTGGCTCGACGCCGAGGGCGTGGCCGTGCGAGTGCCCGGGGCCGGGCGCGAGGCGCGCCTCGTCGATCTGGCGCTGAAGAACGCCCACCGCTACGCCGGCCAGACCGACGAGGCAGCGGCGCTCGCCGACGCGCTCGGGATCGACCGGCCGGACCGGATCGAGGGTTTCGACGTGAGCCACGCCCAGGGCACGGCCGTCGTCGGCAGCGACGTGGTCTTCGTGGACGGGTCCCCCGAGAAGGCACACTACCGACGGAAGAAACTCGACGAGGGCAACGACGACTACGCCCGGATGCGCTCGCTCGTGCGGTGGCGGGCCAGGCGCGCCCTCGAAGGCCGGGACGACCGGCCCGACCCCGACCTCCTGTTGATCGACGGGGGCGAGGGCCAACTCCGGGCCGCGACCGACGCCCTCGCGGAGACCGGATGGGAGGTGCCCGCGGTAGCGCTCGCGAAGCGGGAGGAGGTCGTCGTCACCCCCGATCGCACCTACGACTGGCCGAGCGACGCCCCGCAGTTGCACCTGCTCCAGCGCGTGCGCGACGAGGCGCACCGCTTCGCCGTCCAGTACCACCAGACGCTTCGCGACGACGTCTCGACCGTCCTCGAGAGCGTGCCGGGCGTCGGTCCCTCCCTTCGGCGGCGGCTGCTCCGGCGGTTCGGCAGCGTCGAGAACGTCCGGGCCGCCTCCCGACAGGAACTGCAGAGCGTGCCCGGCGTGGGCGAGGAGACGGCGACGACGCTGATCGACCGGCTCTGAGACGACGTCCGGGATCTGACCGGGTGAGGGACGACCTGTGCAGGGTCGGGAACGGCCCGTCCGGGCCTCAGAAGTCGTCGATTTCGGGTTCTACGCCGTCGGGTTCGCTGCCGTCTTTCCCCAGGTCGAACTCCTCGCGGAGATCGCGGATGCGGTCGCGGATGTCCGCTGCCAGTTCGAACTCGAGGTTGTCGGCGGCCTCCTGCATCCGGGCCTCGAGGTCCTCGACGAGCACCGCCGCCTCGTCGGCGTCGGCGGGACCGTCGCCCGTGATGCCGCTGGTGTCGGTCTTGCTGCCCGGGAGGTCGATCTCGCCGACGGCCTTCTCGATGGTCGTCGGCTCCTTGCCGTGTTCCTCGTTGAACGCCTGCTGGATGCGGCGGCGGCGCTGGGTCTCGTCGATGGCCGACTGCATCGCGTCGGTGACGTCGTCGGCGTAGAGGACGACCGTCCCGTTGACGTTGCGGGCGGCCCGGCCCATCGTCTGGATGAGGGAGGTTCGCGAGCGCAGGAACCCCTCCTGGTCGGCGTCGAGGATGGCGACCAGGGAGACCTCGGGGATGTCGAGGCCCTCGCGGAGCAGGTTGATTCCGACCAGGACATCGAACTCCCCCAGACGGAGACCGCGCACCAGTTCGTGGCGCTCGAGGGTGTCGGTCTCGTCGTGCATGTACTCGACCGCGACGCCCGCCTCCTCGAGGTACTCCGTGAGGTCCTCGGCCATGCGCTTGGTGAGCGTCGTGACGAGCACGCGTTCGTCGCGCTCGACGCGGTGGTCGATCCGGTCGAGCAGGTCGTCGATCTGGCCCGTGGCGTCCTCCACCTCGACCTTCGGGTCGACGAGGTACGTCGGACGGACGATCTGTTCGACGACCTGGCCCGACTCCTCGCGCTCGTAGTCGCCCGGCGTCGCGGAGACGTAGAGGGTCCGGTCGGTCTTCGCCTCGAACTCCTCGTGGGTGAGCGGGCGGTTGTCGAAGGCGGTGGGCAGGCGGAACCCGTTCTCGACCAGCGACTCCTTGCGCGACCGGTCCCCCGCGTGCTGGCCTTTGATCTGGGGGACCGTCCGGTGGGACTCGTCGATGACGGTGAGGAAGTCCTCGGGGAAGTAATCGAGCAGGGTGTAGGGTGCGTCGCCGCGCTCCCGGTCGGAGAGGTAGACCGAGTAGTTCTCGATGCCCGAGCAGTAGCCCGCCTCCCGGAGCATCTCCAGGTCGAACGTCGTCCGCTCCTCGAGGCGCTGGGCCGCGACCATGTCGCCCTGTCGCTCGAAGTAGCGCACCCGCTCGTCGAGGTCCGCCTCGATCTCTTCGATGGCGCGTTCGATCGTCGATTCGGGCATCGAGTAGTGTTCCGCGGGGTGGACGAGGACCGCCGGCTCCTCGCTCACGACCGTGCCCTCGAGGGGATCGAGTTTCGTGAGCCGATCGATCTCGTCCCCCCAGAACTCGATCCGGACCGCGTAGCGGCCGTACATCGGGAACACCTCGACGGTGTCCCCGCGCACCCGGAACGTGCCCTGCGTGAAGTCGACGTCGTTGCGCTCGTAGTTGAGGTCGACGAGCGCTGCGAGCACCTCGTCGCGGTCGATGGTCTCGCCGGCCTCCAGCCGGAGTGCCATGTCCTCGTAGTTCGACGGGTCGCCCAGCCCGTAGATGGCCGACACCGAGGCGACGACGACGACGTCGTCCCGTGTCAAGAGCGAGCGCGTGGCGGAGTGGCGCAGCCGGTCGATCTCCTCGTTGATCGAGGCGTCCTTGTCGATGTAGGTGTCCGTCTGCTCGACGTAGGCCTCCGGCTGGTAGTAATCGTAGTACGAGACGAAGTACTCGACCGCGTTGTCGGGGAACAGCGACCTGAACTCCTCGTAGAGCTGGGCCGCGAGGGTCTTGTTGTGGGCGATCACGAGGGTCGGCTGCTGGAGCTCCTCGACGACCCAGCTGACCGTGTTGGTCTTCCCGGAACCGGTCACCCCGAGCAGGGTCTGTTTGTCCATCCCCGACTCGAAGCCCCCGACGAGGTCGCGGATCGCCGAGGGCTGATCGCCCGCCGGGTCGAACGGGGCGTCCACCCGGAACGGCCGCTCCGCGTCGGGACGGTCCGGGGAGAGGGGGCCCTGCGTGTCGCTCATCGTCGGTACGAGGGCGCCGAGAAACTTACGCTCCTCGCCTCCGGCCGGAGACGTGTCTCCGGCTCAGTCGTCCTCGAATCGCAATCCGGTCGCGTCCTCCGCGACGACCCACCAGTGGACGTCCTCCTTCGGGTGGCGTCGCTCGACGTGCTCGCGCAGCTGCTGGCCGGATTCGAAGTCGCGCCCGCAGATGGTGCAGCGGTGGTGGTGTTCGCCCATACGTTCGACTACGCAGTTCTGCACGATAACGGTGTGTGGCTGACAGGCGACGGTGAATCGACGCGACTCCCGTCTGGCAACGGTGGAGCGACACGGCTTTCGCGTGATGTCGGCGGACCGTCGCGCTCCCGTCTGGCAACGGCGGAGCGGGGGCCTCTCGCGTGATGTCGGCGGACCGGGGACCGTCGCGCTCCCGCTGGGCCCGGTCCGGTGGCGATCAGGGCACGGCAGGTGATCGTCCGGTCATTGGGTATAAACCCCCGGAGCGGTCGACCAGCCCGTCGCCGGCGGGGTTGCTCCTCCGCTCATCCGACGGTGCGCTCACTCGCCGGTCTCGATCGGTGCGCGCACGAGGTTGCCCCACTCAGTCCAGGACCCGTCGTAGTTGCGCACGTCCTCGTAGTCCAGGAGCTCGGAGAGGGCGAACCACTCGATCGACGAGCGCTCGCCGACCCGGCAGTACGTGATCGTCGACTCCTCGCCGTGAACGCCCGCCTCCTCGTACCGGCGCTGGAGGTCGTCGGGGTCCGCGAACGTCCCGTCGTCGTCCAGGACGTCCGCCACTGGGACGTTGACCGCACCGGGGACGTGTCCACCGCGCTGGGCGGTCTCGTCGAGTTCCGGCGGGGCGATGACCTCTCCCGTGTATTCAGCGGGCGAGCGGACGTCCACCATCGGGAGGTCGCGCTCCATCGCGTCCCGGACGTCGTCCGCGTAGGCCCGAATCCCCTCGAAGGGTCCCCTGGCGGAGTAGTCCCGGGCGGGGAAGTCCGGCACGTCCTCGGTGAGTGGGTAGTCCTCCTCGACCCAGTACTCCTTGCCGCCGTCGAGTACGCGGATGTCCTCGTGGCCGTAATAGGCGAACTCCCAGTACGCGAAGCAGGCGAACCAGTTCGCGATGTGGCCGTCGCCGTAGAAGACGACCGTCGAGTCCTCGGCGATGCCGTGCTCGCCGAGGAGGTCCTCGAAGTCCTCCTTCGAGAGGATGTCCCTGCGGGTCTGGTCGGAGAGGTCCTCGTCCCACTGGAGACCGATCGCACCGGGAACGTGGCCGTCGTCGTACCGCGAGGGGAAGTCGCTCTCCTCGACGGACTCGGGGCTGTTCACCTCTACGATGCGGTACGCGGGGTCGTCGGACTGAAACTCGTCGAGGCGGGCATCGACCCAGTCCGCACTCACGAGTACGTCGTCCGAGTATGCCTGGGTCATGGCGGTGAGATAGTTGTCACTCCAGGCACGTAATGACGTGTCTTACCGGCAGCAGTCTCCGGCGTCGCCAGTCCCTCAGTCCGCGGTCTCCGACGCCAGGAGGGCCATCGCCTCCCCGACGAGGGCGACGGCCACCGGCCCCACCACGATACCGATCGGTCCGACGGTCAACAGGCCGCCGACGAACCCCACGAAGTAGAGCGTGCCGTCGATGTCGCCCGTCCACCGCGAGAGCCGGGGCCGGACGAGGACGTCGGGGAGCCAGGCCACGATGATCCCGCCGACGAGCACCACGGCGAGGGCCGGGAGGACGGCGCCGTCGATGACGTGCACGAGAGCCAGGGCCGCGATCAGGACCGACGGGCCGACGATCGGCAGGAACTGCAGGACCCCGGCGACGAACCCGAGGGTGAGGGGGATGTCGTATCCCAGCGCCCAGAACACCGCGGCCCCGAAGGCGAACGTCACGACGCCGGTCGCGGCCTGTAACAGGTAGATCGCGTCCAGGGTCCGCCTGGCGCGCCGCGCGAGGGCGAACGCGACGTCCCGGTGGGCCGGGGGAACGACGGCGACGAGGGCCTGCTCGACGGACGCGTGGTTCATCAGGAGACCGAAGACCAGGAACGCGAACAGCGTCGCCTTCAGGGCGAGCACCGGCAGTGACGCCACCAGGGAGGGGACCGCAGCCGTGAGGGCGGCCTCGGCGACCTCGAAGAGGGCGGTCACGTCGACGACGGTTGTCTGCCCGGCGAAGACGATCGCGAACTCCGCCGGGAGGGTCGCCAGGAAGGACAGGACGTTGGCCCGGCGGCGGTAGACGAGCGTCGACGCGACGGCGATCGGGAGGAGCGCGGCGGCCGTCCCGAGAACGGCGCTGACCGTGCTCGCCCACCACGACGAGAGGCCCCGGTCGACGAGGCGGGCGTGCACCGGCACCAATACGTAGGCGACGGTCACGGCGAAGACCACGGTCCCCCAGACGCGGAAGAGGACGAACCCGGCGGCGATCAGCGTTCCCACGAGAACCGCCGCGAGCGCGCGACGTCGAGCACTCACGGGGTCGGATTCGACCCCCACCAGGATAACGATTCGCCCGCGACCGCCCGCCTTATGTACAACCGGGTGCAACCACCACCTCATGGCACGAGGTGTGGGCCACGGCCGTCCACGGGAGGCGAGCACGCGGGCCCTCGGGCAGCGGAACCGACCACCGGTGTCGTCGCCTCGAACGGGGAGCGGGCGCGCGT
Source organism: Halanaeroarchaeum sp. (assembly GCA_042216165.1). GTDB lineage: Archaea > Halobacteriota > Halobacteria > Halobacteriales > Halobacteriaceae > Halanaeroarchaeum. The sequence continues at coordinate 24,682 of JBDGUD010000009.1, forward strand.
GACTTACCCGGCATGAGTGACGCCGACCAACCGGGACGGGCCGGACGGTTGACAGCGGTACAGACCGTCGCCGCCCGCGTCGGCCTCCCGCTCGGCGTGGTTTTCACGGCGGTCGTCCTGGTCGTGGTCTTCTACTACCCGGTGGGAACGGTGTTCGTGGAGGCCGTCGTCGCCGACGGAGCGATCGACGCCCAGCCCATCGTGGCGGTGCTCCAGTCGCCGTTCTACTTCGGGGTCTTCCGCTGGGCGTTCGTCGACCCGCTCGGCGTCCCGGCGGGAATCCTCGACTGGATCCGGGCCGGGTTCCCCCGGGTCAGGATCGGCCTGTTCGGGTTCACGGTCTACCAGGCCCTCCTCTCGACCGTGGCGAGCCTCCTCCTCGGTCTCCCGGGCGCGTACCTCCTCGCCCGCTTTTCGTTCCCCGGCCGGGAGACCGTGCGGTCGCTGACGATGCTTCCCTTCGTGCTCCCCTCGATCATGGTCGCCATCGGGTTCGTGGCCATGTTCGGTGACAGCGGGGCGTTCAACGACCTCCTGCGAACGCTCGGTCTCCCGACCGTCTCCGTGATGTACACCCTGAAGCTGATCGTCCTGGCGCACGCGTTCTACAACGCGCCCCTGATCACCCGAATCGTGACCGCCACCTGGGAGACCGTCGACCGGCGGATGGTCGAGACGGCCAGGACCCTCGGGGCGTCGTCGGGGCGGTCGTTCGTCGACGTGGTGCTCCCGCAGCTGCTGCCCGCAATCCTCACGGGGTCGCTGTTGACCTTTCTGTTCACGTTCATGTCCTTCCCCATCGTCCTCGCGCTCGGCGGTCTCCAGCTCGCGACTGTCGAGGTGTGGCTCTACGCCCGGGTCCAGCAGTTGGCCCTCGCGGAGGCGGCCGGCCTCGCGGTCGTCGAGACGGCCATCACGCTCGGCGTGACCTACGCCTACGTCAGGTACGAGGCTGGCCAGCAGGGACTCGCCCGGCTCGGGGGTGCGCCGAGTCGCGAACCGCTGTTCGCCCACCTCCGCGACCCGCGTCGGCTGGGACTGCTCGTCTACGGGATCGTCGTCGCCGTCGTCTTCCTCGGCCCGATCCTCAGCATGCTGCTCGAGAGTCTCACCGGCCCCCAGGGCTTCACGCTGCGGTACTACGGGTTCCTGATCCAGCGGCAGGTCGCCGGTGCCACGTTCCAGGTGAAGCCCGTCGAGGCGGTAATGAACTCGGTCGTCTTCGCGGCCGGGACGCTCCTCCTCGCCCTCCCCATGGGAGTGCTCATCGCGGTGTTCGGGACCCGGGACTTCGTCGGGTCGCGGATCTCGGAGGCGGTCCTGATGGGGCCGCTCGCCGTCAGCGGCATCGTCGTCGGCCTGGGACTCCTCCAGGGACTCGTGTTCGGGACGACGGTGTTCGGCCACCGGGTGACGGTCACCGGTCCCGTGGCCATCGTCGCCGCCCACGCGGTGGCGGCCTATCCCTTCGTCACCCGGAACGTCGCGCCGATGCTCCGGAGCGTCGACCGGCAACTCCTCGAGACGGCACGTTCGCTGGGGGCCTCGCGCCTCCGTGCGTTCGCCGACGTCGAACTGCCGCTCGTGATTCCGGGGCTGCTCGCGGGGGCCGCCTTCGCGGTCGCGATCAGCATCGGGGAGTTCGACTCGACGGTCATCCTGGCCGAGGGAAGTGCCAGTTACACCATGCCGGTCGCCGTCGAGCGGTACCTCGGCAACCGGACGCTCGGGCCGGCCACCGCGATGGGGACGGTCCTCCTCGCGGTGACGGCCGCCAGTTTCGTGATCATCGACCGCGTCGGGGGGCAGTACGAGCCATGACGCGCCTCCGCCTCGAAGGCATCGGGAAGACCTTCGGGGAGACGACGGCCCTCGAGGACGTGACCCTGGAGGTCGACGACGGGGAGTTCTTCACGCTGGTGGGACCGTCCGGCTGCGGGAAGACGACCACCCTGCGGATCGTCGCGGGCCTCGAGGAACCGACCACCGGCACCGTCAGATTCGGCGGGGAGGACGTGAGTGGTCGCCCGCCGGAGGATCGCGACGTGGGTATCGTCTTCCAGAGTTACGCCCTCTTCCCGCACATGACCGTGGCCGAGAACGTGGCCTACGGCCTCCGCTTCAGGGATCCCCCGGGCGGACAGTCGACCGACGAGCGCGTCGCCGACCTCCTCGACCTCGTCGACCTGGCGGGCAGGGGCGAGCGGGATCCCGACGAGCTGTCCGGTGGCCAACGGCAGCGGGTCGCGCTCGCCCGCGCGCTCGCCCCCGGCCCGGACGTCCTGCTGCTCGACGAACCGATGAGCGCACTCGACGCGCGCCTTCGGGAGCGGCTCCGCCGGCAGATCCGGTCCATCCAGCGCGAACTCGAAATCACCACGGTCTACGTCACCCACGACCAGGCCGAGGCGCTGGCGATCAGCGATCGGATCGCCGTCCTGAACGGCGGCCGGGTGGAACAGGTCGGCACGCCGGAGGCCGTCTACCGGGCCCCGGAGAGTCGGTTCGTCGCCGAGTTCGTCGGCGACAACAACCTCTTCGAGGTGCGAGACGTCCGGTCCGGCGACGGCCAGACGCGGGCGGTCGTCGACGGGTCCGAGTTCGTCGTGCCGGAGGGTGTGACGTCCGGAGCAGTGGTGAGCGTCCGCCCCGAAGCCTTCCGCGTCGGGGGCGGAACCACGACCATCGAGGCGAAGGTGGAGAGCCGAGAGTTCCTGGGCGACGCCTACAAGACGTACTGCGAGTGGAACGGGCGGCCGATACTCGTCACGAGCCAGGTCGAACCCCCTGCCGATCGGGTGACCCTGGGGTTCGACCCCGAGGACGTCCACGTGGTCGACGGGGGGTAGGCCGGCCCGTGGATCCGGAACTCAGGGGACGACGCCGACCGTGAGCAGCGTCCCGTACGTCCGGTACCGTTCGATCATGTCCTCCCGGGAATCGAACCCCTCGGTGGGAAACGCCTCCGCGGGCGGAATCTCGACCTCGCGGTCCGGGACGTTGTCCTGTTCCGCGACGTGGAATCCGGCTGCCCGGAAGGCCTCGCGGTAGTCGGCCCGGTTCCACAGCGTCATCTCGACCTCGATCGCGTCCTGCCACTCGTGTGAGTAGACGTTCTCCTCGTAGTAGTTGACCGCACAGAAGAAGGTCCCGCCGGGCCGGAGGACCCGTTCGAGTTCGGCGAGCGCCCGGTGGGGGTCGGCCGCGTAGTAGAAAGCCTCCATCGAGAAGGCGTGATCGACGCCGTTCTCGACGAACGGGAGGACATCGAAGTCGCCCACGAGGAATCCCACGTCGTCGCTGTCGGTGTATTCGGCCGCGTTACGGGCCATCTCGGGGGACCCATCGAGACCGTACCCCCGTCCCATCCCACGGTCGGCGAGGGCGCGGAGGGCGTAGCCACTTCCGGATCCGAGGTCGAGAACGGTCTCACCGTCCTCGACTGGCATCCGCGCCAGGACGTGTTTGGCGGTGTGCCAGTGACGGTCTTCCATCCCGCGGTCCTTCCCCCTGGCGGCCCACTCGTCGAACTCGTCGCGGACGCTCATTGTCGAGCGAACGTGACGGGCGCTGAAAACGGCTCCGGACCTACTCCTCGTCGTCGAGGTGGAAGACGAGGTCGTCGTCCTCCTCCCCGCCGTCTGCGGGGGTGACGCCGCTTCCGCCGCGGGCCCCCTCTCGTCGGTACGACGGCCGGGACCGATCCGGTCGCGGTCCGTCCGCGACGAACGACCCCGCGAGCGCGACCAGGGTGAGAAGCACACCCAGGGCGTAGAGGAACGCCGCCGCGCGGTCGAGGAGGAGCCCCCGAGCGACGAGTCCGAGGACCACCCCGCTGGCGGCCGTCCCAGTCCCGGCGAGGGCGTAGCGCCGGTAGCTGGCGGGGGCCTCGACCGACCTGAGGACGCCATAGAGGATCACCGGCGGGAGAACGGCGGCGACGGCGAGCGCGACGTCAGGCGCGACGCCCGGTGAGACGCCGACGGCCGTGAGAGCGTCCGACCCGACAATCGCGACGCCGGCGGCCAGCACCATGACCCCGGCGAGCAAGAGCGCGAGGGCGAACGCGAGGCGAAGCGGTCGTCGCCACGTGGTGCGATCGGACGCCCCCGTGAGATCGTCCATTGTTGACACGCACACCGCCACCCGTTATATAGATCATGGAATTCGTCTGACATCCGTCTGCCGGAGGTATATTACGGCCACCGTCGTTGGGGCGCACGATGGCGTCGGCGATCCGGTACTCGGCCCGCATCGGCGTCGTCGGGGCCTGGGCCGTGATCCTGGGCGCGGCGATCCTCGTCTCCGTCGATCGGGCGCTGTCGCTGCTCGCACGAGGGGGGCCGTCCTCCGGGCTGACGGCCGCCCGCCTCCCGTTCGATGCGCTCCTCGCCTCGACGTTGACCGGCATCGCTAGCGGCGGGTCGATGGCGGTCGTGGTCGGCGTCCTCCTCATCGCCGTCGGGTGGTACCAGTTGCTCACGCTCGCGTGATTACCGGGCCGACCCATGCCGACGCGTCACCGGCCCGGTACTGTTCGGATCAGGGATCAATCAGGCCAGGTGCGAGGGATCAATCAGGCCAGGTGCGAGGGGTCAATCAGGCTCGGTTCGACCGGCCACGGATCCCGTTTCCCGGCGGATCGAACGGG
>JBDGUD010000009.1:29432-42787 GCA_042216165.1 Halanaeroarchaeum sp.
TTCAGGTCGTCACGGCGTCGATTACACCATCGTCTACCGGTCTGAGCGCTGCCCACCGGTCCACCCGGCAACTTATGATCGGTCCGGCGGTTACCGGCGATATGGACTACCACCTCGCGATCGACGCCGCCCCCGAGACCGTACCGGCCGGGACGGCGATCCTCCTCATGCACCCGAGCACCGGCGGGACGGACGCGATCGACACGGGGTTTCTGCAGGTGGACACCGACCGATTCCTCGTCGTCTCGACCCGGACGACGGCACGGGAGGTCCAGCAGAAACTGGACCACTACGACGTCGACGAGTCCCGCGCGGAGATCCTGGACACCGTCAGCGTGGAACGCGGCTACTCCCGCCGTGCGGGGGCGAACCTCCACTACGTGACGGCCCCCGACGACGTGGACGGCATCGTCGAGGTCGTCGAGGAGTTCCTCTCCGAACACGCCGGCAAGCGACGGGTCAGTTTCGACTCCATCTCCGAACTCGCATACTACGCCGGCGACGAGCGCGCGGCGGACGCGCTGGAGAGGATGGTCACGCTCCTCGAGGAGTACGACGCCGTTGGGCTCTTCCACGTCTCCCCGGAGGTGCACGACCCGGCGACGATCGACCGGTTCCGCGACGTCTGCAACGGCATCGTCGAGGTCGCAGACGACGGGACCGTTCGCTCGCAGTTCTGAGTCCCATGGTTCTGAGTCCCATGAGTCTCAGTCACATGGTTTTCACTCCGATGGTTTTCACTCCGATGGCCCGCAGCCCCAGGTCTCAGTCCAATGGTTCTCTGGCCGATGGCCCACCAGTCTGGGCCGATCCTCTCAGGCGACGGCCATGTTGACCATGATCGCAAGCGCCAGGACGACGGCAACGCCCACCGTCACGAGAACGACCTTCGTTGGAGTGCTCATGTCCGGTAATTGTGACGCGATCCTACTTAAACCCGGATAATCGCACGCGGGCACGATCGACGGATCGACCCCACCCTCCGTCCCCGCCGGGCGACCCCACCCCGCTCCCCGGTCCTCGCCATGGAGGGTTCAGGCCCCATTTTGGCGGTAGATATTCTCGGCCCTCGTCCTCGCGCCAGGTGTATCAGTCCTCGTCCTCGCGCCAGGTGTCCGGCACTTCGATCATGTACCGTCCGTCCTCCTGGAGAGCGATGATGTGCTCTTCGCGGTCGTAGAGTTCCATGAGGTTCAACTCGTACTGGCCCGGTTCGAGGATCTTGATGCTCTCGAACTGGTCGTTGAGTTCCTCGCGGAGTTCCTCGAGATCCGGTCGCTCGGACGAGTCGGGTTCATCGACGACCCGGCCGTCTCCTGGCGGTGCCGTCCCGGCGGAGATCGTCTCGTCGGGGAGGTCGTCCCGATCGACCATCTCCGTGCGCGCGGACGCCTGCGCGTCGTCCTCGTCGTCGACGTCCGCCATCGCCTCCCCGTCCCGGGGCTGTGCGGATGCTCGCGACGGTTCGTCGGTGGCCTCGCCCTGACCGGGGTCCGCAGCGCGATCGGACCGCTCCGGGGACTGATCGTCGTCCGCAGCGGAGGATCCCGCGGAATCGTCGCGGGACTCGTTGGCCTCGCGACGCCGGGTGACGTAATCGCGGACGCTCGTGGCCGCGCGACCGACCGTGTCGGTCACTCCGGCGTCGTCACCGGGACGGTCCGGCGGCGTCTCGGTCGGTATTTCCTCGTCGAGGGCGCTCTCCGGGAGGTACTGGAATTTGTTGCCCCCGCACTCCGGACAGCCCGAGAGCATCTCCTTGGAACCGTCGGGAAAGGACTGTCCACAGTTCGTGCACAGGTGGGGCATCGATTATCGCTGGGAGATGAGCGCCCTGATGAGCGTCTCGTCTTTCTGGAGGGAGTGGATCTGGTTCGCCGGCCCGATGACGGTCAACTTCGGCGACGACTCGTTGCCCATGAGCCGTCCGAGCAGGCCGGTGTTCTTCGCGGCCGAGCGCGGGAAACTCTCGATCTCGATGCCCGTGAAGTCGTCCGGGTTGATCTCGGTCATTGTGACCTCGATGAGCTTCGACTCCTCGTCGGGCGTCAACCCCTCCTCGAGGATGACGATGTTCCCCTTCCGGACGTCGTCGAGGATCATCCGGATCTTCTCCATCGAGGTCTTGTTTCGCATCCGTTCGCCGCTGATCAGGTCGATCTCGACCCCGTCGTCGGCTTTATGTTCAATTTCCGACATTGTTCACCCGAAGTACTCCGCGATCTTGTCGTAGACCTCGTCCATGTTGTCCCCCTCGAGGGCCGAGAGTGGCACCGTCTCGTGCTGGGGGAAGGCGTTCTCGATCCGCTGGATGTTCGCCTCGTCCAGGTCGATCTTGTTCGCGAAGATCAACACGGGCAGGTCCCTGCTCTCGATGATCCCGATGAGCATCGTGTTGACCTGGGTGAACGGGTCCTCGGCGGAATCGAGCACGTAGATGACGCCGTCGACGTCCTCGCGCAACCAGTGCATCGCCTCCGCGACGCCCTCGGTCGCTTCGCGGGACCGCCGGACGGCCTCCTCCTTCTCCATGTCGTGCTCGAGAAACTCGGTGTAATCGACCTTCGTCGTCACGCCCGGTGTGTCGACGATGTCGATCGAGACCGCCTTCCCGTTCCGCTCGATCTCGACGTTCTCCTTCCGGCGGGCACGGCGCGTCTCGTGGGGAATCTTGCTCTCGGGTCCGACCGCGTCGCCCGTCCAGTCCCGGGCGATCCGGTTCGCGAGCGTCGTCTTCCCGGCGTTCGGCGGTCCGTAGATCCCGATCCGTCTCGGCTCCGAGTCACCGGTGAAGAGACTCTCCGTGACTCGGGAGATGCTTGATTTCAGGCTTCCGAACAGTCCCATTATTACCCCTCGCTACGCACCCGCGTGTTTGTATGTTTGACGGGGCGGGCCCGCAGATATACGGACGTGGCATCTCCCGGGCCTTAAACTTACGTCAGACGCTGTCCCGCAGATGCGATTCCCGGAGGGCGTTAGAGTGAGGGACCCCTGTAGGTACTGGGGGATATACCGCCGAAGATACGGCTGGAGACGCTGGGAGAGATGCTACCGAAGTAATTGCTGAAGATACTGGGAGATGAAGATACTGGGAGAGATACTGTCGGGGACTGGTTCTCCCGGAGGAACTGCGTCCGGAGACCATCGTCCGCAATGAGACCGGTGACGAACGGCGGGAGGGTCCCCTCCCCAACCCCTCCGTTTCGAGTGGAACCCAACCCCTCCGGTGGAGGTGTTTTCCACAGCGACGTTTTCGTCGTTCTTTACCTGCACTTCGCACATCTAGATAATTGGATTAATTGTATTACGGGTTTGGTTTTAGTGTGCAGGTCATAAAACCACCGGTACTAGATCCACTCGTTCGGCCGGGCAGGCTTTCGGCGTTCCAGTTGAAACTAAGGGGTGGGGGGCAGGCAGGGCGGACGAGAGGGTCACGACAACAGGCCGTCCTGCCTCGCATTCGCGCCGACTGTGCGGTAGCGATATTCCGACCGGCGAACGGATGGGGTTCATCGAAACGGGAACCCGACGCGAGGCTCAACACAGTGCCACCGGCGTTCAAACCGTGGTTACATCGACCGGACCCGATCAATAATCGCGTGGAAGCAACGGGATGAACAGTTCCACCGCACGACACCATCGATTCCCCCGGGGGGAACACCGATCGTCTGCAACTGTCGATCGCACACCACCAATCGATTGGTAGGGTGTCACTACTCGCGATAACCGGGCCGTACCGGCACGCGAGGACCCCAACACTCTCGGGTGGGCCTGCCGCACCACGACCATCGAAACCATTATGTCCTTGCCCATTCCTGTGTTTCATCTGCATCAACTGGACGTCTCGATGAGCCGATTCCTGCGGACGGTGCCGTCGGCCACGGGGGACGTTCGTCTACCGAGTACGGAGGATCTCTCCAGGGGGACACGGGATGACGTATGCCTGACGAACGACCATCGCGCGACCAACGCACGGCCGAGCGGGAGTTCGACGTCGACCTCGACGACGTACTCGAGGACGACGAGGGGGACGGAGACGGACTCTTCGACAATCTGCTCAGCGGCGAGCCGATTTTCGAGAACAAGGAGGTGTTGCGACCGTCGTACACCCCCCACGAACTTCCCCATCGCAACGACCAGATCAACAAGATGGCGACGATCCTCGTCGCCGCGCTCAGGGGTGAGACACCGTCGAACATCCTGATCTACGGGAAGACTGGGACGGGGAAGACGGCGAGCGCGAAGTTCGTGAGCCAGGAACTCGAGCGCACGTCGAAACGATACGACGTCCCGAGCGAGGTCCAGTACATCAACTGCGAGGTCACGGACACGCAGTATCGTGTCCTCGCCCAGCTCGCGAACACGTTCATCGAACAGAACCGGGACTGGATCGACGACCGCACGGCGGAGCTCGAGGACCTCGGGGAGAGCGCACGGAGCGACCACGAGGCGCTCACCGACACGCCGTTCGACCACCCGGACGAGGTCGACGACGAGATCGCCGCCCTCGAGAGCGATCGCGATGAGATGGAGGACGTACCGATGACCGGATGGCCGACCGACCGGGTCTACAACTCGTTTTTCGACGCCGTCGATTACGTGGAGCGAGTCGCCGTCATCATGCTGGACGAGATCGACAAGCTCGTCGAGAAGAGCGGGGACGACACGCTTTACAACCTCTCGCGGATGAACTCCGAACTGAACAACTCGCGGGTGTCGATCATCGGCATCTCCAACGACCTCAAGTTTACCGACTTCCTCGACCCGCGGGTGAAATCCAGTCTCGGGGAGGAGGAGATCGTCTTCCCGCCGTACGACGCCAACCAGTTGCGGGACATTCTCCAGCACCGGGCCGAGGTGGCGTTCAAGGAGGGAGCGCTCTCCGACGACGTCATCCCGCTCTGTGCCGCGTTCGCGGCCCAGGAACACGGCGACGCTCGCAGGGCCCTGGACCTCCTCCGGACCGCGGGGGAACTCGCCGAACGCGACCAGGCCGACGAGGTCTCCGAGGACCACGTCCGTCGCGCCCAGGACAAGATCGAACTCGATCGGGTGGTGGAGGTCGTCCGGACGCTGCCGACGCAGTCGAAACTGGTCCTCTACGCCATCATGCTCCTCGAGAAGAACGGCGTGCGGAACATCAACACCGGCGAGGTGTACAACATCTACAAGCGACTCTGCGAGGAACTCGAAACCGACGTTCTCACGCAGCGGCGGGTGACCGACCTCATCAGCGAACTCGACATGCTTGGCATCGTCAACGCGGTCGTCGTCAGCAAGGGTCGGTACGGCCGGACCAAGGAGATCAACCTCTCGGTGCCGATCGAGGAGACCGAGACCGTGTTGCGCGCCGACTCCCGGATCGGCGACATCGAGGACATCTCGCCGTTCGTCCAGGCGCGCTTCGACAACTGACCGCGCGTGCGGAACGACCCCGTGCCCCGCGGAACCCGTGTCCGGCGGATCACCCTGGGAACGAATGCGCCTCCCGCGAATCATCCACCCAGTCGTGGGTTCGAGCCGAACGAATTATGGTCGTGTCCCTTCGATTCACCAAGTAATGGTGGCCGGTCCGCTGGGTGGCGGCGACGTCCCCGACCTGCAGTCGGTGCTCGATGCGCTCGACGACGAGGACTGTCGGCGCATCGTCGAGGTGCTGACCGAACCCATGACCGCGAAGGAGATCTCGGAGCGGTGTGAGATGCCACTCTCCACGACGTACCGCAAACTGGACCTCCTCACGGAGGCCTCGTTGCTGTCCGAGCGAACGGTGATCCAGTCCGACGGCCATCACACCACCCAGTACGAGATCGCTTTCGAGAAGGTGGAGATCGAACTCAACGACGACCACGACGTCGCGGTCGCCATCCAGCGACGCCCCGAATCGACCGACGAACGACTCGAGACGCTCTGGGCGGAGGTTCGCAAGGAAACATGAGTCAATGGACACCAGTTATCGTAGCGCTGAAGACGGCAACGCTGATCCTCGGAGGGGTCATCACGTATTTCTCCCACAAGGCCTATCGCCGGACCGGTTCGAAGGCCCTGCGATTCCTGGCGGTCGGGTTCGGGATCGTGACCCTCGGATCGATGATCGCCGGGGTCGCCGACCTCGTCCTGTTGCTCTCGCGGGACCTCGCGTTGATCATCGAGAGTTCGCTGACGGTCGTCGGTTTCGGCGTGATCGTCTACTCGCTGTACGCCGAGTGATCATCGGCCCGAACGCCGAGTGACCACCAGCCCGAACGCCAAGTGACCACCAGCCCGAACGCCGAGCGATCACCAGGGGAGCGGTACCGGGCCACCGACGTAACTCGGCGACCGCATCTCGGAGAACGTCAGTCGCACCCACCCGAGGTACGGGATACGGACTTCGGCAGTACCGACGATCCAGGAGGGTTTGACCGGGTCGCTGATGCCGCGTACCTGATCGTAGTACTCGTTGGTCGCCTGGTTGTCTCCCTTGGTGATGAAGCCCGCGTGCGGGGCGGGACAGTTCGGCACGGCCGAACAGGTGTCGCCGGGGAGATACGCCGGGTTCGCCTTCGAGAGCCAGTTCTCGCTGTCGTTCACCCAGAAGCGTGCCCGGTGGATGACCGGTGTCCGATCGGTGTCGCCGTACGGTCGGTAGACGATGACGTCCCCGTAGGAGCCGAACGACCGGTAGTCCCGACGGACACCCGTCTGGTAGGTGACGACACCGGTATGCCCGGTGGCGTACGCGGGTGACAGGCGGTGTTCCTCCATGATGAAGACCAGGTCGCCCCGCTGGAGGTGTGGCTCCATGCTCCCGCTCTCCACCGCGACCATGGGTGGCCAGACGCCGCTCACCGCGAACAACAGCAGACCCACGGCGACGACGGCCAGGGCGCTGGCGAGCACCTCCCTGACGAACACGACCGGTCCGGTGTCGGTCCGGAGAAACCACCTGGCGGCCGCGACCGGCCCCTCCCGCGGATCGGGCGTGTCGTCGCCACGCCCCCTTGGATCGGTCGGTCGATCCTCGGGCTCCGACGCTGTCGAGGTGGAACGCCGAACCGTCTCGGCCCCGTCCGAACCCGCGGACGACTCGTCGCGATCCGACGGGTCCTCCGTCATGGCCCGTCATTCGGGAGTTTTCGGTTTGAATGTTCCTATACGGCGAACGTCCGCTACGCTTTTGAGACTCACCGACCTCGGTCGCGGTGTGCCGCGGCAGTCGCACGTCTGGATCGTCAAACGGCTGACGAGCAACGGCTACAACGCAGATCGGGCGGCCGTGACCGTCCTCGCGGAGGCTCCGGACCCGCAAGCGGCCGTCGACGCGGCCATCGATCGCGTCGCCGACGAGACGCTGACGATCACGCGGGACGTGGCGAGGGCAGCCGTCGAGGCGACCGACGGTTCGGGTGCAGGTTCGCGGACGGACGATCGCACGAATGGATCAGGATCTCCAGGTGAAACAAAGGGGGTAACCTCGACTCGAACGCCACCCGACGACCGGCCGGTAGTGGCGATCGACAAGGACGTCACCGGCCGGAGCACCGGGACGGGGGAGTACGAGGACTTCGTCGCCGTCTTCCGGGACCGCTACGATCGGCTCTCGAGGCAGCTCCGGTCCCGGGTGAACCACCGGCCGACGGACGCCCTCGAGACCATGCCAGGGGGGAGCGATGCGGGCGTCGTCGGGATGGTCAACGACGTTCGCTCGACCGCGAGCGGCCACTGGCTCGTCGAACTCGAGGACACGAACGGGACGTTCCCGGTCCTCGTGATGAAGGACAAGCGCATCGCAGCAGACGTCGAGGCGCTTTTGGAAGACGAGGTGATCGGCGTGGAGGGAACGCTCTCGGACGACGGAGGCCTGCTCTTCGTCGACGACCTCCACTTCCCCGACGTCCCCCGAACCTACGAGCCGTCCACGGCCGACCGGCCCGTGTCGGCGGCGCTGATCTCCGACGTGCACGTCGGCAGCCAGGAGTTCCTCGCGGAGGCGTGGTCGGCGTTCGCGGACTGGCTGCACACCGACGAGGCGGCCCGCGTCGAGTACCTCCTCGTCGCCGGCGATCTGGTCGAGGGGGTCGGCGTCTACCCGGACCAGGACGACGAACTCGACATCGTCGACATCTACGAGCAGTACGAGCGGTTCTCGGAACACCTCAAGGAGGTCCCGGCCGACCTCGACGTGATCTTGATCCCGGGAAATCACGACGCGGTCCGCCTCGCGGAGCCCCAGCCGGGGTGGGACGAGGAACTCAGGGACATCCTGTCGGCCCACGACCCGGCGATCACGGGCAATCCATCGATGGTGACCGTGGAGGGCGTCTCGATACTGATGTATCACGGGGTCTCCATCGACGAGCTCGTCGCGGAACTTCCGGACGAACTCGCCACCTACGACGACCCGCAGGACGCGATGTCCCAGCTCCTTCGGAAACGCCACCTCGCACCGAAATTCGGCGGACACATGCGCATCTCGCCGGAGGAACGGGACTACCTGGTCGTCGACGAGGTGCCCGACGTCTTCCACACCGGCCACGTGCACAAACTGGGCGTCGGCCAGTACCACAACGTCCGTCTGGTCAACTCGGGGTGCTGGCAGGCCCAGACCGCCTTCCAGCGCAGCGTCAACATCCAGCCGGACACAGCCACGGCGCCGATTCTCGACCTCGAGACCCTCGAGGTGACCGTCCGGAAGTTCGACTGAGTCAGTCCTGAAAACCGAGTCAGTCCTGAACGTACCGATAGCGGTGGGACGATTTCCCGTCGAACAACGGCCCCTTCCCGACCACCTCGAAACCCAGGTCGACGATCGTCTCGGTCAGGTCCTCGTCGTCGTCCGGAACGACGATTTCGACCGCCAGCCCCTCCCGCTCGGCGAACCGAATCGGCTCGTCCAGCAATCGGTCGACCACCGGTGGGTCGCCGACGAGTGAACTCACGTGGACGGTTCCGCTCCACGTGTCGTAGGACGCGAACCCGACGAGGTCCTCTCCATCAGTGGCGACGACGACGGTCCGCTCCCTGAGGAGGCGCGCGGCGTCGAAGTCGTCGTCGACGAGCGCCTCGAGCGCGTCCACGTCCCCACCGGTCGCCTCGCGAATCTCCATAGACGGGGCACCGATGGCGCCCACTAAGCGTTTGGGATCCACCGGCCCGACGCCAACTGTCCGTTTGAACCCCCACGCCCCCGAAGAAATTTGCCGTCGATAGACACCGTTATCAGCCGGCCCGGTTTACCGTGGGCTATGCAACTCTCTCGCACGCACCGGGTGACCGCTCCATGCGGGTAGTCGCCAAGTTCGGGGGAACCAGCCTGGGCTCCGGCGATCGCATCGAGCGGGCCGCCGACTCGATCGCGAAGGTCGTCGATGCCGGCCACCAGATCGCGGTGGTCGCAAGCGCCATGGGCAACACGACCGACGAACTCCTGGACAACATCACCTTCGAGGCCGACGAGGCCGACCGGGCCGAGATCGTCAGCATGGGCGAGCGAACCAGCGTTCGCCTCCTCAAGGCCGCGCTGGCCGCCCGGGAGGTCAACGCGGTCTTCGTCGAGCCGGGTCACCCGGACTGGCCCGTCATCACCAACGAGAACGGGGAGGTCGACGCAGCGGAAACCGAGCGACGGGCCCGACACCTCGCCGAGACGCTCGAGGACGCCATTCCGGTCATCACCGGCTTCCTCGCCGAGGACCAGGACGGGAACGTCACCACGCTGGGCCGCGGCGGCAGCGACACGACCGCGGTCATGCTGGGCCGGTACATGGACGCCGACGAGGTCGTGATCGTCACCGACGTCGAGGGGATCATGACGGGCGACCCGAACGTCGTGGAGGGCGCGAGGAACGTCGGCGAGATCACCGTCGACGAACTCCGCAACCTCTCGTTCCGGGGTGCGGAGGTGGTCGCCCCGAGTGCGCTCTCGTTCAAGGACGAGGACCTCGACGTTCGGGTCATCCACTACCAGCACGGGGACCTCCTCGAGGGGGGAACGAGCATCGAGGGACAGTTCGAGTACATGGTGGACATGCGCGAGGAGCCGCTGTCCTGTCTCACCATCGCGGGGCGGGCCATCAGGAACCAGCCCGGCATCCTTGCCCAGCTCTCGACCGCCCTCTACGAAGGCGACATCAACGTCGATGCGGTGGCCAGCGGAATGGACTCGGTCACCTACTACGTCGACACGGACCGGGCCAAGGCCGCCGAGACGATCCTCCACGATCACATCATCCAGAACGAGACGCTCTCCTCGGTCACGGTCACCGACGACATCGCGGTGATCAGGGTCCTCGGTGCCGAACTCCCGAACCAGCCGGGAGTCATGCGCCAGATCATCGACCCGATCGCGGAGGCGGGGATCAACGTCATCGACGTCATCACCTCCGCCACCTCGGTCGCGGTCTTCGTCGCCTGGGAGGACCGCGAGCAGACGCTCTCGATCATCCAGGACCACTTCCAGGGATAGGCGCCGGTGTACACCTCCGGGCGCTCCCGGACAGGTGGATCCGGCGGCGTACACCCTCCAGCGACAGCCGTTATGGCCCCGTAGTCCCCAGTGAGAGCCATGCGATCGACCACCTCCAGGATGGCCGGACAGACGCGCGTTCCGCCCCGTGACGAGCGCGAGGGACTCCTCGAGGACGCCGGATACAACCTCTTCGGCGTGCCTGCGGAGGCCGTCGCCGTCGACCTCCTGACCGACTCTGGAACGGGCACCATGAGCGAGGCGCAGTGGGCCGCGCTGCACCGGGGCGACGAGGCCTACGCCGGCAGCCGGAGTTTCGACCGCCTGGCGGCGGCCGTCGAGGACGTCATGGGCATCCCCCACGTGGTCCCGGCCCACCAGGGTCGCGGGGCGGAGAACGTCCTCTACGGGACCATCCTCGAGGAGGGCGACGTCGTCCCGAACAACACCCACTTCGACACGACCCGCGCACACGTCGTCAGCAACGGGGGCGAACCGGTGGACTGTCCGGTCGACGGTGCCCTCGATCCCGACGCGTCCGGCGACTTCCTCGGGAATTTCGACGTGGAGTGCGCCCGAAACGTCGTCGACGAGGTGGGGGCCGACCGGGTCCCCGCAGTGATCGTCACGATCACGAACAACTCCGCGGCCGGACAGCCGGTCAGCGTGGCGAACCTGCGCGAGACCAGGGCGTTCGCCGACGAGATCGACGCCCGGCTCGTCATCGACGCCTGTCGGTTCGCGGAGAACGCACACTTCGTCACCCGGCGGGAGGACGAGTTCGCCGACGCGACCGTGGCCGAGGTGGCTCGCGAGCAGCTGTCGTTCGCGGACGCGGTCGTGATGAGCGGCAAGAAGGACGGCCTCGTCAACGTCGGCGGGTTCGTCGGCCTGGCCGACGACGCACTCCTCGAACCGGTCAAACAGCGCGCGATCCTCTACGAGGGATTCCCGACCTACGGCGGGATGGCGGGCCGCGACCTCGAGGCGTTCGCCGTCGGCCTCCGCGAGGCGGTCACACCGCCCTACGTGCGAGAGCGCGTCGAACAGGTCCGGGAACTCGCCGACCTCATCGAGGACGCTGGACTCCCGGTGTACCGGCCGGTCGGTGGCCACGCGGTCTACGTGGACGCCGGGACGGCCTACGACCACGTGCCCGACGATCGGTTCCCCGGCCAGGCGCTTGCCGTGGACCTCTACCGGGACGGGGCCGTCAGGGGCGTCGAATTGGGAAGTTTCGCCTTTCCCGGAACCGACCGGCCGGAACTGGTGCGCCTGGCGCTCCCCCGGCGGACCTACCACCGCGAGCACCTCGAGCACGTCGGCGAGACGGCCGCCGCGGTGGCCGACGGCGCGGCAGACGCGTCGGGACTCGAGATCGTGGAGGAACCGCCGATGCGCGAACTTCGGCACTTCTCGGCCACGCTTCGGCCGGTCTGAATCACTCCCCCCGGCGAAGCCGCTTCCCCGTGCGCTCGGGC
This sequence comes from Halanaeroarchaeum sp., assembly GCA_042216165.1. Classification (GTDB taxonomy): domain Archaea; phylum Halobacteriota; class Halobacteria; order Halobacteriales; family Halobacteriaceae; genus Halanaeroarchaeum. The sequence goes on from JBDGUD010000009.1 coordinate 41,364, forward strand.
AGCCCCGCGTCCTCGATGGCGCGAACGACCCGATCGACGTCGTACTCGACCCGGTGGGTGTCGACGGTCATGGCGTCGAGGTCGACGACCGCGTAGGCCGCCCGCGGGTCGCGGTCCCGGGGCTGGCCCACGCTCCCCGGGTTCACGACGATCCCCGCTTCGTAGCGTTCGGCGTGCTGGACGTGCGTGTGACCCATCACCAGGACCAGTTCGTCATCGAGGAGGTGGGAGCCGAACTCCTCGGGGTAGGTGTACCGGTCCGGATCGTCGGGGTGGCCGTGGACCACCGTCACCCGTCCCTGACAGCAGGTGACCGTCGAGGGCAGCGACTCGATCCACTCGCGCTGGGTCGCGTCGAGTTCGCGCGTTGCGTGCTCGATCCCCGCCTGGGCCATTCGGTTGGCCCCGAAGTTCGTCCGCCGGGCGACCATCCGGTCGTGGTTGCCCATCACGGTCGGGACCTCGCGCTCGCGCATCGCGGCCACCGCCTCGGCCGGCCAGGGGTTGTACCCGACGACGTCGCCAGCGTTCAGCAGTCGATCGACGGGCGGCATGTCCGCGAGAACCGCCTCCAGGGCCACGAGATTGGCGTGGACGTCAGCGATCAGACCGACGCGCATGCCCGGGCAGAGGGCCGGCGTCCCCTTAAGCCGTGTCCGCTAGTCGTTGACGATCGCCCACTCGACTCCCGAGTCGGTCCGTGCGACGCCCGCGGCACAGACGGCGTGCTCGAAGTCGGCGTCGTAGGCCGCCCGGGCGGCCTCGGCGGCCGTCTCGACGTCGAGGGGATGGGGTTCCGGATCGTCCTTCTCGTAGGTCGCGACGAGGGTCGGTTCCTCGACCGTTCGCACCAGCAGGGCGTCCCGGCGGACGATGCCCACCGTGGCCTCGTCTTCGTCGACGACCCCCGCGATCCGGGGCGTGTCGTAGTCGTCCTTCTCGAAGTCGAGCGCGAACAGGCCCGCGACGAGGGCGTCACGCGGCGGGTATCCGAGGTCCAGTTTCTCCGCGATGGGATCGACGTGTGAGCCGTTGCCGACGACCGTGGCGTCGCCGCCCGGTCGGACGCAGTTGTACGACACGTACGGGTTGTCCGTCTCCCCCGCGTCCTCGGTCGGCACGACGGTCAAGGCGTCCCCGCGGTCGACGATCTTTCGATTCGGGAACGACCGGGATGAGACCCGGTAGGCGGCGACGCCCGGGCCGACGACGACGAAGCGTCCGACGTACATACTCGTTCGTGTATAGGTCGAGGCAAAAAGGATGCCGATTTGCCCACGATCGGGGGTGTGTCGATGGGTTCCACGCCGCCGGCAACGCGGAACGTTTACAAGCGGCGCTGGCATACGAGGGATCGCGATCGGACGTCGCAGTCCCATGGGGTAGTGGCCAATCCTGTTGCCTTCTGGGGGCAACGACCCAGG
>JBDGUD010000011.1:0-42138 GCA_042216165.1 Halanaeroarchaeum sp.
GGGCGACCGCGACGTCCGGGCCCTCGTCTACTACGGCGTCGACGCCGACGACCTGACGTCGTACGACGTCGATGTCGTTCGGGGCGACATCACGGAGCCGGAGAGCCTCGACGGGGAGGTCTTCGAGGACGTGGACGAGGTGGTCCACTGCGCCGGCGTCAACCATCCCTCCTACTGGCACGGCGTCTCCCGAATTCACGAGGTGAACGCGACGGGGACGAAGAACCTCCTGTCGGCCGGACAGGAGCACGGCATTGAGCAGTTCGTCTACGTCTCCTCGATCATGGCCCACGGGTTCAACGAGTCGCCGGAGACGGACTGGACCCCGGACATGGAGACGCGTCCCGACACGGAGTACGGCCGCTCGAAACTCCGGGCCGAACAGCACGTGCGCGCCTTCCAGCGCGATCACGGCATCGAGTACACGATCGTCAGGCCATGCTGGTACTATGGGCCCCGACAGCCACCGCGGATGGCGACGCTCATGCAGTCGATCCAGGGTGGGCGCCCGATCATGTTCGGAGACGGGACGAACCGACGCAGCATGATGTACGTCCCGAGCCTCGTGGACCTCCTGATTGCGATCCTCGACCGGCCCGAGGACGCACGAAACGAGATTTACGACGTCGGCGACCAGCACACGTACACCACGAACCAGATCTACGAGACGATGGCGCGATACCTCGACGTCGAGGAGGTCAGGCCACGTCGCCTCCGCGAACCCATCCCGACGCTGGTCGGCGTCGCCCAGCGGATCGCCGAACGCCTGGACGTCCACGTGCGCGAGTTGCACGTCGGGTGGGAGATGGCCCAGGACATCTCCTGTGATCCCTCGAAGGCCATGGAGGACCTCGACTGGTCGCCCCCGTCGCGCCTCGACCCCGGCATGGAGACGGCGATCGAGTGGGCCAGAGAACACGGGCAGGTGGAGTGACGATGGACCCCGAGACACACGCGGGCTGCGAGGACCGCGATTTCGACGGTCGAACCGTCGTCGTGACCGGCGCGACCGACGGAATCGGACGCGAGGCGGCCCTGGCCTTCGGCCGTCTCGGAGCCGAGGTCGTCGTCGTCGGCCGGGACGAGACGAAGGGTCGGGCCGTCCTCGACCGGTTCGCCAGTTACGACGCCGACGCGCACCTGTTCACGGCCGACTTCTCCCGGCTCTCGGCGGTCCGCGACCTGGCGACCGAGATCGGGGCCGAGTTCGACGCCCTCGACGTGCTCGTGAACAACGCGGGCACCATCTTCCGCACCGAGACGTTCACCCCGGAGGGATTCGAGAAGACCGCGGCGGTCAACTACCTGTCCGCGTACCAGTTGACACACGACCTGTGGGACAGCCTCGTCACGGGCGACGGCGCACAGGTCGTCAACGTCTCATCGAACGGCCATCGGTTCGCCGAGATGGACCTCGACGCCATCGAGCACCCAGACGACTACGGCGCCTTCGACGCGTACAACCGGTCGAAACTCGCCCTGCTGTGCTTCTCGAACGAGCTCGCGCGCCGGACCGACGCGGTCAGATCGAACGCCCTGCATCCCGGATTCGTGCCGGGGAGCGGGTTTTACCGGCGGTTCCCCGGCCTGTTCAATCGGCTGCTCCCGCTCCTTCACTACGTCCCGCGCGCGATCATCCGCCGCCCGATCGCCACGACCGCCGAAGCCGGCGGGATGGTCCTCTACACGGCCTGCCAGGACGGGACCGGTGCATACTACGAGGAGTTCGAGGCCGTCGAACCGAGCGACGAGGCGGTCGACGAGGAGACCTGCGAGGACCTCTGGGAGTTCACCGCCGACCGGCTCGACCTCGATCCCGACTGGACGTCGGGAGCGCGGTAGGGCCGGCGGCGCGTTAACGCATCGTACCAGCCCCGGCCCTGGTCGGGGTGTCGGGAGCCCCGAACGCCGCACCGAAACCGGAAAACCGCACGACGGCGGCGTGTAAACTCCGCGTACCAAATCCACTATGCCGCCGCCCGTCCATCCTCTGACCATGAGCGCGACCGCACCACAGACGGCTCCCGCCGAGGCCCTGTCGCCGAAACAGCGCTCGATCCTCGAGTACCTCCGCGAGAACGCCCAGACCAAGACCTACTTCAAATCCCGTCTCATCGGCGAGGAACTGGACCTCTCCGCGAAGGAGGTCGGGACCAACATGCCGGCCGTCGTCGAGGCCGCCGACCTCGATATCGAGAAGTGGGGGTACTCCTCGAGTACGACGTGGAAGGTCACGGCCTGAGGGGTCTGCCGACCATTCCGTTTCCCGGCCCGTGGGATCGATAGATATCACTTTACTAACTGGAACTCCACCAGTTTTTTCCTGTGGATGGTGCTCGTCGCGAACTGGTTTTCGGTCCACGTCTTCGGGCTCTACGAACGGGGCCTGGCCGTCTACGTCACGGGCTCGACGCTCTCTCTCGTCTTCGTCGGGATCCTCTACTTCTACTGGACGCTCTTGCGCCCCTAATCGTCGAGGGGGCGCTCTCGTTCCGTGGCGAGGTCGGCGTCGGTTTCCTCGTCGTCGATGACCGCCCGGGACCATCCGCCGCGGAGGAACCAGGCCGTGCCGACGACGAACGAGAGGATCGCCGACGCAGCCATGCCCCACCAGAGGCCGACCGGCCCCCAGGCGAGCACGAAGGCCAGGACACCGGCCAGCGGAATCCGCAACCCCCAGCGCGAGAGCAGCGAGAGCACGAACGCGACACGCGTGCGGCCCGCGCCGCGGAACGCACCCTGGACGACCATGAGGCCGCCGAAGAACGCCCAGAACGGCGCGACGATTCGGAACATCGTCACGCCAGATTCGACGACCGCGCGCCGGTCGATGAAGACGTCCATCGCCGCCGCGGGGAACGCGAAGACGAGCATCGAGGCCCCGAAGAGGATCGCCATCGTCCCGCCGGCGCCCACCCGGGTGACCGACCGCGACCGATCGAGTTCTCCGGCACCGAGGTTCTGCCCGACGCCCGTCGCGGTGGCCTGGCCGATCGCGCCCGACACGGTCCAGGAGATCGACTGGTACCGGAGGACGATCCCGTAGGCGGCGGTGGGAACGGAACCGAAGCGGGCGACGAGGCCCACCATCGTCACCGCGGCGAGACTCCGTGCGAGGCCGTCGAGCGTGGAGGGGTACCCGATGTCGACGAGACGCGTCAGGATCGTTCCGTCCGGGACGAGGTCCGGGACGCGCAGCCGGATTCCCCAGCCCCCGTGGACGAGGATGGCGAGGCCGACGACCGCGGCGAGCGCCCTGGCGACGAGCGTCGCGATGGCCGCCCCACGGACCCCCAGGGCGGGAAGGCCGGCCCACCCGAGGATGAGAAACGGATCGATGACGACGTTCAGCCCGGCGGAGACGAGCACCAGGTACATCGCCGTCCGCGTGTCCCCGGCCCCACGGAGGACCGCGCGGAAGGCGAAGAAGAGGAACGTGAACGGGATCGTGACGAACATCACCTCTGCGTACGCGAGCGCCTTCGCGAACACCGGTCCCCGGGCCCCGAGCAGGTCGATCATCGGGTACCTGATCGTCCACCCGATCGCGGCGAGCGCGAGTCCGCCAGCCACGGCCAGGAGGACGGTCTGGGCGACCACGCGTTCGGCCCGTCGCTCGTTGCCGGCTCCGACGTTCTGCGAGACGAGCGCGACCGCGGCGGCCGTGATGCCCATCGCGGTCGAGACGAACAGCCAGGCCGTCGGGAACATCAGCGATACGGCCGCGACCGCGTCCGTGCCCACCCGGCCGACCCAGAACATATCCGCGAGGTTGTACGCCGTCTGCAGGAGGTTGCCGGCCACCAGCGGCCAGGCGAGTCTGCCGAGTCGGGGGCCGATGGCTCCCGTCGTCATATCGACCCGACTGTCGGTACCCGACACGGGGAGGGACTACGGATGGCTGTACAAAAGGTGACCCGATTCGGATTCGACCGGCACTCGCCAGCCGATCAGGGATCGTACTGGACGAGCGAGGCCGCCTCGGTCGCGAGTTCGGCCGTCCGCTCGTCGAAGGAGTCGGCGTAGCGGACGAGCAGCGTGAGGACTGTCTCCGGGCGCTCGATCCGGTAGCCGTCCCCGTCGGCGAGCAGACCGACGCCCTTGAGTTCGGTCGCGTACGAACTGATCGTCGCCCTCGAGACGTCGAGGCGGGCGGCGAGGTCGCTGCCCGTCTGGGTCGGGTCCCGGAGCAACTCCACGATCATCCCGCGCGGGGTGTCTCGCCGGAGGTACCCGAGTGCGACCTGCTCGAAGTCCGAGAACCGGCCCACCGGATAGAATCGCCGGTAGTCACCGTCTCGTCGGGTCTCGACGCCTCCCGCCTTCTGGAGGCGTTCGAGGTGGTACTGGGCCTCACCGGTGCCGAGTTTGAGGTCGTCCCTGATCTTCGAGAAGTGCGCGCCCGGGGTCGCACCGAGGTAGCCGATGATGGCCTCGCGGACCTCGCTGTCGTCGTCGCGGTCCGCGACCGCGGCGAGCGGGCTGGCCGCGCCGACCGCGGCGAAGCGCCTGAGGGTGGCCCGCTTGTCCTCGTCGATCCCCATTGTGGATACGTTTCGGTCTCTGTGGTGAAAAGTATTCGCAACCGCCGTCGAAATAGGGCCGGGTTACGTCGCCCCCGATCGACCTGATCCGTTCGCCCTCGGATGAGACGATGTACCCGCCTACCGATGGGTCGAATCTTTTCTCCCTTCGACGGGCACGGGTCACCCGCACGTGGTCGGTTCGACCCTACTCGTCTCCGGTCTCCCGTTCGCCCTCCAGTTCGGCGTCGAGCTCCTCGATGACCTCCTCCGCGGACTTGATGTCCTGCTCGCCGACCTCCGAGTCGAGGTCCGCGGCGGCGTCCATCTCGTCCAGCATCTGGTCGATCTCGTCGAGGCCCAGCAACTCCCGCGTCTCCTCGTCGAAGTCCAGGCTCTCGAGCGGTTCCATCTCCTGGGCCACGTCGCTCTCCGAGAGGTGTTTACCGTACCGTCCCACGAGCGAGGACAGTTCCTGGGGAACGACGAAGGTCGTGGACTCCCCCTCGCCGATCGACTCGAGGGTCTCCATGCCCCGCTCGAGGACGGCCCGTTCGCCCATCGACTCCGCGGACTTGGCCCGGAGTACCGTGGAGATGGCGTCCCCCTGGGCCTCGAGGATCTGTGACTGCTTCTCGCCCTGCGCGCGAATGATGTCCGAGCGCTTCTGCCCCTCCGCCTTCTCGATGGCGCTCTGCCGTTCGCCCTGGGCCTCGAGGATCATCGCCCGCCGCTTGCGCTCGGCGGACGTCTGCTGTTCCATGGCCTGCTGGACGTCCGAGGAGGGATTGACCTCGCGGACCTCGACGGACTCCACCCTGATCCCCCACTCGTCCGTCGGTTCGTCGAGTTCCTGGCGGATCCGGGCGTTGATCTCCTGGCGCTTGTTCAACGTGTCGTCCAGTTCCATGTCCCCGATGACCGCCCGCAGGGTCGTCTGGGCCAGGTTCGAGACGGCCCGCTTGTAGTCGTCCACCTCGAGGAACGCTCGCTTCGCGTCCATCACCCTGATGTAGACGACGGCGTCGGCCGTGACCGGCGAGTTGTCCCGCGTGATGGCCTCCTGTCGGGGTACGTCGATGGTCTGCGTGCGCATGTCGAACGTGTAGGTCCGCGAGACGAACGGCGGCACGAAGTTGATGCCCGGCTCGAGCAGGCCCCTGTACTCGCCGAAGACCGTGAGCGCCTGCTTCTCGTACGCGTCCACGATGACGATGGCCTGATACACAGCCACGACGACCAGCACCAGCAACAGCAGTCCCACGACGGTGATCGATGACCCCGGTGGCAGCGTCTGGAGGGGAGTTACCATGTCTCAAAGATGGGCTTCCCCCATGCATAACCCTTGGCGTAACGGCGGTCCGACTAGGCCGAATCCCGTTCGCGTTCGGACTCATGGTCCGGGTCCGGTTGCCCCGAGCGCGCCCGTTCCCGCGCCAGTTCCCGATCGATCTCGTCCGCGCCGTCGAGTGCTTCGACGGTGAGCACGTTGCCCCCGCCTGGATCGACCACGACGACCTCGCTGCCCTCCGGGATGTCCCCCTGGGCGCTCCGGGCCGCGTAGCGACTGTCGAACCCGCCGCGCTCCAGCTTCACCTGCCCCGCGTCCTCGCTCACGCGTTCGATCACCCGTCCGCGGGCGCCGACGAGGTCACGAGAACTCCTCGTTCGTCCCCTGTCCGTCCCCTGGTAGACCTCGAGACGACGGTAGACGAGGAGCGCACCGGCTCCCGTCACGACCACGAGGCCGGCGAGGACGAGCGGCGTCGCCAGCGACGGGACGAGCAACCCGAGTAACCCCGCGACGAGCAACGCCACGCCGACAACGATGAAGTGGGCGCCCGGCGCCAGCGCCTCCATGACGCAGAGGGCGACCCCGGCGGTGAAGAGAACCAGCGAGAGCGATTGCCCGAAGAGGGTGACCATGAACGGTCTTGGGGCCGGTCGGCCAAAACCGTTACCCGACACCGAGGAGTTTCGCGAAGACGTAGAGCGCGACAGCGGCACCCAGCACCACGAACGCGACGTTCTCGAGCGACGGCGACCCGGGTTCGATGGGCGGCTCTCCGGACCGTTCGACGACGCCGTCGGGACCCACGTCCTCGAGGTCGTACTTCCAGTCGCTCATCGGTGGTGCTTCGACCGGGACCGGCAAAAGGTCACTGCCCGTGGACCTCGCCGGCGTAGACGACCCCCCGCTCCCCGTCGATGGTGATCACGTCCCCGTCCTCGACTCCCACGAGCGTTGCGTCGCTCACCATCGGGACCTCGACCTCCCGGGCGATCATCGCAGCGTAGCCGGTCATCCCCGACGTGGCGCTCACGATGCCGGCCAGCCGCGACGGGTCGCCCGCGAACTCCTCGTCGAAGTCGGCGCCCAGGACGGCGACGGCGCCGTCTGGGACCCCCGAGAGGTCGCCGTCCTCGAGTCTGACGACCGGCCCGGAGACGCGGCCCCCGACGACGGCGCGCCCGACGGCGAGCGTCTCGGCTGCGACGTGGACCTTGAGCGTGTTCGTCGTGTCCTGGTCCTCGAGGTCGGTCATCATCCCGGAGAGGACGACGACCGTGTCGCCGCTCTCGACGAGACCCGCGTCCATGCCGGCCCGGACCGACCGGTCGATGATCGAACTCGCGGAGCCGTCCTGGATGGGGGCGAACTGGGCGTTCACCCCCCAGACGAGTGCCAGCTGTCGCCTGACCGCGTCACGGGGCGTGGTCGCGACGACCGGAACGCCCGGCCTGAACTTCGCGACCTTCCGCGCCGTGTACCCCGACTCGCTCGCGACCACGACGGCCGCGGCGTCGACGTCGCGCGCGAGGTACCTGGCGGATCGTGCGAGCGCCTCTGTCCGCGAGGCCTGGTCGGCCTGCGGGACCCGCTGGTTTCTGATCTCGGCGTACTCCTCGCTCTCCTCGACCTCCCGGACGATGGCGTCCATCGTCTCGACGACCCTCGTCGGGTGATCGCCAACCGCCGTCTCGGCGGAGAGCATCACGGCGTCGGTGCCGTCGAGGACCGCGTTGGCCACGTCGGAGGCCTCCGCCCGCGTCGGTCTGCCCTGGTGGATCATCGAATCGAGCATCTCCGTGGCGGTGATGACCGGCGTCCCGGTCTCCTGACACCGGCGAATGATGCGCTTCTGGATCAACGGGACGTCCTCCATCGGGAGTTCGACGCCCAGGTCCCCGCGGGCGACCATCACGCCGTGGGCGGCATCGACGACATCGTCCAGGTTCTGGACCGCCCCCGCGCGTTCGATTTTGGCGACGATCGGGACGTCCGCTCCCAGGGACTCCAGGTGTTCGCTCACGGTCAGGACGTCCGATCCGTCCCTGACGAAGGAGGCCGCGACGAAGTCGACGCCCGCATCGGCGGCCATCTCGAGGTCGCGTCGGTCCTTCTCGGTCACCACGTCCACGTCGAGTGCGACCCCGGGGACGTTCACGCCCTTCCGACTGGAGAGGCGGCCGCCCGTCTCGATCCTGGCGACGACCGCGTCTCCCTCGACCGACTCGACCGACGTTTCGATGCGCCCGTCGTCGAGCAGGACCCGGTCGCCGGGTTCGGCGGCGGCGATGCTGGTCGTCAGCCCGATCGATTCCCGGGTCATTCGATCGCCCGGTTCGAATCGCACCGTCTCTCCCGCCTCGAGCGAGATCGGCTCGTCGGTCTCGCCCGTCCGGATCTCCGGTCCCTGGAGGTCCATCATCACCGCGACCGGCTTGTCCGCCCGCTCGTCCACTCGCTGGGCGCGCTCGATCAGCGCCCGTCGGTCCGCCGGTGAGCCGTGGCTCGCGTTGATCCGGGCGACGGTCATTCCGGCGTCCGCGAGGGCCTCGATGGCGTCGACCGTGTTCGACGCGGGACCGAGGGTGCAGACGATCTTCGCGTTTCGCATCGATTCCCCTACGGGGGCCGCGAGAAAAAGGGCGGTGTCGTTCAGCGGATCTTCGTGCCGGGCTCGGCGTCCTCGTGGGTCGTCAGGAGGTCGGCCTGCTCGCCCGCGGCGAGGATCATGCCGTTGGACTCCACGCCGAAGAGTTCGGCCTTCTCGAGATTCGCCAGCAGGACGACCCGGGTCCCGGGCAGGGAGTCGACGTCGTGCAGCTGGCGGATGCCGGCGACGACCTGGCGCGTCTCCACGCCGATGTCGACCTCGAGTCGGAGGAGTTTGTCCGCGCCCTCGATCGGCTCCGCGGACGCGATCCGACCGACCCGGATGTCTAGATCCTGGAATTCGTCGAAGGAGATGCGGTTCTCGGCGACGGGTTCGAGGTCGTCCATGACGCCCTCATCTTCGGCGGGTGTGGTATCGGTTTCGGCTTCCGCGTCGCCCGCAGCGTCGTCGGCCTCGTCCCCCGCCCCGGCGGCAGCGGCGTCGGCCTCGGCGACCCGGTCCTGCAGTTGCTCGTTGAGTGCCTCGACCGTCTCGTCTTCGATCTTCTCGAACAGTTCGTCCGGTTCGTCGAAGGAGGCGGGCGGCGCCTCCAGGCAGGCCTCGACGCCGGCGTCGCGGATGGTCCCCTCCTCGCCGAGCTGGGACCAGATTTCTTCGCCCTTCTGCGGGGTGAACGGTGCGAGCAGGACGCCGATGGCTTTCACGAGCTGGACCGTGTCGCGGATGACCTGGGCGGCCCGTTCGGGGTCCTCCTCGGTGAGTTTCCAGGGTTCGTGGCGCTGGATGTACTCGTTTCCGAACCGTGCGAGGTCGACGGGGACGCCGCCTGCCCGGCGCAGCGAGTAGTCGTTCAACGCCCCCTCGAAGTCGTCGATCGCGGATTGGATCTCGGTTCGCACCTCCTCGGAGACCCCGGCCTCGGGCGTTCCGTCGTAGTTGCGCGCTGCGAACAGGAGCGAACGGTAGACGAAGTTCCCGACGTCGTCGGCGAGTTCCGTGTTGACGCGCTCCTGGAACCGGTCCCAGGTGAAGTCCACGTCGCGTTCGAAGTTGCCAGCGGTCGCGACGTAGTAGCGCAGCAGGTCGGTCGAGAAGTCCGTCTCGAGGTAATCGTCGGCCCAGATCGCCCGGTTCCGACTCGTGGAGAAGGCGCGCCCCTCCAGGTTGACGAACCCGCTCGCCATGACGGCGCGGGGTTCACCGTAGTCCGCGCCCTTCAGCATCGCCGGCCAGAACACGGTGTGGTGCTGGATGATGTCCCGACCGATCACGTGGACGATCTCGCCGTCCCCGCGCCAGACCTCCTCCCAGTCGTACTCGTCGGCGCCGACGCGGTCGGTGTACTGCTTCGTGGAGGAGATGTACTCGATCGGCGCGTCCACCCAGACGTACAGGACGAGGTCGTCGGCCCCGTCGTCGCCCGGATAGTCGATGCCCCAGTCGATGTCCCGGGTGATACACCAGTCCTGGAGGTCCCCCTCGATCCACTCGCGGGGCTGGTTCTGCGCGTTGCTCGTCCCCTCGAGTCGGTCGATGAACTCCTGGAGGTAGTCCTGGAAGTCCGAGACGCGGAAGAACTTGTGCGTCCGGGTGCGGTACTCCGCGGGGTTTCCAGTGAGCGTGCTCGTCGGATCTTCGATCTCCCCCGGTTCGAGGTGTCGGCCGCAGCCCTCGTCGCACTCGTCCCCGCGGGCCTTCTCCCCGCAGTACGGACAGGTCCCCTCGACGTACCGGTCCGGGAGGGGTTGATCGTCGATCGGGTCCCACGCCACCTCGATCTCCTTCTCGTAGACGTATCCGCGGTCGTCGAGCGTCCTGACGATCTCCCGGGTGAGTCGGGTGTTCGTCTCGTCGTGCGTGTGCCCGTAGTTGTCGAAGTCCACGTCGAACTCCGGGAAGGTCTCCTCGTAGGTCTCGTGCCAGTCCATGGCGAACTCCTCGGGCGAGACCCCGGCCTCTTCCGCGTTGACCGCGATGGGCGTGCCGTGCATGTCCGACCCGGAGACGAAGGCTGTCTGCTGACCGACGGTTCGCAGCGACCGCGCGAGGATGTCGCCGCTGACGTAGGTCCGCAGGTGACCCACGTGGAGGTCGCCGTTCGCGTACGGCAGTCCGCAGGTCACCACCGCCGGGTTCTCGGTCGGGAATGGGTCGTGGCTCATGTGTGTCGATACCTCCATCGGACGTGGGTGTCGGTGAACGGTGCGTGCATGGTGGCGAGTCACGTGAGAGCGGACGAATCCGTTCTGGACCGTACGGACGCTACGCTCGCGGGCGCATAGAACGGAGCCTGGGCGTCCGTGCCGGTGTCACACCCCGTCGTACTGCCCCGCTCGCCAAAAATCGTTCCCTTCGGCTCGCTACGTCCCGGGAATCGCACCAAGAGGTATGTGGAGGTGGCGCGTAGCATCGGACATGAGCGAGGGGGAGATATCGACCGATCGTGTGGAGTCCTACCGCGACGCACTCGACGCCATCCCGCCGATCGAGGAGTCACGCGAGGGCGATCGTCTCCGCGTGACCCGCGCGTTTCGGGGCATGCACCTGGAGCAGGCGATCGGATACCTCGAGGCCCTGGGCGGTCGACGCGTCGGTGATAACGCGGTGGAGGGCCCCGGGTGGAACGCGACCCTCTCGGAGACGGTCGTCCCCGTCGGGCCGTCCTACCGTCTCACCCAGGTGACGATCGAGTGGGAGGGCGAGAGCGACGCGCTCGAACCCGTGATCCTTCGATTCCGCGTGAAGGCGTTCCGGGCTCCGGGCTGATCAGTCGAGGACCTCGACGCCGCCGAACAGCGTCACCCCGGTGATCACGAGGGTCGGCTCTCCGCTGGCCGAGCGCGGTCGGGAGTCCTCCGACGCCCCGAAGAGGGTCAGCGCGTCGATCGCGACGGACCAGTCCTCGGGGACCCGCACCTCGAGACCCCCGAACAGGGAGACGGCCTCGATGACGGCCGGCGGGTTCTCGACGTCTGCGTCTCGCAGGTCGATCTCCGACCCGCCGAAGATGGAAACGACCTCACCGCCGACGAACGAATCCGAGGTCACCCGTCGTTCGTTGCCCCCGAAGAGGGTGACGAGCGACACCTCGTCGGCCGCGGTACCGGCGTGGGCCCGCCGACGCCGCGAGCGACCGAACAGGACGAGCGCACCGAACAGCACCACGAACAGGGGCCACCAGGTGCCGATCTGCCGATCGGAGACGACCCCGAGGTTTCGCAACTGGAACGTGGCGGCGATCGCGATCACCGTGATCGGTCCCGTGAGGTTGCGCCCGCCGCTCTTCCAGATGGCCCAGATCCCGAGCAGGACGAAGAGCGTCGGCAACCACGACCACAGCGATTCGGTCGGGAGGGCGTCGGTCGTGGTAGCCAGGAGGAGGACGCCGATCAGGACGATGAGGAGCCCGGTGGCGATCCGGCCGGAGGACTGTCGTGCCATGCCGGTACCGACGCCCGCCCCGACCAAAACCGTTACCTCAGAACACGTAGAAGACGCTCTCGAAACCGAGGATCGTGATCAGGAGGCGCCCGACGCTCCCGGCGAAGGCGGCGAGGGCGAATTTCGTGTAGTCGTCCTCCAGGATCGAGAAGGCGTAGATCGAGACGGTGTCTGGGAAGAAGGGGACGGAGAGACCGACGGCCATTCCCACGTATCCCCAGCGTTTGGCCAGGTTGACCATCTGTTTTCGCGACCACTCCATCGGCTGGAACCCCAGTCTGCGCAGGGTGCGGATGACTACCCCGGCGCGGGCGGCGTTGTGCCCGATGGCGAGTGCGAAGACGCTCCCCGCCGCTTTGCCGAGGGCGCTCGCGAGGATGACGACGGCGACCTGGACCTCCATCGGGAGGCCGAGGGCCAGCGAATTGCCGGCGCAGACGTAGCCGACCGGGCAGAGGACTATCTCGCTCGGTAGCGGGAGGACGAACGCGATCAGCACCGAGTAGACGAAGATCAACAGGACGCCCGTCCAGCCGCTCGCCGCCGCGACGGCCGTCTCCAGCGCGTCGTATCCGAGGACCTGGAGGAGGGGCAGGGCGACACTCACGTCCCTACGTGCGCCCGGGCCCGGCAAAACCCTACCGCTCTCAGGGCTCTCCGCCGATGCGCTCCAGATCCGCGAGAAACGCCGTCAGCACGGTCCGATCGACGTGGGGCATGGAACGCGGTCGAGGGACTGGGACCCTTTCGATCGCCCAGTGCGGGGCCGGTCATACGGGACCTGTCGCCCCCGGGCGGTTGGCGATTCCGTTCCTCGTCAGTCCCGGACCGATTCGAGGATCATCCGCTCCTCGACGCGCTTGGTCTCGTGCTGGACGTCGCGGACCGCGTCGATGTTCGCGGAGATCGACGAGATGCCCTCCTCGACCAGGAAGCGGACCATCTCCGGTTTCGAGCCGGCCTGCCCGCAGATGCTCGTGTCGATGTCGTTCTCCCGGCAGGTCTGTATCGTGTCGCTGACGAGGCGGAGGACGGCCGGGTGGAGTTCGTCGAACCGATCGGAGACGTTCCCGTTGTTCCGATCGACGGCGAGGGTGTACTGCGTGAGGTCGTTCGTTCCGAAGGAGGCGAAGTCGATGCCCTCGTCCGCCATCTCCTCGATCATCATCGCGCTCGCTGGCGTCTCGACCATGACGCCCCAGGTGCGCTTCTCGGCGTCGATTCCGACCTCCCTCATCAGGTCGCGTGCTTGGGCGACGTCCCGTTCGTCGTTGACGAGCGGGAACATGATCTCCACGTTGTCGTAGCCCATCTCGTACAGCCGGGAGAACGCCTCCAGTTCGTGTTTGAAGAGTTCGGGCTCGTCGAGCGAGCGACGAATGCCCCGGTACCCCAGCATCGGATTGTGTTCGTGGGGCTCGTCCTCGCCTCCCTCCAGCTGCCGGAACTCGTCCGTGGGGGCGTCGAGGGTGCGAACCCTGACCGGACGCGGGTAGAACTCGTCGGCGACCGTCCTGACCCCCTCCACGATTTCGTCGACGTAGGCGCGCTCCCCGTGGTCGGCGATGTAGCGCTCTGGGGTCTTGTTCGTCGAGAGGATCATGTGCTCCAGGCGGAGCAGTCCGACCCCGTCCGCTCCCGTCGCGGCGGCGCGTTCGGCGGCTTCGGGGATGGAGACGTTGACCTTCACTTCGGTCGCCGTCATCGGCTTGACCGGGGTCTTCGGGCGTGCCTCCTCGATCGGTTCGCGCTCCTCCTCGGTGCTCGGTCGCCCCTCCGTGATGGATCCCCTGTCGCCGTCGATGGTGACGATCTGGTCGTCGCGGAGGAGGTCGGTGGCGTTCCCGCACCCGACGACTGCGGGTACGCCGAGCTCCCGCGAGACGATGGCCGCGTGGCTGGTCATTCCGCCTTCGTCGGTGACGATGCCGGCGGCTCGCTTCATCGCCGGGACCATGTCGGGCGTGGTCATCGCGGTGACGATGATGTCGCCCTCGCCCACCTTGTCGAGCTGGTCCAGTTTGTCGACGATCCTGACCGCGCCCGACGCGATCCCCGGGCTGGCTCCGAGACCGGAGAGGAGTTCGTCGCCCTCGCTCCCGTCGGCCCCGGCGGTCGCAGACTCCTCGGAGATGGTCGTGATGGGCCGGGACTGGAGCATGTAGACCTGCCCGTCGACGATGGCCCACTCGACGTCCTGGGGGGTCTCGTAGTGCTCCTCGACACGGCGGCCGAGGGCCACGAGTTCGCCGAGTTCCTCGTCGGTGAGGACCCGGGCAGTCCGTCGCTCGTCGGTGACGTCGCGCTCGACCGTTTCGCCGGACTGATGGTCCCGTTCCATCATCACCTTCTTGTCCGCGACGGTCACCTCCTCGACGGTCTCCGTCTCGCGGTCGACGACGTAGTTGTCGGGGGAGACGGAGCCCGAGACGACGGCCTCGCCGAGGCCCCAGGCGGCCTCGATGATCACCTTCGGGGCCCCCGTCGAGGGGTGGCTCGTGAACATGACGCCGCTCTTCTCCGCGTCGACCATCTGCTGGACGACCACGGCGATGTTCACGACGTCGTGTTCGAAGCCCTGTTGCTGTCGGTAGTAGATGGCCCGCTGGGTGAACAGCGACGCCCAGCACCGCTTCACGCGGTCGACCAGGTCGTCGCGGTCGACGTTCAGGAACGTCTCCTGCTGTCCGGCGAAACTCGCGTCCGGGAGGTCCTCCGCGGTGGCCGACGAGCGGACCGCGACGAACGATTCGCCCTCCCCCAGCGAGTCGTAGGCGGCCTCGATCTCCTCGTGGATCCCCTCCGGTATCGGGGTGTCCAGGATCAACTCCTTGGCGTGCGAAGCGGCCTCCGCGAGGGCGGCGGAGTCCTCCGCGTCCACGTCGACGGCCGCGAAGAGTTCCTCGTCGATGCCCGTCTCCTCGATGAAATTGCGGTACGTCTCCGCCGTGACGACGAACCCCGGCGGGACGGGCAGCCCAGCGTCCGTCATTTCCCCGAGTGAGGCCCCCTTGCCGCCGACGAGGTCGATGTCGTCGGCACGGATGTCTTCCAGCCAGCGTACAGCCATGTGGCAGGTGATAAGACCGCGATGGGCATAAAGAAGGTTGCGAAGGGGTCGTGTCAAGTATTACCTCGACTCGCCCGGCAGGGCGGTCGTTTTTTAGGGACGCGAGCCAACGCCCCGCTATGGAATCGCGACGCGCACTGGCGTGGGCCGGCCGGTACTTCCTGCTCACCGCGGGATTCGCCCTGGTCGGTCTCGTCCTCGTTGGTATCGGGCTGGGGTACGGCGGCATGCAGGCATGGAGCATCTACCAGCAGTCGGGACCGCTCGCGGCGGCCCGGGGGGCGGCACCGTATCTCGTCATCGGGGTCCTCGGCGTGCTCGTCTGGCGGTTCGGCAAGGCGCTGTCCCTCTACATGACACTGACCGGCGCGATGGAGGAGCAACTCGCGGCCACCTTCGATACCGAGCACGTCAAGAGCGACATCGTGAGCGTCCTCGACGACAGGCTGGCCGACATGCAACAGGACCTCCAGTCGGTAAACCGCGAACTGCGCGACGTCAAACAGGAGGCCGACTTCGAGTTCCAGGGCGACTGATCAGACCTCGAGGATGTCGTCCTCGACGGGATCGGGGACGACCAGCGTCCCTTCGAGGGTCGTCGTGGCCCGTCCACCCACCCGGACCGTCTCCCCGACGCGGACCCTGACCCGACCTGGTCGGTCGACGAAATCGCCCTGCTCGAAGATCATCTCGTCCGGGAACCCCTCGGCGACGCCGACGTCGCTGGTTCCGGGGGCGGTTCCACCCCCGTCGAAGGCGCCGACGTGCCGGAGGTAGGCACCGGTCGCCCCGCTCGCGGTCCCCGTGACGGGGTCTTCGGGGACGCCCGCGCCGGGGACGAAGGCCCGCCCGTGCATGGTCGAGTCGCCGTCGAGGGTGTCGAACGTGAAGGCGTAGACGCCCGCAGCGTCGACCGACGCGGCGAGGTCCTCGACCGCGTCGTCGTCCGGGCTGGCCGCGCCGAGGGCGTCGAGGAAGTTGACCGGAACGACGAGGAACGGGAGCCCCGTGCTGGCGACCGCGAACGGTAGTTCGGACCGGACCGCGTCGATGGCGGCGGGTTCGATCCCGAGCGCGGCCGCCACGTCGTCGGTTTCGATGGCGACCTCGCGGACCGTCGGGGACGACTGGGTCATCCACGCGGTCCCGTCGTCCGTCGTCTCGACGTCGAGGACGTCGACGGCTGTCTCGACGGTGTGTTCTCCGGGTCGGAGCGTCCCGGCCTCGGTGAGGGCAACGAGACTCGCGACGGTCGCGTGGCCACAGAGGTCGATCTCGGTGGTGGGCGTGAAGTACCGGAACGCCCTGTCCGCGTCCGTCGAGGATTTCACGAACGCGGTCTCGCTGGCACCGAGTTCGGCGGCGATGGCTTGCATCTGGGACTCGTCGAGCCCGTCGGCCTCGGGGACGACGCCGGCGGGGTTCCCCGCGTAGGGATCAGCGGTGAACGCGTCGACGAGCAATCCGCGGACGGTGTCCATACCCCGCCTGCGGGTGGGTGCGTGTTGAAATCGTCGGCACGTCTCTGTACGTTGAAACCGTCGGCACGTCAGTGTACACCGTCGCCCACTCGTGTTCGAAACCGACCATTTCGCGTCGGGACGAGATAACAAACGCTAAGTACGTCGAAATATGGGATTCGAATGGGTGTCAGAGGCACGGAACGGCCGAACCATCCTCCCCTCCCACCGCACTCCCCCCATCGTCTTCGGCCGGCCGTCCGACGCACCCGCCGTACGATTCGGTCTTTCCCCCTTCCCCATCCCCATCCCGTTTTCACACTTCACAGCAGTTATGCCACCTCACGGTCTTCGTCCGGAGTGGTGACCGATTCAGATGTCCGACCTCCCGGAGGAGTTTCCCTGCACCATCACGAACTGGGAGTACATCTACGGGCTGGCCCGCGACGTGAGCGACCAGGTCAAGGCGGCCGAGTTCGAACCCGACGTGATCGTCGCGCTCGCGCGTGGCGGCTGGTTCGCCGGCCGGGTTCTCTGTGACTTCCTCGGGCTCGACGACCTGACGAGTCTCAAGATGGAGCACTACGTGGGGACCGCCCAGCAGAGCGGCGAACCCGAGATCCGGTACCCGATGCCGGAGGGTTCCGTCGAGGACAAGGACGTGTTGATCGTGGACGACATCGCCGACACCGGGGGCTCGATCGAACGGGCCTACGAGTACGTGAACGAGCGGGACGCCGATGCGGTCAGGACCGCGACCCTCCAGTTGTTACAGACGAGCGAGTTCGAACCCGACTTCGTGGGCGAGCGCCTGGAACACTGGACCTGGGTCGTCTACCCGTGGAACTTCATCGAGGACATGGTCGACATCGTGGGCGGCGTGATGGACAAGGAGGGGGACGGCCCCTACTCGAAGGACGAGATACGACGCCTGCTCTCGTCGTACCACGACATCGAGCGGATCGAGATGGAGATCGCCCAGCCCGACCGCCTGGACGAGGTGATGGACGAGATGGAGCGTCGGGGCGTCGCGGAGTCGGTGGGCGAAGACGCCTGGACGCTTGCCGGCGAGTGAGACGGCCGGAACGACTTTCTCCCCGTCGAGGGACCGTGCACGTATGCTGGGATTCATCGGCGGCAGCGGTCTGTACGAGGCACTTCCCCTGTCGAACGTGCGGGAGGAAGACGTGGAGACGCCCTTCGGGGATCCGAGTGCGCCGATCACGGTCGGCGAGTTCGGTGCCACCGGGCGGCAGGTCGCATTCCTGCCGCGCCACGGCGAGCACCACCAGTACTCCCCGACAGACGTGCCGTACCGGGCCAACGTGTACGCGCTCAAACGCCTCGGCGTCGATCGCATCGTCGCGAGCAACGCGGTCGGGAGTCTGCGAGACGACCTCCCCCCGCGGACCCTCGTCATCCCGGACCAGACGGTGGACCGGACCCGACACCGGGAGTACTCGTTCTACGGCGACGGCATCGTCGTCCACCAGTCCCAGCCGGACCCCTTCTGCCCGCACCTCTCCCGGATCCTGGCGGACGCGGCCAGGGCGGCGACCGACGCGCAGGTGGAACGCGGTGGGACGTACGTCTGCATCGAGGGGCCGCAGTTCTCCACCCGGGCAGAGAGCGAGTTCTATCGCGACCAGGGCTGGGACGTCATCGGCATGACCGCGGTTCCCGAGGCGGCACTCGCGCGAGAGGCCGAACTCTGCTACGCGACGGTCGCCGGTGTGACGGATTACGACGTCTGGAAGACCGACAGCCAGGTCACCCTCCAGGAGGTCCTCGAAAACGCCTCGCACAACGAGATGCTGATCCGTCGGACCGTCGAGGAGGCGATCCGCACGCTGCCGGACGAACGCGACTGCGGGTGCGAGACCGCCCTCGAGGGGGCGATCAACACGCCGAAACACGCCGTCCCCGAGGAGACCCTCGACCGGGTGTCACTGCTCGTCGAGGACTACCTCTAATCGTCCTCGGCGACCGGCGTCGGACCGACCTCGGCGTCGGGGTCGAGGATCCAGAGGTCGCCGAACAGGTCGTCCTGGTCGAGGACGACGTCCCCGCGGTGAGAGAGGAACAGGAGCGCGAGGAAGCTCTCGATCCGCGACCCGGTCGCGTCGGCGATCTCCTCGAAGAGGACCTCCGACCGACCGTTCCGGTAGTGCTCTGCGAGTGCGCTCCAGACTGCCTCGATGAGCTCGTCGATGTCCTCCTGGTGGGTGGTGCCGGTCACCTCCTCGGCGCCGGGCTCCCCCTCCTGGCGCATCTCGTCGCCCGTCCGGTAATCGAGGGTCTGGACCCCCCGGTCGAACCCCGTCGGCGAGTTGGTCGTGTCGTACGAGCGCGACTCCTTCCACCAGGTGCCACGCTCCGCCTCCCGGAGGTCGCGGACGAGTTCGTCGAGGGTCATTGGCGTTCCCCTGGCCGACTTCCTGTCCAGGCGTCGATCCATCTCCCGCTCGAGGGCGGCGACGGGATCGCCCTCCGGGCCGTCGAACTCGCCATCGTCGAGGGAGTCCTTCCACAGTGCCGCGGGATCGGTCTCGTCCGTCTCGTCCTGGGCCTCGCTGGCGTCGTCGTCCGCGAGCAACGCGTCGCTTTTCATCCGCAGGAGGACGCTGGCGTAAAAGAGTGCCCTGCCCGAGGTGCGGAGGTCACCGTCGTCCAGCGCCGCCAGGAACTCGTCGGTCACTGTGACGATGTCCACGTCCCAGGGATCGATGTCGCCGCGCTCGGCAAGTTGCACCAGCAACTCGACCGGTTCGACGTCGTCCGTCTCCTCGTCGGGAGCCCCGCCGTTCGGCGGTCGGGCCACTCCCGTGCCGTCAGTCATCCGCGGTCACCCCCTCCTGGGCCGCGAGGTCGATGCCGGTGACCACGCTCTTGTTGTCCTCCTGCATGGTCACCCCGATGGCCCGTTCCGACCGTTCGAGCATCGCCGAGCGATGGGAGACGACGACGAACTGGGCCTCCTCGGCGAGTTCGTCCACCATCTCGCCCACCCGCTCGGCGTTGACCGCGTCGAGGAACGCGTCGACCTCGTCGAGGGCGTAGAACGGTGCCGGGTTGTACCGCTGGATCGCGAAGATGAACGCGAGCGCCGTCAGTGACTTCTCGCCGCCCGACATCGCGTCCAGGCGCTGGATCGGTTTGTCTCCCGGCTGGGCGCGCATCGTCAGCCCGCCTTCGAAGGGATCCTCGGGATCCTCGAGGACCAGTTCGCCCGTCCCGTCGGAGAGACGCTCGAAGATGGTCTCGAACTGCTCGTTGATCCCCGTGTACGCGTCCATGAAGGTCTCCCGCTTCTGCCGATCGTACTTCTCGATGCGGTCCTCGATGGCGTCCCGCTCCTCGACGAGTTCGGCCTTGCGCTCCTCGAGGTCCTCGAGGCGGTCCTGGACCCGGTCGTAGTCGTCGATCGCCTTCATGTTGACCGGTTCGAGCGCCTCCATCTGTCGCTCGAGCCGCCGAATGTTCTCCTCGACCTCGTCCAGGTCTGGGATCTCTTCCGGCTCGTACTCCTCGACGGTCTCTTCTAACTCCGCAATCTCCGTCTCGAGACGGTCGGCGGCGTTCCGCAGGCTCTCCAGGCGGTTCTCGATTCGCTCGGCCTCCTGCTGGACCTCGTCCCGCCGGTCCCTGGCCGCGGCGACCTCCGCTTTCAACTCTTCGCGGTCCTCCTTGAGGTCGGCGAGTTCCTCCTCGAGTTCCTCGACCGCCTCCCGCTTGTCGGCGAGGATCGACTCTTTGTCCTCGATGTCCTCTTCCAGTTCCTGGATCCGCTCTTGCTGGTCGGCCTTCTTGTTCTGGGCCGCCTCGACGTCGTCGTGGAGGTCGTCGATGGCCTCCTCGGCGTACTGCTTCTCGAGCTGGAGGCTGTTGCGCTCGCCGTCGAGGTCGTCGACGCGCTCCTCGATGTCCGCGATCTCGGCCTCGATCGTCTCCTTCCGATCGGCCAGTTCCGGGATGCGCGAGTCCGCGAGTTCCGCCTCCAGGTCGTCGATGTCCGCCTCGACGTCCTCGATCTCGGCCGTCTTCTCGGCGATGTCCTCGTCGAGGGCCTGCATCTTCTCGTCGACCTCCGTCCGTTCCTCACGCAGCGAGTCGATGCGGTCCTCGAGGGCCTCGATGCGCTGTTCGGTCTCCTCGCGTTCACCCTCGACGCGCTCGATCTGTGATTCGAGGTCGCGTACCTGGTCGGCGGCAGCCGCGCGCTTCTCCCGCGCGTCCTCGAGGCGTTCCTCGATGGAGCGGACGTCCTCCCGGATGCTCTCGCGTTCGTCTTCGAGTTCCTGGATCCGCTCGGCCACCCGTTCGAGTTGCCCCTTTCCGGTCTTCGAGAACGAGTACCGGGAGCCGGACCGGCTCCCGCCGGTCATCGCTCCGCTCTTCTCTATCAGGTCGCCCTCGAGGGTCACCAGGCGCCGGTCGCCCATGAGGTCGCGGGCCGTGTCCAGGTCCTCGACGACGAGCGTGTCCCCGAGCACGTACGAGAAGATTCCAGCGTACCGGTCGTCGAAGTCCACGAGGTTGTACGCGAAGTCGACGACGCCCGGCTCGTTCGGCGCCGCGGGGAGCGAGCGCTCGTACATCTCCGTCAGCGGGAGCATCGTCGCCCGCCCCGCGTTCCGCGACTTGAGGAGTTCGATGGCGCGTTGGCCGACTTCGTCGTCGTCGACGACCACGTTCGCCATCCGTCCCCCGGCCGCGGTCTCGCAGGCCGTCGCGTAGTCCTGGGCGACCTCCCCGAGTTGGGCGACGGTCCCGTGGACGCCCTCGAGGTCGGCGTTCAGGACGGTCGTGACAGCCCGTCCGTAGGAACTGTCGCCGTTCTCGTCGGCCTGGGCCTCGAGACGGGCGTACTCCTCGCGTGCGCTCCCGAGGTCGTCTTCCACCTCGTCGAGGTCGTCCTGGCGCTCGCGTTTCTCGCGCTTCAGGTCGTCGACCACGTCGGCGATCTGTGACTCGTTCGCGCGCGCCTTCTCCAGTTCCTTCTGCAGGTCGCCGATCTGGGTTTCGAGTTCCGCGAGGGTCTCCTCTGCGTCCTCGACGTTCTGCTCGGCCTGTTCGATGTCGTTGGACCGGCGGCGTGCCTCGTCGATGAGGCGATCCTTCTCTCGCTGGAGGTCGTTGCGCTCGCTCTTGGCCTCCTCGAGCGCGGCCTTGCGCTCGTCGAGGGACTCCTTCAGTTCGTCGTACTCGGTGTCGATCTCGTCGATCTCGCGCTGGACATCGTCGCGTTCGGCCTCCTTTTGCTGCTTCTCGGAGAGCAACGAGGACTTCTCGACCTTGATCTCGCGGATCTCGTCCTCGAGGTCCTCGACCTTCTCCTGTTTGCGGTCGATCTGGACGAACGCCTGGCGACGGGTCTGTTCCGCCTCTTCGATCTTCTCCTCGGCGGATTCGATCTGGTCCTCCAGGCGCGAGATGTCGCCTTTGACCTCCTCGATCTCGCGTTTGATCGCCAGCTGTTCGTCCTCGCCCTTGCGCTCGATCTCGGCGTTGAGGTCCTCCAGGTCCTCCTCGAGGCGCAACACCTCGCCGCGCCGTTCGTCCAGGGTCTCCTCGACCTCCGCGAGGCGCTCCTCGCGGTCCTCGATGTCCGACTCGGTCGCCGCGAGGTCCTCGCGCTTCTCCTCGAGTTCGGCCGCGTCGAGGAACCCCTCGTACTCCCGCTTCTCGTCGCGCAGGCCCTGGTACTCCAGGGCCGTCTCGCGCTCGTCCTCGAGTTGCTCGAGGCGCTCGCGCTTCTCCTCGATCCGGAGTTCGGCCTCGTTGATCCGTTCGCGGACGACTTCGAGCTCCTCGAAGGCGTCCTCCTTCTTCTGGTCGAACTCCGCGACGCCGGCGATCTCGTCGATGATCTCCCGGCGCTCGTGTGCGGTCATCTGGATGATGCCGGTGACGTCGCCCTGCATCACGACGTTGTATCCCTCTGGGGCGACGCCGGCCTGCGAGAGGAGGTCGGTGATGTCGGAGAGGTTGACCGACCGCCCGTTGAGGTAGTAATAGGAGTAGTAGTTGTCCTCGGTCCGCTTGACCCGGCGCTTGACCCGGATGCGATCGACGTCCCCGACGTCGTCGGTCCCGGCGGCGTTCACGACCTGGGAGCGGCTGAGCGTCCTGTTCTCGTTGTTCAGGATGACCTCGACGTTGGCCTCCTTCGGACCCGTCACCTCCCCGTCCTCGTGGCTGGGATTGTAGATCAGATCGGTGAGTTTCTCGGCACGCATCCCGCGGGTCCTGGCGAGCCCGAGCGCGAACAGGATCGCGTCGATGATGTTCGACTTCCCCGATCCGTTCGGACCGCTGATGGTCGTGAAGTCCTCGTAGAACGGAATTCGCGTGGTCCGCCCGAAGCTCTTGAAATTTTCCAGGACGATCTCGTCGATGTACATGGGGAGTGTGCCCGGTCAGGCGACGATGATGTCGTCGGCGAGAGTCGACTCCTCGTCGTCCTCGCTCTCGGTCCGCGCGTCGTCGGTCATCTCCTCGGCGGCGGGAACCCACTCCTCGGGGGCGTCGTCTGCGTCCTCGTCGGCTTGCTCGTCCGCCAGCGCGTCCTCCAGTTGGTTGATCCGTTCGGTCGCGTCGACGAGCTCGGCCGTCAGGCCCCGCACAGTCTCTTCGAGCTCTCGCACGCGTCCCTCGAGGTCACGCTCCGCCGGTTCGTCGCTCATGTGCATAGGAGGCGGCCCGACCGTTATAAACCAAACGTCAGTCGGACGTCAGACGGTCCCCCGCGGTCGCCGGCGAACCTCCCTTCGTTACGCCTAAGCGTTCCCGCACCGAACCCGGGCGCAATGAGCGCCCAGGCCGCCACGGAGGAGGACCTCGCCGTCGTCATCGGCCTCGAGGTCCACGTGCAGCTGGAAACGGACACCAAGATCTTCTGTGGGTGTTCGACCGAGGTCGCCGACGCGGACCCGAACACGCACACCTGTCCCGTCTGTCTCGGGCTGCCGGGGGCGCTACCGGTCGTCAACGAGGCGGCCGTCGAGGCAGCGGTGAAGCTGGGGAAGGCCATCGACGCAGACGTCCCCGAGCGGACCCGGTTCCACCGGAAGAACTACTTCTACCCCGACCTCCCGAAGGGATTCCAGATCACGCAGTACGACGCTCCCATCTGTCAGGGCGGGAGCCTCGAGATCAGCCACCAGGGGACCGACCGGGAGATCGGGATCGAGCGGGCGCACCTGGAGGAGGACCCCGGGAGTCTCCAGCACGTCGGCGGGAGCATCGACACCGCGGAGTACGTGCTGGTCGACTACAACCGTGCCGGCGTCCCACTGATGGAGATCGTAACGGATCCCGACTTCCGGGGAGCGGGCGAGGCCCGGGCGTTCCTCACGAAGCTGGAGGAGGTCCTCGAGTACCTGGGAATCTACGACGGCCAGCGCGACGGGAGTCTCCGGGTGGACGCGAACATCTCGATGGTCCCCGCCGCGGAGATGGACGACGCCGGTGCGGTCGACGAGGAGGTCCTCGCGGCGGCCAATCGGACCGAGGTGAAGAACATCTCGAGTCACAAGGGGGCGGAGAAGGCGCTCTCCTACGAGGTCACGCGCCAGCGGAACGCGATCGAGCGAGGCCGCGAGGTAGCCCAGGAGACCCGGCACTGGGACGAGTCCCGGGGCATCACCGTCTCGATGCGCTCGAAAGAGGCGGAGAAGGACTACCGCTACTTCCGCGAGGCGGACATCCCGCCCCTGGAGGTCGCGGACTGGAAAGACGAGATCCAGATCCCGGAACTCCCGGCAGCCCGGCGCGAGCGGTTCCAGACCGAGTACGGACTCGACGAGGAGGCGGCGGACAAGTTGACCTCGACGAAGGAGGTCGCCGACTTCTTCGAGGAGGTGGCCGAGCGTTTCGACGCGGACCTGGCAGCGACCTGGGTCGCGGACGACCTGCTGGGAGAACTCCACTATCGCGACATGGCGATCACGGACGTCACCGATCGATTCGAGGAGTTCGTCCGTCTCGTCGAACTGGTCGACGAGGACGAGATCACCGAGAAGAACGCGCGGGAGGTCGTACTGCGAACGATGCTCGACGAGGGAGCGTCGCCGGACGCCGTGGTGGAGGCAGAGGGCCTCGGCAAGACGACCGGCGACGAGGTCGCGGCGGCGGTCGCGGCGGCCATCGAGGAGAACCCCGACGCGGTCGAGGACTTCCACGCAGGCGAGGAGGGCGCGCTCAACTTCCTCGTCGGCCAGGTCATGCAACAGACGGGCGGCAGTGCGGACCCGGGCGAGGTCAACGAACTCCTCCGCGAACGACTCGAGTCCTGAGACAGGAGTCGACGGTCGGTACAGAAACCTGTCGGGACGACACCCTCTTGTTCGGTGGTTTCCTACCGACGCCCGGATGGCCGTGAAATGGCATACCAACCTCCCGGCAGAGTGGGACGACGCACCCAGCGACCCGCCCGAGGAGGAACCCGACTCCGTGATCGAGGAGTACCGGAACGGGGTCGTCCTCAGGCCGCTCGAGGCCTCGGTCGATCAGCGACCGACGGGTGCGTACCTCTACTGTGACGCGGAGACCGTCCGCTCGCTGGACGAGGACGCCCTCTGAGCCCGGCGAAGCCCGGTGAGGGCGTCTCGGCCCGGTGACGGCCCATCGCCGCCCCGCCGTCCCCGAACGACGAAATCCTTACAAGTCGGTTCGGCCTACAGCCACCACCTACCCGGCACCCGCGCCGGGGGTGTGATCATCCGTGGAGCTCATCGTCACAGAGAAGGACAACGCGGCCCGCCGCATCGCGGACATCCTCAGCGACGGGTCGGCGACGACAGACACCGTCGGCGGCGTCGACGTGTACGCCTGGGGAACCCATCGCGTCATCGGTCTCTCCGGCCACGTCGTCGGGGTCGACTTCCCCGAGGAGTACGCCCACTGGCGAGACGTCGAACCGGCAGAACTCGTCCACGCAGACGTGCGAAAGCAACCCACCCAGGAGCGGATCGTCCGGGCGCTCGAACGCCTCGCCCGACGCGCCGACGACGTCGTCATCGCGACCGACTACGACCGAGAGGGCGAACTCATCGGGAAGGAGGCCTACGAGCTGATCCGGAACGTGAACGAGGACGTTCCCGTCGAGCGGGTGCGCTTCTCCTCGATCACCGAGAACGAGGTCAAGAGCGCCTTCGCGGACCCGGACGACCTCGACTTCGACCTCGCGGCCGCCGGCGAGGCACGACAGATCATCGACCTCGTCTGGGGGGCGGCACTCACGCGATTTCTCTCGCTCTCGGCCCGGCAGATGGGCGAGGACTTCATCAGCGTGGGTCGTGTCCAGACCCCAACGCTGCGGCTCATCGTCGAGAAGGAGCGCGAAATCGACGCCTTCGAGCCCGAGGACTACTGGGAGCTGTTCGCCGACCTGGCGAAGAACGGCTCGGCCTTCGAGGCGCAGTACTTCTACCTCGACGACGAGGACAACGAGGCCGAGCGCATCTGGGAGGAGTCGGCGGCCAGCGAGGCGAACGCGGTCCTGCGCGAGGCCCGCGAGGCCGTCGTCGAGTCTGTCTCGCGACGGACCCGTCGCGACGACCCGCCGGCGCCGTTCAACACGACGCAGTTCATCCGGGCCGCCGGTTCGCTGGGATACGCGGCCCAGCGGGCCATGAGTATCGCCGAGGACCTCTACACTGCCGGGTACATCACCTATCCACGGACCGACAACACCGTCTATCCCGACGATCTCGATCCCGTTGCGCTCCTCGAGACGTTCGCGGAGACGCCCCAGTTCGGCGAGGACGCCTCCGCCCTGCTCGCGGACGGCGACGTCGAGCCGACGAGGGGAGACACGGAGACCACGGACCACCCCCCGATCCACCCGACCCCGGACGTGCCGGACCGCGGTGACCTCTCCGACGACGAGTGGGAGATCTACGAACTGGTCACCCGGCGCTTCTTCGCGACCGTGGCGGACCCGGCCGTCTGGGAGCACCTGCGCGTCGTCGCGGAGACGTCCGGGCTCCGCATGAAGGCGAACGGCAAACGACTCCTCGAACGGGGCTACCACGACGTCTATCCGTACTTCAACACGTCCGAGAACTACGTGCCCGCGGTCGAGGAGGGCGAACGCCTCCGCATCGACGACGTCCGCCTCGAGGACAAACAGACCCAGCCTCCCCGCCGGTACGGACAGTCCCGCCTCATCGAGAAGATGGAGGAGCTGGGCATCGGCACCAAGAGCACCCGGCACAACGTCATCGAGAAACTCTACGACCGGGGATACATCGAGGACGACCCGCCACGGCCGACCCGTCTGGCCCGGGGGGTGGTCGAGGCCGCAGAGGAGTTCGCCGACCTCATCGTCAGCGAGGGGATGACCCGCGAGCTGGAAGAGGAGATGACGGCCATCGCCAACGGCGAGAAGACGCTCGACGAGGTGACCGAGGACTCCCGGGACGCCCTCGACCGAATCTTCGCCGAACTGGCGGCGTCACGGGACGAGATCGGCGAGCACCTCCGCGAGTCGCTGAAAGCCGACAAGACCCTCGGACCGTGCCCGGAGTGCGGCGAGGACCTCCTCATCCGGCGCAGTCGGCGCGGGTCGTACTTCGTCGGCTGCGACGGGTACCCCGACTGCCGGTTCACCCTCCCGCTCCCGAACACCGGCGAACCCCTGATCCTCGAGGAGACCTGTGACGAGCACGGGTTGCGCGAGGTGAAGATGCTCGCCGGGCGCAACACGTTCGTTCACGGTTGCCCGCTCTGCAAGGCCGAGGAGGCGGACGAGACCGAGGATCGCGTCATTGGCGACTGTCCGGAGTGCGGAGAGGAACACGGCGGTGAACTCGCGATCAAGCAGCTCCGTACCGGGTCCCGCCTCGTGGGGTGTACCCGGTACCCCGACTGCGACTACTCGCTGCCCCTCCCCCGGCGCGGCGAGATAGAGGTCACCGACGAGTACTGCGACGAACACGACCTCCCCGAACTCGTCGTCCACGACGGCGACGAGCCATGGGAACTGGGCTGTCCCATCTGTAACTACGAGGAGTACGCCGCCGACCGCGAGACGGACGACCTCGAGTCCCTCGACGGCGTGGGACCGAAGACGGCCGAACGACTCCGCGAGGCAGGCGTCGAGACCGTCGGCGACCTCGCGGAGGTGGACGCCGAGGACCTGGCGGGATCGGTCGAGGGCGTCTCCGAGACCAGGGTCCGCGAGTGGCAGGCCAGGGCCGACTGAGGGGCGGGTCGTCCGCGGATCGGACGGGGGAGATTTAACCGATCCGCCCGTAGGCCGTCCCGAATGCGCCTCGACGAGTACATCGAGGAACTCGAACCGGACGAGGCCGCGGAGCGTCGCCGCCTCGCCGAGGAGAAGTCCTACGAGATCCTCGACTACGTCGAGGGGCTCGAATCGAAGTTCGAGTCAGCGCTCACCGGCGACTCCATCGTCGGGAGCACGTCGCCATCGGTGTTCGTGGGGCGGAGTTCTTACCCGGACGTCAACGCCGGCATCCTCGCACCGGTCGGCCAGGAGGACCACGCCGAGGAGTTCGCGACGTCCGGGGAGTGGTACCGGCGGGGACTCGACATCGACAACGTGTTGCAGTACCGGACGGGCCTCTTGAACTCCCGCCGATCCGCGAAGGTCAACGTCGAGGACGTCTGGGACGGGTTCGTTGGCGTCCAGCGCGAGGTGGCCATCGCCGACCGCCCGGTGGACGTGGAACTCGGCCTCGCCGACACGCCGGCGTTCGACGCCGATCGGTACACGCGACCGCAGGCAAACGCTCCCTCCGGCCCGAACGCGACGGCGGAGCGCGCCGACCTCCGGGAGAACCCACACGTCCCCCGGCCGGTCGAGAAGACACTCGAAGACGACGATTGGCGGGCTGACGGCGCCATGCGGTACCTCTACCGTCGCGGTTTCGACGTCTACGAGATCAACCGCATCCTCTCGGTCGGGGCGCTGGGACGGGGGGAGCACCGCCGCCTGGTCCCCACGCGCTGGTCCATCACGGCCGTCGACGACACGGTCGGGCAGTTCCTCCGGGGCAGCATCGGGAACAACCCGAGCGTCGACGCGGTCCGCGTCTTCGTCAACGAGTACCTGGGCAACCGGTACTGGGTCGTCCTCGCGCCCGGCTCGTGGGAGTTCGAACTCGTCGAGATGAAGTCGCCGGGGAGCATCTGGAACCCGGACCCGGCGGCGTCCGTCTACCTCGCCAACGCCCACGAGGGATTCGAGGGCCGGTCGGGGTACGTCGAGGAGACCGCCGGTGCCTACTACGCCGCCCGCCTGGGCGTCCTCGAGTACCTGGACGCCGTCGGGCGGCAGGCAAAGACCCTGGTCCTCCGCGAGGTGTCCGACGATTACTGGGCCCCGGTCGGCGTCTGGCAGGTCCGCGAGAGCGTCCGGAACGCCTTCGACGGCGCGCCGATGGACCGACGGGACGGCCGCGCCCACCTTGCGGGCGAATCCGGGCGGGCCGAGTCGTTCCACGAGGCCGTCCGAGAGATCGTCCCGCACCTCCCGATTTCGATGGCGACCCTCCGCCGGAAGTCCCACCTGGTCTCCGGTCTCCAGGCCGCCCTGTCCGACTTCGGGTGATCCCCAGAAGGGTTATCGGCGTCGGAGCCGCAGGTGTGCGTATGACGTCCTCCCTGCTGTTCGTCGGGGTGCCCGGCGGGATGGAACTCGCCGTCATCCTGCTCATCTTCGTCCTCCTGTTCGGCGTGCCGTTGACCCTCCTCCTGGTGCTCGGCTACAGGTTCACGGCGAGAAAGGCAGACGAACGCGAGACCGAGGAACGCATCGACGAACTCGAATCCGAGGTCGAGACCCTGCGAAACCGCCTGGAGGACGACCGATGAGTGGAGATCCCCTCGACACCGGTCCGACGGCGGACCGGACCGACGCCGACCCGGGCGACCTGCTCCCCGGCCCCGACGACCCCAGGAGTCGGAGTCCACTCTATGCCGTCCTCGGTGCCCTCACGGTGGCGGCCGGGGGGATCGCCGGCGGGTTCGTCTTCACGATTCTGTTGGGCGTCCCGATCGGGATCCGGGGCACGACGACGAGCCCGGTGGTGGCGTTCGGTCTCACCTTCCTCGCGGGGTCTGTCGGGTTCGTCGGCGCGGCGGTGCTCTACCAGCGCTACCGCGGGACGGACCCCGTGACCTACGTGGGCATCGACTGGCCGTCGCTCGCCGACCTCGGATGGGTGGTCGGGGGGTACGTGGGGGCGATGGCACTCGTGATCGCGAGCGGCATCGTCCTCACGGTCTTCCAGGTCCAGCCCGACACCGCGAACCAGGCGGCCAAGGCCGGGATGGACAACCCCGTCCTCCTCCTGTGGCTCGTCCCGCTGTCGCTGTTCGTGATCGCGCCAGCCGAGGAGTTCCTGTTCCGGGGCACCGTCCAGCGCCGGTTGCGGGAGGCGTTCTCCGCCTGGGTGGCGATTCCGCTGACCGCGGTCGTCTTCGCCACGCTCCACTTCTTCTCGCTGACCGGTGGGGCCGGCGGGCGACTCATCGCCATCTCCATCCTCTTCTTCCCCAGCCTCGTCTTCGGAGCCGTCTACGAGTACACGGACAACATCGTCGTCTCCATCCTCGTTCACGGCGCGTACAATTCGACGCTGGTGCTGTTGCTCTACGTCTCGCTACAGGTGGCGGGATCCCAGAGCCTCCAGACCCTGCTCTGAGCGCGGTCAGTCGCCGCTCTCGCCGGTCGGGACGGGTCCGGAGCCGATGACCTCGCGGACGGCGTCCTCGAACGCCCGCTTCGTGTCGAAGTAGGTCTCGTCGACCTCGGCCAGGACGTCCGAGAGTTCGCGCGGGCCCTCGGGCGTCCGGATGACCGTCTCGCCCTCCTTGCGGTCGACCTCGCTCTTCTGGATCGCCCAGGTCAAGCGCGCGGACACCCGCGCGAGCGGGGCGCCCTCGACCGGTTCGCCCTCGCCGAGTTCGACGGCGGGGCCCTCCTCGTCGGTGTCGTCGGCCATGCGTTGGCGTTCCGCGTGGCGCCGATTCAACCTTTCGATACCCCGGTCGGCCGGCGTGACTGACGCACGTCTGACGTAGGGTTATTGTACTCCATTCCGTACGTGTGCGTATGCCGAGCCTCGGGGACACGTACGAACGGCGGGCCGGGACCGCGAGCCGCCAGCAAGTGGTCCTCGGAACGGGGCTCTTCGCGACGGGGGCCTCGCTCGTCGTCGGGGGCATCGTCGCTGGCGCGACCGGACTGCTCATCGGCAACGAGTTCACGGTGTACCAGGGCCGGGAGATCGCCGGTATCCTCGCCGGTCTCGGGGTGCCTGCCGTCTTCGTGGGGATCACCATCGTGCTGCCGGCCACCGACGTTCACCGCGCCGCGTCGGTCTTCGGTTCGGGTCTGGCCATCCTCGGGGTCGTCATGTTCCGGTACGCGTACCCGAACCACTGGTATGCCGGCGCGGGCGTCCTCTCGGATCTCTCCCTCGGGGCGATGCTCGTCTACTTCCTCGGCGTGATCACCACGTTCTGGGCGCTGTTCACCGCCGTCGCGACGTTCAAGACCAGAAACGATCCGGGCGGCACCGTCTCGCTGTCGGTCACGAAGGGTGGGGCTGCCTCGACCGTCGAGCGGGCCCGCGAGGACTTCCACGCGGCGAAGGCCGCCATCGGCGGCGCCGTCGGGGTATTCGGGACCGTGGACGACGAGCCCCTGTACCGGGCCGGCTCGACCGACGCCTCCGTCTCGGACGGGGGGACGGACACGACGGCCGACATCTCATCGCCGATGGACCGACCGATGGCACCGGAGCGACCCGACGAGGGCGTCGAGGTCGTCAAGGGCCGGCTGAACGACGACGCCGTCGAACCGGACCGCTACTGCGGTAACTGTGCACACTTCGACTACCAGCGCGAGGGATCGGCGATGCTCCCCTACTGTGGTCTCCACGACGAGACGATGGACGACGTGGAGGCCTGCCAGTGGTGGGAGTCGAACCAGTCCTCATAGGGCCGCGAGCCGCCGACGCACGTCCGCCCAGTGGCTGCCCATCCAGTACGCCTGCCCGCAGTCCCGACAGCGCCAGACGTCGGTCTCGCCCGGATCGGGGGCGTACTCGGGCGTTGGCTCTCCCGCGCCGACCCGCTCGAGCGGTCCGTTGCAGGCAGAACACCGAACCGGTCGGTCGAGTTCGAGTTCGAGGCCGGCCGCGGCCAGTTCCGCGAGTTGCTCGTCGGGGTCTTTCGACTCGACGAGCACGGCCCGTGGCGCCGCGTCCGCGAGCGAGCGGTTGCGAGTGACGAGGAGACGGTCCTCCGAGGTCGCCAGATCGAGGACCGCCTCGTCCGCCTCGACGCCGCGATCCAGCGCGTAGGCGGTGTCGTAGCCGATCATGCGCAGGATCGAGCGCATGCCTCCGCACATGGCGTCGAGGAGGACTCGGGTGTCCGCCGGCGTGGCCATCAGTGGAGGAAGTCCCTGACTCCGTCGGCGTCGCGGGCGTTGAGGACGTCGTCCGGCGTCGCCCAGCCACGCCTGGCGGTGTGAACGCCGTACCGGACGAATCCGAATTCCCTGGGTCCGTGTGCGTCGGTGTCGATGACGACGGTCGCGCCCGCCTCGATGGCCTCCTGGATCGCGCTTCCCCACAGGTCGAGGCGGTGGGGATTCGCGTTGACCTCGAGGGCGACGCCGTTCTCCGCGGCGGCCGTCCCGAGTCGCTCGGGATCGAACGTGATCCCCGGTCGCTGGTTGATCAGACGGCCGCTCGGGTGGCCGAGGACGTCGACTGACGGGTGTTCGATCGCCCCGATCAACCGGTCGGTCCCGTCCGCGTCGCCGGCGAGGTCGCTGTGCGGTGACGCGACGACGAGGTCGAGCGTCTCGAGCACGTCGTCGGAGACGTCCCCCACCGAGCCGTCCGCGTCGACGTTGGCCTCGATGCCCGCGAAGACCTCGATGTTCGCGTCCTCGGCTGCCGTCCGAATCTCCCGGACCTGCGCCTCGATCTCGTCGTCCGAGAGTCCCGTGTCGGCGACGACTCCCGGGCCCTCGGCGTGGTCCGAGATGCAGAGGTAGTCGTGGCCGAAGTCGGTCGCAGCGTCGATCATCTCCGCGATCGAGTTCTCGCCGTCCGACCAGTCGGTGTGGGTGTGGAGGTCGCCGCGGACGTCTTCGACCGAGAGGAGGTCCGGGAGGTCGTCTTCCATCGCCGCGTCGATCTCGCCACGGTCCTCGCGGAGTTCCGGCGGGATCCACGGCAGGTCGAGGGCCGCGTAGACGTCTTCTTCGGTCTCGCTCGCCAGCAGATCGCCGACTCGCTGTCCCTCGTCCGGATCCGGGACGGACGAGACGTCGAAGACGCCGTACTCGTTGACCTTCAGGTCGCGGTCGATCGCGTAGTTCCGCAGGCGGATGTTGTGGTCCTTGCTGCCCGTGAAGTACTGGAGGGCGCTCCCGAACTCGCTGGGGGTGACGACCCGGAGGTCCACGCGGACGTCTCCGATCCGCACGCTGGTCTTCGTCGACCCGGTCTCGATCACCTCGTCGACGCGGTCCCAGTCGGCGGTCGCCTCACCGACGGCCGCTCCCGCCTCGCTCGCCACGAGTACGTCGACGTCGCCGATCGTCTCCCGCCAGCGACGGATCGAACCGGCGACCTCGGTGCGCTCCACCCCCGACACCCCGTCGAGGTGGGACAGGACCTCGTCGGCGATCGGTCTGGCGTCTCCCAGGAGCTGGCGCTCGCCCGCCTCCCTGGCGAACGGGATGTGATCGAGGATGTTCGCCTCCGACGTCTCGCCGAAGCCGGAGACCGTCTGGATCTCGTGCTCGCGGGCAGCGGTCTCGAGATCGTCGAGCGTCTGGACGCCCAGCGCGTCGTAGAGTTTCGCCACCGTCTTCGGGCCCACGCCCTCGACCCGCGTGAGCGCGTCCATGTCCACCGGGAGACGCTCGCGCTCCTCCTCCAGTTCCTCGATCGACCCGGTCTCGACGTACTCGACGATCTTCTCGCCGATCCCTTCGCCCACGCCCTCGATCTCCGTCACGGCGTCGAGCCCCCCGTCTGCGACCTCCTCGATCGCCTCCGGGTGATCTTCGACGTTCTGCGCGGCGGTGCGGTACGCCCGTGGCTTGAAGTCGACGTCCCGGGCCTCGAGCAGGTCCGCGAACTCCCTGAGGACCGACGCCACCTCGGCGTTCTTGCTCATCGCGGTCGCACCCCGTGACCGGCGTCGTCATCGTCGTGGCCGAGCGCCTGCTTGAGAAAGGAGATCCAGCGCTTCTGGTCGGCCGTCTCCGAGGCCCGCTCCTCCGCCTCCAGGGAGGTCTCGCCGAGCGATTCGAGGGCGTTCAGTGCCCGATCGATGCCCACGATGGCGTCGGCGAGGGCCTCTCCCGTCTCCCTGTCGACGTCCCCGTTCTCGAGTCGCCGCCTGCGTCGCTGTCGCTCCTTTCTGAGTCGCCGCTTCGCCCGCTCGACGCGCTCCCGGTGTGACTCCGGCACCGTCTCCTGGCGCTTGGTCTCGAAGACGAACGACCGCAGTTCGAACGGCTCGCCCTGGAGGTCGATGGTCTCCGGAATGCGGGCACCCACGGTCGCGCCCTCGCGGTCGACCCGTTCGAGGAGCCGCTTCCGTTCGTACTCCCTCACGGGTTCACGTTCGTCCCCGGAGACATTAATTCCTGCCCGTGTGGCGACCGAGTCGGCGGATCCGACCCCGTTCCCGCCACCGGAAACACTTTCCCCGGTTCGTTCCAAGGGCCGGTGATGGCGACGTGCGACGTGTGTGGTCGGGAAGAGGGAATGCCGTACCAGTGCCGACTCTGCGGCGGCACCTTCTGCGGGGACCACCGTCTCCCGGAGTCCCACGACTGCCCGGGGCTGGACGACTGGAACGATCCCGGTGGGGTCTTCGACTCCGGGTTCGACGACTCCGTGAACGCCGGGTCGGGTCGGAAGTCCTCGCTCGCGGACAAGTTGCCGGTCGAGACGGGTCCAGGTGGCCTGTTCGCGTACTTCCGGGGGAACGTCACCTACCTGTTTCTGGTACTCATGTGGCTCGCGCTCGTCGTGCAGTACTTCGTCGCTCCGTTGCTCGGCGTGCCGGCCTTCTCGCCGCTGTGGTACGACCTCTTCACCCTCACCGGGACGAATCTCACCTGGGTCTATCCCTGGTTCGTCTCGATCTTCGCCCACGGCGGATTCGGGCACATCTTCTTCAACAGCATCGTCCTGTACTTCTTCGGGCCGGTCGTCGAACGCCGGATCGGGTCGCGGAAGTACGCGATCCTGTTCCTCCTCAGCGGTGCGGTCGCGGGCCTCGCGCAGGTACTCGCGACGGTCGCGGTCGGGGGCACGACGGCCGTCCTCGGCGCGAGCGGTGCCATCGCCGCCCTCCTGGGCGTCCTCACCGTCCTGAACCCGAACCTCCGGATCTACCTCTACTTCGTCATCCCGATGCCGCTGTGGGTCGCCACGGCGCTGTTCGCGGCCTACTCGATCCTGGTCAGCACCGCCGGGGGCATCGGCTTCGGCGGGGTCGCCCAGTTGGCCCACCTCGCGGGCCTCGGAATCGGGCTGGCATACGGCGTCGTCCTGAAGCGGCGCGGTGCCCGCGCACCGGAGGAACTGCAGTTCGGTGGCGGGGGCCGCGGGGGCCCCCGCGGTCCAGGCCGGTACTGACATGGACGTCGTCCGGCCGGACTACCTCCCGGATCCCTCCCTCGACCGGGAGGCGATGGAGGCGCTCCAGCGGGAGGTCGCCGCGGAGGCCCGCTTCGAGGACGACGTCGGGCTCGACCCGGAATCGGTGGGTCTCCGCCGTTCGATGGACTGGCCGCCCGCTGAGTGGCCCGATACCTCGGAGGACCCGATCGTCGTCGGCGTCGATCAGGCGTTCACCGACGACGACGCCGTGAGTGCCGCCGTGGCGATCCAGGACGGACGCGTGGTCGCCACCGCCCTGGGTCGGGCGGACCTGACGATACCGTACATACCCGGCCTGCTGGCGTTCCGGGAGGCGGGTGCCATCGTGGCGGCGCTCGAGGGGCTCTCCGTCGATCCCGCCCTCCTGGTCGTCGACGGCAGCGGTCGGATTCACTTCAGGCAGGCCGGGATCGCGACGCACGTCGGCGTCCTCTTCGACGTCCCCGCGCTGGGCGTCGCGAAGGCGCTGCTGTGCGGTCGCCCCGTCAGGTCGCTCGAGGATCCGCTGCCGGCGGGGACGCGCGTCCCCATCGTGGCCGACGAGGACGTCGACGCACCGGCGGGCACGGTGATCGGCCACGCCTACCAGTCCCGGCAGTTCGACCGGCCGTCCCGGCGGCACGTGAATCCGCTCTACGTGAGTCCCGGCCACCGTATCGGTGCCGAGACCACCGTCGCGTTCGTGGAGGCGCTCTCGGCCGGGTACAAGTTGCCCGAGCCGACCCGTCTCGCAGATCGGGCCGTGGCCGACTACAAGGATTAACTATCGGTCGCGCGACGGTCACCTATGGAACGGACGGTACTCATCACGGGGTGTTCCTCCGGGATCGGCCGCGCGACGGCCGAAGCCTACCTCGAGGAGGGGTGGACGGTCTACGCGACCGCCCGCGACGAGGACGACCTCGACGACCTCGCCGAGGACGGTGCCAGGACTCGCGAACTCGACGTGACCCGCCCTGCGCAGTGCGCGACCGTCGTCGAGGACCTGATCGAGTCGGAAGGGCGCCTCGACGTCCTGGTCAACAACGCAGGCTACGCCCAGTTCGGCGCCCTCGAGGACGTGCCGACTCGCGAGCTCCACCGGCAGTTCGACGTGAACGTCTACGGTCCCCACCGGCTGCTCCGGGCGGCCCTTCCCCACATGCGCGAGGCCGAACGGGGGACCGTCGTGAACGTCTCGAGCGTCACCGGGCGAATCGCGACCCCCGGCATGGGCGCGTACGCGGCCTCGAAGTTCGCCATCGAGGCGATGAGCGACGCGCTCCGGGGCGAACTCGACGAGTACGACGTCGACGTCGTCGCCGTGGAACCGGGACCGGTCGACGCGCGCTTCGATGACCGGGCCCGCGAGGAGGTCCAGGACCTCGATCGAAGCGGCGCGTACGAGCGACTCTACGACCTCTACGAGGACTACACGGCAGTCTCCGGCGTCGGCGAGGTGTCGGCCAGGGAGGTGGGCGACGTGATCCTGGAGGCGGGCGTGAGCACCGACCCGGACCCCCGGTACGTCGTGGGCCCCGTCGCGGAGTACGCGACGATCGCGCGGTACGTCCCCGACCGCTGGCGCGACGCCGCCTATCGTCTCCTCCAGCGCCTCCAATGACCGACATTCGCGACCGGGACCGCCTGGCCACCGGCGAGGCGCGAGACCTCGCACTGTCCTGCGTCGAGGCGGGCATCGACGCGGCCCATCCGGAGCGGGTCGTCCACGACGCCGTCGAGGTCCGGGACGGGCGGCTCGGGGTCCAGGACGCGACCTACGATCTCTACCCGTACCGACGGATCGTCGTCCTGGGCGGCGGCAACGCCGCGGCACACGTCGCGGCGGCGCTCGAAGACGAGATCGGGGACCGTCTGGACGGGGGTGTCGTCGTCACCGACGATCCCGTCGACCTCGCGAGCGTCGAGGTCCTCCCCGGCGCGCACCCCGTCCCGAGCGAGGCCGGCGTGGAATCGACGCGGGCGCTCCTCGATCGGGCGACGGAAGTCGGCGGGGACGCGCTCGTCCTCGCCGTGGTCACCGGTGGGGGGAGCGCATTGATGGCCGCGCCCGCAGCGGGACTCTCGCTCGAGGATCTCCGAGCGACGACCGACGGGCTCCTTCGCAGCGGCGCGAGCATCCACGAGATCAACGCCGTGCGAAAGCACTGCTCGGCCGGCAAGGGCGGCCACCTCGCCGCGGCGCTGGCCCCGGCGACGGTCGTGACCCTGGTCTTCTCGGACGTCGTCGGGAACGACCTCGACGTGATCGCGAGCGGTCCAACGGTCCCGGACACCTCGACCTTCGAGGACGCGCTGGCCGTACTGGACCGCTACGACGTCGAGGTCCCGACGTCGGTCCGCGACCGACTCGAGGCTGGCGCGGCCGGCAGCATCGAGGAGACGCCCTCACCTGGCGATCCGGCGTTCGACCGGGTCTCGACACACGTCCTCGCGGACGGAACGACCGCGCTGACAGCCGCCGCAGACGCCGCCGCGGCCGCGGGATACGATCCCGTGATCCTCTCCTCCCGGTTCGAGGGCGAGGCGAGGGAGGCGGCCGCGTTCCACGACGCCGTCGTCGCGGAGGTGGACGCGACCGGGAACCCCGCATCCCCTCCGACCGTGCTCCTCTCGGGCGGCGAGACGACGGTTGCGGTCACGGGGGACGGTGCTGGCGGTCCGAACCAGGAGTTCGCGCTGTCGGCCGCCCTCTCCCTTCCCGGGGACGCCGTCGTCGCGAGCGTGGACACGGACGGCATCGACGGGGCGAGCGATGCGGCGGGCGCCATCCTCGACGCCGACACGATAGACGACGGGGATCGCGCCCGGGCAGCGCTCGACGATCACGACGTCACGCCCTACCTCGCGGACCGTGACGCGCTCGTGGTCACGGGGCAGACCGGGACGAACGTCAACGACCTGCGGGTCTTCGTCGTCCCGGGGTGATCACTCGAGGCAGGACGCGACGACGCGGAGCATGCGTTCGCCGGCGACCTCGTCGGCGAAGAGGGGGACCCGCTTCACGTCGTGTCCGCGGAAGAGGTCCTGTGAGCGACGGAGCGCCGCCTGCTGGACGTCCCAGCGCCGCCGACAGAAATCACAGGAGTCGACGTTCGGGGAGACGAAGGCGTCGGCCGGCACCTCGTCGGTGACCTCGGAGAGCGGCTCCATCACCCGGTTGACGACGACAGTCTCGACCGGAACGTCGAACGAGCCCAGCCGGTCCCGGAGCCGCAGCGACTCGTCGACGGCCATCGTCTCTGGGACCGTCACGATCCGGAAGTCGGTCCGGTCCGGATCGCGGAGGACGGCCCGGAGGCGCTCGACCCGGTCGGCGAGCTCGTCGAGGTCCGCCCGGTCGTCGGCGTCGGGCGATTCGCCGCCGAAGAGGTTCGTGACCCCGTCCATCATCCCGCCGAGCCGCTCGCGGAGGGAGACGAGCCGGCCAACCATCGAGTCGAGGAGTTCCGGGAGTTCAAGCAGTCTTAGGGTGTGGCCGGTCGGTGCCGTGTCGACGACGACCCGCTCGAACCGGTCGTCGTCCAGGTAGGTGAGGAGCAGTTGCATCGCGGCCGCCTCGTCGGCTCCCGGCATCTGCCCGCCGGCGAACGGGTCGATCCCCTCGTCGCCGAGGAGGTCGCCGAGCGGCCCCGCCGCGGTCCCGTCCTGGCCGAAGAGTGCGGCCTCCTCGACGGCGCGGTCGGGGTCGATCTCGACCCCGTAGAGCGGGACGTCGTCCCGAATTCGCCCCGGCTCGTCGGGGACGTCCGTCTCGAGGGTGTCCGAGAGCGAGTGGGCGGGGTCGGTCGAGACGATCAGCGTCGGGGTGCCCTCGCTGGCGCTCGCCAGCCCGGTCGCGGCTGCCATCGTCGTCTTGCCGACGCCACCCTTGCCCCCGTAGAGCACGTACTCGGCGGTCTCGGCGTCGAGTCCGGGTTCGAGCGAGTCGACGGCCTCGACCTCGATCTCGTCCATGCAGGTGGCTGGGCGGCGACGCCGTGAGTATTCGTCGGTCTACGCGAAGTAGTCCGTCAGGCGGTCGGCCGCCTCGTCGACTCGCGGCGTGACCAGCGCGAAACGGAACCACTCGGCGAAGGCCTCGCCGAAGCTCTCGCCTGGCATCCCGGCGACGCCGGCCTCCTCGACGATCCGGAACGTGTTCTCCAGGGTCCCCGACACGCCGGGGAAGCGGGCCATCACGTAGAACGCCCCCGCCGGCTCGGTGTACTCGGCACCAGCTTCCTCGAGCGCGTCGGTGAACCGGTCGATGCGGTCCCGGACGAGGTCCCGCGAGTCGCGGTAGTACCCCTCGTCGGTCTCGCGCAGCGCGTGCAACACCGCCGCCTGGGCGGGTCGCGACCCGGTGACGTTCGTCAGCATGTGACGGGTCCTGACGGCGTCGACGTGTTCCGGGGGGACGACGGCGTAGCCGACCCGGAAGCCGGTAATCGCGAACGTCTTCGAGAAGGAGCCGGTGACGATCCGGTGGCTGGAATCGACCGCGAGGGCACTGGTGAAGTCGCCGGAGTAATCGAAGTGGTCGTAGACCTCGTCGCTCACCAGGATGGCGTCGTTGTCCTCGGCGACGGCAACGAGCGCGCGCATCGTCTCCTCGGGGTAGACCGCGCCGGTCGGGTTGTTGGGCGTGTTCACGACGATACAGGCCGTGTCCTCGCTCGCCACCTCGGCGACGGACTCCGGGTCGATCTGGCCGGTCTCCGTCGCCGGAACGAAGACCTGCTCGCCGCCGAGCATGTCGGTCTTGCCGGGATAGTAGGGATAGACCGGGTCCGTGAGGATCACCTCGTCGCCTGCGTCCCTGGAGAGCGCCCGGGCCATCGCGAGGTAGTTCGCCTCGCCGCCGCCGGCGGTGACGACGACCGACTCGACGGGGACGCCCCTCCGGTCGGCGATCGCCTCCCGGAGGGCGACGAGTCCCTCGCTCGGAGGATACTGGAACTCCCGTCCGCCGGTCTGGGCGTACGCCGAGAGCCCCTCCGCGATCCCCGGCGGTGCGCCCCAGTCCGGGTTCCCCGAGACCATGTCGACGACGTCGCGGTCCGCGTCTGCCGCGTAGGACATGACCCGGAAGAACTGCGGCTCCTCGTAGTCCATGCCCGCCTCAAGCGCCCGCCGCTACCTGGGTGTTTCGCCACTGGCGAACCTTTCTAAGTGATGGCGGAGAACTACGGCGCATGGGCGAAGACCGACCCGTCGCGGAACGCCTCGGCGACCGGTTGCGGGCTGCCGAACAGACGCTGGCGACGGCGGAATCGTGCACCGGCGGGCTCGTCGCCTCGCTCGTGACCGACGTGCCGGGGGCGAGTGACTACTTCGACCGGGCGCGGGTGACCTACACCTACGACGCGAAACTCGACCTGGGGGTCTCCCGGGAGGCCCTGGACGAGCACGGGGCCGTGAGCGAACCGGTCGCGCTGGAGATGGCCCGTCGAATCCGGGATCACGCGGGGACGACCTGGGGCGTCGCGACCACCGGGATCGCGGGCCCGAGCGGTGGAACGCCCGAGAAACCGGTGGGGACGGTCTACCTGGCGGTCGCGCACGCCGCCCCGCTGGGATCGGGGGCGAGTTACGCGTCCGTCGAGCGTCGGGAGTTCGACGGAACCCGGACCGAGATCAAAGAGCAGATCGCCCGCGAGGCCCTGTCGATGGCCCTCGAGGAGGTGGAGGCTCAGTAGACGCTCGCGTCGTCGAAGGACCCGTCGTAGGCGATGTGATCGGGATGGGTCGGTTCCATCCCCGAGAGCAACACCCGATCGATCTTCGCGTAGGTGTTCTCGTATCCCAGGTGGGCGAACTCGACTGCACACCGCGCCTGGTGGGAGAGTCCCGACCGGCGTTTCACGGTCCGCTCCGCCCCGGACCGGAGCGCCGCGACGAGATCGTCGGCCGTCTCGATCGCGGTATCGAACTCGGTCCAGACCTCGCCGACGGTGCCCGGGAGGTGGGCGTACGACGACCCGAACGCGGGGAGGTCGAGGTCCCCGGCCAGTCGCCTCGCCGTCCGGTTGTGCGGCGGGAGGTGCTTCGGGTTGTAGATCTCGACGCCGTCGACGACGTCACGGTAGCGTTCGAGTTCGGGCCGCGAGAGACTCACCGTCAGGAAGTCGGGATGGGGGACGAGCGTCGCGGCGTCGCGGTCGGCCAGGTCTGCCATCGTCTCCTCCAGACCGATGAAGTCGGGGATCGGGTCCGAGATGCCGACCGCGAGGACGTGCTTCCGGTCGCGCCACGATCCGGTGAACACCTCGCGGGCGGGGACGACGAGGAGGTCGTCGTCGCTGTACCGGCGTGCGGTCTGCCGGATGGTCGGGAGGCGAGTGAAGTGCGGGGCGTAGACGAGGACGTCGATGCCCCTCGCCTTTGCCCGACGAGCGACCGCCCCGTCCAGGACCTTCACGTGGAGGTCGACGCGGGTTCGCGACACGAGGCCGTCTACGGGCGTGGCCACTTTGCTGGTTTCGGTTCGGACCCCGTTCCGGCCCCGAAACAACGAAAACCCTTATTTAGGTGTTTTGTCTACACTCAACCGTCATGACCTCCTGGGCGTGCGCGATTGGCGGCTGTGAGGCGTCCTACGACGACCTCGAGGCCCTGCTCGCGCACCAGGTGTCCGGACACGAGTCCCACGAGTGTCGCGTCTGTGGCGACGTCGTTCCGGCGGGGTTCTTCGCGATTCAGCACGCCTTCGACGAACACTCCCGGGCGGACTACGTGAGACACTACGACGCCGACTCCGACGCGATTCGCGTCCGCGAGAACCTCAAGGCGGAGATCGAATCCGCGATCGACGTCGACTTGCTCCGGCGGCGGCTCGAGGCGGCCGGGGCGGACGGCGCGAAAGCCGAGGCCGTCGAGTAACGGCGCTCGACACCCGGCTTTCCCGTGGCCCTGGAGGTCGCTCGCCGGTTCGGTGGGCACGCGTCGCGAGAAGAAGCCCCGATTACCGCTCCTCGGAGTCCAGGACGCGGATCTGGTCGCCCCGCACCGTCACCGGGATGGGAACCGTCGCCTCGTAGAGTTCGACCGTCACCTGGTCCTTGCCCTCGTCGATGCGCTGGA
>JBDGUD010000028.1:0-39022 GCA_042216165.1 Halanaeroarchaeum sp.
CTCCTCGCAAAAACCTGCACTAAAAACCCGCAGCCGCGAGCCTCCGGCTCGCGGAACGGGATCGCTGGGACCCTACCGCTACCGGTGGGAAACCTCTTGCAGCACGTCTGGTTTTGGGATCGAGTCACGCGAGCCCGCTTTCGTATCCCTCAAACCCCTCGACTACCGCGCACCTCGTCGTGCCAGTGTCCGCGTGTGTGTCCAATCGACAACAAAACGCCCGAATCAGGGCGTCGAATCGCCGATATCCGTCGACTCAGATGTCGTGTTCCGCGGTGACGAGAATATCGTTCACTACTGCATGTAGAGGATATACTCGGGACGGCAGCCCTCAGACGACGACGGGATCACTTCGACGTGTAACGCTGGGTCCGTCAGAGGACGCCGACTTCATACAGTTCACCGAGAAGCCAATTTACACTGGCTCTCGCCTGACATATCTCTGCGACGTCTTTCGGACTGGCCACCAGTTCGAACAGCTCGGCTTCCATCGACTATCGTATCCGCTATACGCGTGGGGAGGTGGGTTCGCTATCCGGCACGAGATCGAGCACGAACTCGGATGGGACGTAACGACGATTACCGAGGATACGAATTTGATTTGGCGTGCCGCGAAGGAGTACGACCTCACGTACCGACTCGTCAACGAACGCTTCCGAAATCAGGCTCCACCATCGCTCCAGTCCATGTTCAAACAGCGGCGTCGATTGATGAGCGGGACAGTCAAAAGACGACCATCTTCTCCCGGCATTATACCGGCCTCTTTACTTCACTCGCGTTATTGCGTGGGCATTCTCTCCGTTCGTACCGCTACTGGCTCTCGCGTCGTATCTGTTGCCGGGTACCGCGCCGGGTATCGATCAGTGCAGGCTCATTTCGACTGCCTTACTCGGTATCCTGTTCGTCTACATGTTCCTCGGAGTAATTGCGTATCGGAAACACCCGATACTCTGGCCCATCTTCCTGTTTCTGACTCCGATAGCCGTTGTACTCCATGCGGCCGGTGCAC
Source organism: Halanaeroarchaeum sp. (assembly GCA_042216165.1). Lineage (GTDB taxonomy): Archaea > Halobacteriota > Halobacteria > Halobacteriales > Halobacteriaceae > Halanaeroarchaeum. The sequence continues at coordinate 1,010 of JBDGUD010000028.1, forward strand.
TGTGGGGGGGGGGGTCGTCCGTCCTGTCGAAGAGTTCGAGGTGACGGAGAAAGTGACGGCTGAAACCATCGAAGAACTCAATCGGAGTCTCGAGAGGGTGAACTACAGAACCGCGACGGGCAGAACGGTCGCTCCGTGAATCGAACGACGAGTTCGAGACACACCTATTCGATGACTGATTGTCTCAGTATGTGAGAAGACTATCCGAGGCGTTTGAAGGCGGTAGCTCCGGGATAGTGGACCAGTAGTGGTAAACCCCAGGAGAGGATGAATTGGATGGGGCTCCCTGTGACCGATTCGCGCCCTGAGTTCAGCACACCCCGACTGAACGAGCCGGCCCCTTCAGTAATCTCGTGACCGATACAGAACCGCTATTCATCAGCAACCTCAACGCCAGTGATCTCGAACCGTGCGCCCCCATCCGTACTCTCCGTTATCGTGAGAGTCCACCCGTGAGCGTCGGCAATCTCCTTGACGATAGCAAGGCCAAAGCCGGTGCCCTCGTCTGCCGTCGAATAGCCCGACTCCAAAACCTGATCCCGCTGCTCCGGGGCAATTCCGGGGCCATCGTCGGCAACGAAAAATCCCCTCTCCCCATCGATTTCGCCCACGCGGATTGTCACGTTGGTTCCGCCGTGTTCAATCGCGTTCCGGAACAGGTTCTCCAATAGTTGCTGGAGACGATCAGCGTCGGCTATGAACCTCAGGTCGCTATCCGTGACGAGTTTCGCGTCAACTGTATCCACCACTTGCCAACACTGGCCTGCCACCGATGCGAACTGAACAGTTTCCGTCTCATCGATCGGTTGGCCTTGCCGTGCCAGCGCAAGTACGTCTTCGATCAGGTCTTCCATGCGCGTATGGGCATCGGCGACGGTCTCTAAGTGGTCACCATCACAGTCTTCCTGTGCGAGTTCGAGGTGTCCACTTGCCACATTCAGCGGATTTCGCAAGTCATGGGAAATCATATTCGCGAATTGGTCTAACCGCTCATTCTGCCGTTCCAGTTCCCGTCGATACTGCTCTCGGTGCGTAATATCGGACAATATGAGGAGTCGGCCAAGTTGTGATTGATCGGCTCCGAATGAGTTATGGGTCAGTCGATAATATCTCTGCACATCGTTCCGGTCTAATTCGATGACAGCAGTATCAGAATGGCGTGCGTCAACGATCGTCGGCAGTACGTCTCCGATGGGTTTGCCGATCACGTCTGGCTCGGCCAGTGCGGGAAACAGATCGGCGGCACTGTTGTTGTAATCGCGGATCTGATCGTTAGCGTTCAGAACAATCGCAGGCTCATCCCGTCCACCGGCTAACTGGATGGCTTGGAATCGGTCAATGTAGACGTAGAAGACACCAACAGCGAACACGGCCACGCCGATAGGTTCGTAGGTGATATTGACGAGCAGCGGGCTTGCGAATCCGATCACGTCGAAGACGATCGGCAGACCAGTGATGGCGATCAAGATGGCGAACGGTTTCGTGTCGTAACTGACCTGCAGAAACAATTCCAAGAGCATGAAGTAACCGACTATGGCCAGCGCGTAGGACAGTCCCATGACCAGCCAGTGGAAGACTCCGTTCTGAATGGCCAGATGAGGGAACGGAGTCGTGACAATTTCCGCTGTGAAGTACAGGTTGTGTATGGGGTTCGTCACCTTCACCATCACAACTGCAAGGAAGACGATGACAGCAGCGCGACGGATGAGGGTATTCTGGTGGAGAGAGCGACCGGTGTAGGCCGAACAGAAGTACAGCCACGGTCCGACAGCGCTGAATCCGATCACTAGGCCCGCCACGTAAAACACGGTCTTGAGTTCCGGTGTCGGTGCCGCAAGAAAGAGGAGGTGAGCGGTCGCCCAACCACCACTCGTGACTAGCAGAGCGACTACCCCACGACGGGTATCCGGATCATCGATACGTAGCGCACGAGGAATGCTCACAAAGCAGGCAAGCGCGGCCACGCCAAACACGAGGAGGTAGGCAAAAAACAGGAGATCGGGTGGCAATTGGAGAGCCATAGACCGTTCTGTCCCTGACGTGTCTTCGAAGGGCCCTATCTGTTCTGGTTTGACCCGTAGTTGTTCGTGCGCTGCTGATGACTCTGCGCCCTGCATTCAGCAGAGGAAAGTCAAACCGATCACATTCTGTCAGTTTTGTACTGACCGACGCAGAGGATATTCGACAGACGCGATTCCTTCGTTTCACGTCCACAGCGATCGAGGGGCTAGATTGGTTTGCGTACTTCATTACAACTATGCGTCCTGCGGCAACTATCCGACAGCAATGCCCTCAGCATTGGGTCCCCTTGCCCGAGAACTATCGGTTCCCTACTACGAGGACGCCTTCCCCGCCCACGACGTGTTCCATGCGAAACGAGTGCGTGACGTTGCCCTCCGGCTGGCAGACGAGCATCCCGACAGCGTTGACCGAGACGTACTGGCTGCAGCAGCGTGGTTCCACGATATCGGCAGACCACTCGAACGGATCGGAGAGATCGACGACCACGACGAATGGGCAGCTACCAAAGCCACAACCCTCCTTCGGGCGGAAGACGTGGCGACTGACGAGATTACCGCCGTCGAGCACTCTCTGCGGGCACATAGCATCCGAGCCAGCTCTCCCGAACCAGAGACGATCGAGGCGATGCTACTCTTCGACGCCGATAAACTGGACGCGACTGGCGCTGTAGGACTCGTTCGATTGGCCTGTATCGTTGGTGAGCGGTCAGGTCGCTCCGGTGAGCAGTATGCAATTATCGATGACGCGTCCAGACTCGACGTCAACCGCCCCGCGTTACCAGATATCGGTCTCGTACGCGAGTGGGCACGTGAGCGCCTCGAATCGCTGTATACCGACCCAGGTCGGCGCCTCGGAGAGGCTCGATGGGACGTTATGGAGGCCTTCTTCGACCAGTTCAACCACGAGATCGAGGCGGGTACAGGGACGTAACTCGCCATCACTGACGGCACCTCCGAGCGCGTTCAACGATCACTTCGCGCAGTGTATTCAGTCGCCGCTTCGTCGGGCCGAAGCCGATGCACGCCCGCGAGAAAACTCAGCCGAAGCGGTTGCTCCAGCGGGATCGAGACCGGTATGGGATCGACCCGTCGTTCCACGTCGGGGAGAACGGGTGGCACGAGACGACGTGCGTCGAGATATCGCTATACTTCAGTGTACCTTCCATCACAGTATGCCAACGCGGTCCCGTCGCGACGTCCTCCACCGGGCAACCGTCGACGGGGGTAATTTCTCTCGCCGGACGTCTCGGGATCGAACCGACGGGACGCTGGCCGGAGCCAGGCGAGCCCATCGGTGACGTCGATGTGACTTTCGTCAGGCAACGGGATGGGGGCGTCCCATAGATTTCGCGCGTCCGTCTCGGGGTCCGGCCCTCGAATACGACTATCTCGCCCATCCACTGGCTCGAGAGGCCGTTGCCTTCCACCCTGGGTCAGGCGACCGGCCCCGCGAATTTGTCGATGCGACAGACCTCGACTCGAATGCCCTCCTCCTGGCACGACGACCGGTCGGGGAGTGTCAGCGGGTGCCCCTCGTGATGTTCTACCGGCACCCGACGTCGGTCACCGCCAAATTCTGCGAGGGGCCTCGGAGCGACCGGGGGACGTGCTCCTTCATCCGAGGAGGTCGTCGCGGTCGTCGGTGTCGGTCCTTCAATCATGGGACAGTGTGGGATCAGGCGATCATGGCCTCGTCGGAGACCGCGAGGGCCTCGTCGAGGGCGTCGACCGCGACGTCGATCTCCTCCTCGGTGATGGTGATCGGCGGTGCCACGATGAGCGTGTTGATCATGTTCGCCACGTAGACGCCCCGGTCCCAGGCCGCGGCGGCAACCTCGTCCACGACCGTCGTCCCCGGGCTCACCTTGTCCTCGCGCTCGCCGAACGGCACCCGCTTCTCGGGGTGCTTCGTGAGTTCGATCCCGCGGAACAGCCCCACTCCCCGGGTGTCCCCGACGCTCGGGTGGCGCTCCGCGACCCCCTCCAGGCGGTCGCCGAGGTACTCGCCGACCGCGTCGGCGTGCTCGATCAGGTTCTCCTCCCGGTAGGTCTGGATCGCTGCCAGGCCGGCGGCGACCGCGACCGGGTGCCCGGCGTAGGTGTGGCCGTGAGTGAGCATGGTGTCCTCGAAGTGGTCGGCGATCTCCGTGGTGACGGTCGTCGCGCCCAGGGGCTGGTAGGCTCCCGTGAGACCCTTCGCCATCGTCATGATGTCCGGTTCCACGTCGAAGACGTCGCAGCCGAACCACTCGCCCGTGCGCCCGAACCCGGACATGACCTCGTCGCAGATGAGGAGCGCGCCGTGCTCGTGAGCGATGGACTTCAGCCGCGGCAGGTAGTCGTCGGGCGGGACGAGGATGCCGTTCGACCCCACGATCGGTTCGACGAGCACCGCGGCGACGGTGTCGCCCTCCAGCGTGAGCATCTCGTCGATGTACTCGAGACTCTCCATCGGGTCCAGCGTGGACCCGTAGGCGTAGGGGTCGGGGGCCTTGATCGTTCCCGGGATCCCGGGTTCGGCAGCGAGCCGACGCGGGTCGCCGGTGACGCTGATGGACCCGTAGGTCGCGCCGTGGTAGGACCGGTAGCGCGAGAGGATCTTCTGCTTGCCCGTGTAGAAGCGCGCGATCTTGATGGCCGCCTCGACGGCCTCGGTCCCGCTCGTCGAGAAGAAGGTCTTCGAGAGGTCGCCGGGGGTCACCTCGGCGAGCGCCTTTCCGAGTGTGGCACGTGCCTCCGTCGTGAACGACGGTGCGACGTAGGCCGCCTCCTGGGCCTGCTCGGCGATCGCCTCGGCGACGGCGTCCGCGGAATGGCCCAGGTTCGAGCACATGAGCTGGCTCGAGAAATCGACGTACTCCTCGCCGTCCGCCGTGGTGAACGTGACGCCGTCCGCGGCGACCACTTCGGTCGGATCGACCTCGCTCTGGTAGGCCCAGGTCCCGAAGACGTACTCCCTGTCGATCGCTTCGACGTCGGTCGGATCGGTGTCGGGCATTGGTCGTGCTATTCCTTACCACATGATTAATCTTGCCTTATCGATGCGGATCGGAACATGTCGTCCAATGATTCCGAATATTGGCGGACGAAATTCGAGAGAACCCTTTGACCGTCGAACGATTTCGGAAAGACTTATTGAGGCCCGACCGGTCGGTTTCGACGATGACCAGTGCCAACCAATCGCACGCGATACGGAACTACGTGGACGGCGAGTGGCGGGCGCCGTCCGGCGACGTCGGGGAGACGGTGGTCGATTCGGCGACGGGCGAGACCGTCACGTCCGTCCCGTTCAGCACCGCGGCCGACGTCGACGAGGCCGTCGCGGCCGGTCGCAGGGCCTTCGAGGAGTGGTCGGCGACGCCGATCGAGGAACGCATCCAGCCGCTGTTCGAACTGAAACGGCTGCTCGAGGCCCACCAGGACGACCTCGCGGAGACCCTCGTCCGCGAGCACGGGAAGGTCCTCGACGAGGCAAGGGGGGAGTTGCGCCGGGGCATCGAGAACGTCGAGGTCGCTCTCGGCGCGCCGTCGCTCATGCAGGCCGGCCACCTCCAGAACGCCGCCCCGGAGATCGACGAGACGGCGGTGCGGAAGCCCCTTGGGGTCTTCGCCGCGATCACGCCGTTCAACTTCCCGGGGATGATCCCGCTGTGGTTCATGCCCTACGCGGTGGCGACCGGGAACGCCTTCGTCCTCAAACCGAGCGAGAAGACGCCGATGACCGCCGGCCACATTCTGGAACTCGTCGACGAGGCCGGCTTCCCGGACGGTGTAATCCAGCTGGTCAACGGGGGACCGGACACCGTGAACGCGCTCCTCGAGCACGGGGGGATCGAGGGCGTCTCGTTCGTGGGATCGACGCCGGTGGCGAAACACGTCTACGAGGAGGCAGCGGCCAACGGCAAGCGCGTCCAGGCCCAGGGCGGCGCGAAGAACCACGTCGTCGTCGCCGAGTCGGCAGACCTCGGATTCGCCGTGGAACAGACCCTCGGGTCGGCGTTCGCGAACACCGGGCAGCGATGTCTCGCGAACCCCGTCGCGGTGGTCGTGGACGCGGTCTACGACGAGTTCAGCGACCGGCTCGCCTCGGCGGCGCGGGAGATGACGGTCGGGCCCGGTCTCGAGTCGGGGGTCGACATGGGACCGGTCGTCTCGGCGGCGCACAGGGAGCGCATCGAGGAATACGTCGAGACCGGCGTCGAGGAGGGCGGAGAGTTGCTGGTGGACGGGCGCGACCACGACCTCCCCGCCGAGGGACACTTCCTCGGGCCGACCGTCTTCGGCGACGTGGATCCGGAGGCGACGATCGCCCGCGAGGAGATATTCGGGCCGGTCCTGGCGCTGCTCCGGGCCGAGGACCTCGATCACGCGATCGACCTCGTGAACCGGAGCGACTACGGCAACGCCGCCAGCCTCTTCACCCGGCAGGGTGCCGACGCGCGACGGTTCCGCCACGAGGTGGACGCGGGCAACCTCGGGGTGAACGTGGGCACCGCCGCGCCGATGGCGTTCTTCCACTTCGGCGGGTGGGACGACTCGTTCTTCGGCGACCTGCACGCCCAGGGCGAGGACGTGATCCGGTTCTACACCGACGAGGCGGTCTACATCGAGCGGTGGCCGGACGCCACGTCGTCATGACGACCCCGCCGCTCGAACCCGGCCGGTTCGATCGGACGGACCTCGACCTCCTCGCGCACGTCGAGGACGACTTCGACGTGAGTCTGGAGACGCTCGCGAGCGAACTCGGCCTCTCGAAGTCGGCCGTCCACTACCGCATCGACAAACTCAAAGAGGCGGGCGTCATCGAGGGCGTGACCGCGGACCTCGATCCGGCGCACTTCGGCCTCGACATGGTGGCCATCACCGAGGTGTCGGTGACCCACGAGCACGGCTATTCGGAGGACCTGGGGACGGAACTCGCCGCCCTCGACGGCGTCGAGCAGGTCTACTACACGATGGGCGACGTGGACTTCGTGGCGATCACCCGGGTCCAGGACCGCGAGCAGATGAACCGGGTCGTCGAGGACATGGTCGCCATCGAGGGCGTCAACGAGACCTCCTCCCGGTTCGTCATGGACGAGATCGCCTCCGATCCGACGTTCATGAACTCCCTCTCCGGCGAGATGCGGTCGAACCTCGTGGACGGCGACTAGTCCGTCGCGACGCCCGCGAGGTCCAGCGCGGCGTTCGCAAGCGTGTCGGCGGCCGCGTGACAGTCGTCCCAGCTCGTGTACTCGTCGGGGGAGTGGCTGGTCCCGCCCTCGCTGACCGCGAAGACCATCGCCGCGTCACAGACGCTCGCGACGTGGGTCGCGTCGTGGCCGGCGCCGCTGATCATTCGCTGGGAGTCGTGGCCGCGGTCGTCGGCCGCCGCCTGGACCGCCTTTACGCACCGGTCCGCGAAGTCGACGCTCTCGACGGCCATCCGCGGCTCGTACTCCCACTCGACCCCCTCCCGTTCGGCCGCAGCCCTCGCCTCGGCCCGAATCCTGTCCATCGCCTCATCGACCACCGCGTCGTCCGGATCCCGGAAGCCGACGGTGAAGTTCGTCTTCCCGGGGACGACGTTGATCGATCCCGGTTCGGCCTCGATCACGCCGGTCGTGCCCACGGTTCGCTCGCCGAGCGTCCCGGGGATGCGTCTGACCTGCGTGACGACGTCTGCCGCCGCGACGAGGGCGTCCTTCCGGTGGTGCATCGGCGTGGTTCCCGAGTGGTTGGCCTGCCCCTCGAAGGTGAACTCGCCCCACTGGAAGCCGACGACGCCGGTCACGACCCCGACGTCGTCGCCGCTCTCCTCGAGGCGGGGGCCCTGTTCGATGTGCAACTCGAGGTAGGCGTCGTACTCGTACTGGGGCTCGGCGGGGACGTCGCCCCGGTAGCCGATGCGCTCCAGTTCGTCCACGAACCGGTTGCCCTCGCGATCGGTCGCCTCGTACGCCTCCTCGAGTGCGAGATTGCCGGCCCAGACGCCACTCGACATCATCGCGGGCTGGAAGCGCGACCCCTCCTCGTTGGTCCAGTTGACGACCTCGACCGGCCGTTCGGTCGTGATGCCCTCGTCGTTCGCCGTCTCGACGAACTCCAGGGCGGCGAGGACGCCCAGCGGCCCGTCGTAGATGCCGCCCCGGGGCTGGGAATCCAGGTGCGACCCGACCAGCACGGTGCCCGCGTCCGGGTCGGCCCCCTCTCGGCGGCCGAACATGTTGCCCATCTCGTCGACACGGACGGCCAGTCCGGCGTCCTCCATGAGGTCCCGGAACCAGTCGCGGACGGCCCTGTCGGCGTCGGTGAGGGTCAGTCGATCCAGTCCGCGCTCCTCTGGGAGCCCCCCGATCTCCGCCTGTTCGCGCATTCGATCGAGGAACCGCTGTCGATCGATATCGATTCGCATACGCCCGGAACGACGGCACCCCGGTTAAGTGCTGTCCCGGTCCGGATCGGACGTCGTCGTCGGACGCCCCGGCCGAACGGGTCGCCGGTCGCGGTCTCGTTCCGGCGAGTGACCGTCACATCTGCAGGAGTTATCCGGGTCCGTCACGAGGGGGAAGGCATGAGCCGACAGTCCGGGTCCGACCTGCCAGCGGAAATGGATCACGAGAAGGATCCCGACCTCCGGTCGAACGAGGTCACGGAGGGCGTCGAGCGCGCTCCCCACCGGGCGATGTTCCGGGCGATGGACTACGACGACGAGGACTTCGACTCGCCGATGATCGGCATCGCCAACCCGGCGGCGGACGTCACGCCGTGCAACGTCCACCTCGACGAGGTCGCCGCGTCTGCCTACGAGGGCGTTGACGAGAACGGGGGCATGCCAATCGAGTTCGGGACGATCACCATCTCGGACGCCATCTCGATGGGGACCGAGGGGATGAAGGCGTCGCTGGTCTCCCGGGAGGTCATCGCGGACTCCGTCGAACTCGTCTCCTTCGGGGAGCGCATGGACGGACTGGTCACCCTGGGCGGGTGCGATAAGAACCTCCCGGGGATGATGATGGCGGCCATCCGGACCGACCTCCCCTCTGTGTTCCTCTACGGCGGGTCGATCATGCCGGGACAGCACCGGGGCCGCGAGATCACGATCCAGAACGTCTTCGAGGGCGTCGGGGCCGTCTCCTCGGGGGACATGTCCGCAGAGGAACTCGCGGAGATGGAGGTCAACGCCTGCCCGGGACCCGGCGCCTGCGGCGGGATGTTCACCGCCAACACGATGGCCTCGATCAGCGAGGCGCTCGGACTCGCGCCGCTCGGCAGTGCCAGTCCGCCGGCCGAGTCCCCCGGCCGGTACGACGTCGCGGAACGGGCCGGCGCCCTCGCGGTCGAGGTCGTGACCGAGGACCGGCGCCCCTCCGAGATCCTCTCGCGAGAGTCCTTCGAGAACGCCATCGCCCTCCAGGTCGCCCTCGGCGGATCGACCAACGGGGTGCTCCACGTGCTCGCGCTGGCCGCCGAGGCGGACGTGGACGTGGACGTCGCGGACTTCGATCGGATCTCGAACCGGACGCCCAAGATCGCGGACCTCCAGCCCGGGGGCTACCGGGTCATGAACGACCTCCACGAGGTGGGCGGCGTCCCGGTCGTGCTCCGGCGCCTCCTCGAGGGCGGATACCTCCACGGCGACGCGATGACCGTCACCGGCCGCACGCTCGCGGCGGAACTCGACCACCTCGACCTCCCGGCGGACGACGACGTCGACGCCGACTTCCTCTACGACGTCGACGATCCGCTCCACGACGAGGGTGCCATCAAGATCCTCACCGGCAATCTCGCCCCCGACGGCGCGGTCCTCAAGGTCACCGCCGACGACGAACTCTTCCACGAGGGCCCGGCGCGCGTCTTCGAGAACGAGGAGGACGCCATGGACTACGTCCAGTCCGGAGCCATCGAGTCCGGGGACGTCATCGTGATCCGGAACGAGGGACCGAGGGGCGGTCCGGGCATGCGGGAGATGCTGGGCGTGACCGCCGCCGTCGTGGGCCAGGGCCACGAGGACGACGTCGCGCTCGTCACGGACGGCCGGTTCTCTGGGGCCACCAGGGGCCCGATGATCGGTCACGTCGCGCCGGAGGCCGCCGCCGGGGGTCCGATCGCCGCGCTCCAGGACGGCGACCGGATCACCGTCGACGTCCCGGATCGCGAACTCTCCGTGGCCCTCGACGACGCGGAGCTCGAACGTCGCCTCGCCGACCGGGACGCGTACGAACCGCCCTACGAGGGTGGCGTCATGCGCAAGTACGGCGACGCCTTCGACTCGGCCGCCAACGGGGCGGTCACGAACCCCGCCGTCAAGCGCGACGACTGAAACGGCTCCCGGACAGGCGCGCGAGGCCCACCCGCAGTAACCGGTTTCGGTTACGGGCCGGCACCACAGTGAAGGACCTCCACCCAAAATATGGTGGGTATGAGTGGAACCCAGGCCACCGGAACCGATGCGACCGTCGTCCAGTTCACCGACGAGGCGATCGAGGAGACGCGTGCCGCGATGGAGGCCGAGGCCCTCGACCCCGCCGAGAACGGCGTCCGATTCCTCGCCCGGGAGAAGAACTGCGACTGCGGATCGATGGCGTACGGGATGCGCTTCGAGTCCGACCCCGCCGAGGAGGACGTGGTGGTCACCCACGACGGAATGCAGGTCTTCGTCGGTCCGGAGAGCCGCGAACTCGCCGAGGGTGCCACCGTCGATTACGTCTCGGGGCCGGGACGCGCCGGCTTCACCGTCGACAACCCGAAGGTCGAGGGTGGCTGTGGCTGTGGGGGCCACCACCACTGATCGCGAGGCGATCGGGGTCCGTCACCGACATCGCCACAGACCGATCCCCCGGTCCTGCGCCCGATCCTCCGCGGCCCGGTAGCGATCGGCCCTGACGAACGGCCCGTCGTAGAGGCGCGCCCGCCCCGTCGCGACCAGTCGGTACCCCACGTCGGTGCCGTTCTCGTGCACGTAGGCGAGTAGCCGCCCGTACCCGCCCCGCTCGTCCGCCCGGGGATCGAAGACGAGCGTGACCCGGTCGTCGGCGACGCGGTCGGCGAGCCAGCGTCCCGATTCCCGGCCCGCGTCCCGCAGGCAGGTCCGTCCCGCCTCCGTGTCCGGCACGCCCTCGAACTCGTCCGGTTCGTTCTCGACGTGGGTCTCCGGGGCGTCGATGCCGAGGAGCCGGACCGTGTCCGCCGATCCGTCGGGGAATCGCACCTCGATCGTGTCGCCGTCGACGACGTGCGTGACCGTCACCGTGGCGTTGGCTCTCGCGGGCGCGTCGTTCCCGCCCGGGAGGGGACCGACCGAGACGCACCCGGCGGCCATCACCAGCACCAGGACCGCTCCGACGGCCAGTCGCATCGGCTCGGCTTCGTCCGGTGGGGGCGTAGGCGTTGTGGATCCCGCCCGTTGCCCACGCCGGCAGAGTATTATAGGAATATGGCATAAATAATAGGGAATAGTGTACCATACCAGGAGGGCTAATACGGAAAGACATATATTATAGGATCACGGACGGCCACCTGTCATGAACTGCAACCGATGCGGCGCCACGATGGTACCGATCCAGAGCCAGTCGATGTGCCCCGAGTGCGGCCAGTCCGCACCCGAGAGTCACTGACCGGCACCCGAACCATGCCACCGGCCCGGTGACCAGACCGGGTCCTCGTGCCCCTCTTCCGGTCTTTTCGCCACTCGAGACCCGTACCGAAGGTGTTCGCGAGCAGCCGTTAGTTTCGGGGCGCCTAATCCACGGTCGCGACGATGTTCGACACACCACGCCGACGCGTCCTTCAGGCGCTCGGCATCGGCGGCCTCGCGTCCCTCGCCGGGTGCCAATCGGGGGAGGCGTCCATCCGGACCACGACTACGACCGCGACCGACGGACCGGATCCCGACGTCGACCGCATCGCGGCGGATCCGACCGCGGTCCCCGATCCAGTGGACTGGCGCGACCCGCGCCACCACGAGGTGACCCTGACCGCGGCGGAGGTCACCGCCGAGATCGAAGACGGCGTCACCTTCTCGTTCATGACGTTCGACGGCCGGGTTCCGGGCCCGATGCTCCGGGTCCGGCAGGGCGACACCGTCACGCTCACCCTCGAGAACGCACCGGAGAACGTCCGTCCCCACAACGTCGACCTCCACGCGGTCTACGGGACCGGCGGCGGATCGGTCGCGACGACCGCCGCGCCCGGCGAGGAGAACGCGGTGACCTTCCGGGCCGAGTACCCGGGTGCGTTCGTCTACCACTGCGCGGTCCCCTCGCTGGACGTGCACGTCTCGAGTGGCATGTTCGGCCTGATGCTGGTCGAACCGCCCGAGGGACTGCCGGCGGTGGACCGCGAACTGTACCTCGGTCAGCACGAAGTCTATACCGACCAGCGGGCGGGGAGCGAGGGACACCACGACTTCGACCGCGCCGCGATGACCCGCGAAGAGCCGACGTACGTCCTGTTCAACGGCGAGTCCCACCCCTTCACCGCGGACCGGTACGGGCCGATGATCGCCGACCGGGGCGAGACGGTCCGGGTCTACTTCGTCAACGGCGGGCCGAATCTCTCCTCGAGCTTTCACCCCATCGGGAACGTCTGGTCGCGCGCCTGGCAGAACGGCGCGCTTGCGAATGCCCCCGACGAGTACGTCCAGACGATGGCCGTCCCGCCCGGGAGCGCCTTCGTCGGGGACCTCGACACGCCGGTGCCCGGTCGGATCACGCTCGTCGACCACGCCCTCTCGCGAGTCGTGCGCAAGGGGCTCGGTGCGGACATCGAGGTACGGGGCGAGACGCGACCGGCCGTCTTCGACCCCCGGCCCGGCGCCGCGTCGACGGGCGACGGCGAGGGCCGGACGGGTTGACGACTTTCACTTTCGCTCCGCCCTTGGCGAAGGTCCTTCCCGGTCCCCGTCGTCGATTCGTCCATGGGAACGACGGACCGGACGCCCGTCGCCGACGCGTCCACGTATCGCGAGCGCATCGCGGACACCTGGGAGGACGGCGATCCGCTCGTGCTCGCGTTCGATGGCGAGGGGATGCCGGTCGTGGCGGCGGTCGATGGCGACCTGCGGTATCTCTCCTATCACCTCGTGCGACCGCGCGTGGTCACGGAGGCCGACCTCGAGCGGTTCGTCACGTTCCGCGGCCCGCCGGCGGTCGTCCCCCTCTCCGAGCACCCCGCCGGGTACGATCCTTCCTGGCTCAGGACGCGCCCGTACTGATCACTCCTCGTCGCGATCCGGTTCCTGCTCGGCCGGCCCCTCGACCGACCCCGCCAGTTCCTCGGCGAGGTCGTTCGCCCGCTCGCGCAGGGATCGGGCGTCGTCAGTCGTCGCGTCGTCGTCGCTCATGGCCGTATCCTCGGACCGGGCGGTATTTCAATCGGCCGGTGGCGGATCACTCCTCCGGCAGTCGCTCGCCCTTCCGGTAGCCCGCGTACCCGTACCCGGCAGCGAGGAGCGCGGCGAGGAGGTATGCACTCCCGGGGACGCCCACGGTCACGTCCGCGCCGCCAACGATGACCACCCCGATCGCGAGACCGAGGACGAATCGACCGATCGCGAGGGCGGTGGCTCGCTGGCCGGGCCGACGCTGGAACAGGCGGTCGATGCGGGCCTTCCGGTCGGTCATGGGTCCTCCGGGAGTCGGTAGCGCCCGTCCGTCTCCACGACGTCGCCGTTCGTCACGAGGGTCTGCAACACCGCCTCCACGCGATCGGGGTCGGGACCGCCGCCAGAACAGAGGACGGTCTTCACGTGGGTGGCGTCCACGGTCGGGGGCTGTGGTCCGCCGGTGTTGTACCTGACGACTGCGAGCACCCGGTCGGCGAGGGATTGCTGGGTCACGGTCGCCTCGTCGGTCGTTGCGGCCCGCGTCCACTTAACGGTGCGCACGACGCCCGGCCGCTCAGTCGATCCGTTCGCCCTGGTAGTTGCCGTCGTATCGCTTTTCGTGGTCCGCCGCGGCGAGGACCAGCTGGGCCACCCGCGCGCCGCGCTCGAGTTCGACGTCGTGGTGGACCTGGAGCAGCCCCTCGCCGCGGCCCCGGTAGCCGGCGTCCCAGACCGCGGTGTTGAGCATGGCCGAGTTGCGCATCAGCGACGAGCGCGGGAGGACGAATCCCACGTGGCCCTCGGGGATCACGACCGTCTCGGCGTACTGGAGGATGTACCCGCCGGGCCTGAGGTAGTACGTCTCCCGGTCGTCTCCGCGCTCGTCGGGGGAGACGGACTGGCGCTCGCCGATGGCGACCCCGTCGGTCGCGACGTACCCCGGCTCGCGCTGTTCGAGGATCCACTCGAGGGTGAGATCCACCCCGTTGGGTTGCACCTGTTCCTCGTCGACGTCGTCGAGGTGGTCGGCGACGAACGCCCCGCTCTTGAACATCGATAGAGTCCCGGACGCGGACGGTCGTTAGGCTTTCCCTTCTCTCCGGCGGCGACGTCCGGACCGGGACGCGGTCGTGACCCTCTTGGGTGCCGGCCTCGAAGGGCGAATCGTGACGACCGTCGCCCCGGACACCGACCGCGGGATTCGCCGGGCCGTCCGCGCGGACCTGCTGGACGTGGTCCGCATCGAGCGCGCCGCCTTCTCCCACCCCTGGGACGTCGATGCGTTCGAGCAGTTCGTCGGCCAACCGGGATTCCTGGTCGCGGAGTCGCCCGGTGGCGGGGGCGCGGTGGGCGGCGACGTCGTCGGCTACGTCGTCGCGACGGGCGTGCAGGTGAACGGCACGCCGATGGGCCACGTCAAGGACCTCGCCGTCGACCCCGACCACCGGGGTCGCGGGCTGGGCTCGACGCTCCTCGACCGGGGGCTGTCGATACTCGCCGGCCGGGGCCACGACGGGGTCCGCCTCGAGGTACGCGAGAGCAACGAAACGGCCATCGACCTCTACCGGGGGTTCGATTTCTCGATCGTCCGACGCTATCCCGGGTACTACCCGGACGGCGAGGACGCCTTCCTCATGGTCGCAGACGTTTCGGACCGTGAGGAGTATTAGCGAGGGACGCCAGGGCCCCGTATGGGCTACGCCTGTCCGGTCTGCGAGGAACCGCAGGTGGACGCCGAACACCTGGCGAACCACCTCGCGTTCACGGCCATGATCAGCGACGAGGGCCACGAGGCGTGGCTGGACGAACACGTCGAGGACTGGGGGTCGATGGGCCCGGCGGACCTGGGGCCGCTCGTGGCCGAGCACGCCGAGTCGGTGGACCTCGACGTGCCCGAGGGAGTGGGCGAGGAGCGACCGGCGACCCGGGTGGAACGACCCCAGGACCCGGAGGCGCTCACCGCCGCGGACCGCGAGATTCTGGAGGAGGCCCGCGAGCTGAGCAGGCGCATGGCGGAGGACTCCGAAAGCGAGTAGGGCGCTGGCCGCCCAGGGGAGCGTATGGAGACACGGGGACTGCTCTCTCCCGCGACGGAGTCCGACGTGCGCGAGGAGTACGAGGCCCTGGGCCCGGCCGCCCAGGTCGTGACGAAGGAAGTGGCGAAGGCGATGGACCTCGACCGCGAGGAGTACCGCGAGCGGGTCACGAGCGCGGTCGTCGAGACGGCCCGTGACGCCCTGTTCGCCTCCCTCCTCCGGGTCCACCTCGGCGACCGCACGGCCTTCGAGTCCTGGCTCGCCGACCACCCCGACCTCGAGCCCCACCTCGGGGGCAGCGACGCGGTGGACAACCGGGCGTGGCACCCGGTCCCCGCCGCCGGCGCCGTCGCGGTCGTGACCTATCAGCAGGAACCGGACGCCGCCGTCGGAACGGTCCAGCGCCAGGCCTTCGGTCGGTACTACCGCGACCTCCTCTGATCGGCACCGGCGAGACCGCCCGGTTCCACGGATGATCATCCAGGGTACCTCGAGGTACCATCCACGTGCCCTGGAGGAGCATCCGCGTACCCTCGAGGTACCATCCACGTGCCCTGGAGGAGCATCCACGTGCCCTGGAGGAGCATCCGCGTACCTTCGAGGTACCATCCACGTGCCCTGGAGGCACCATCCACGTGCCCTGGAGGAGCATCCACGTGCCCTGGAGGCACCGTCCAGGTGGATTGGGGGCACCTCCCAGATGGCCGGGGTGACCACGGGTTTCCCCGGGTGACTCCCGGGTGCCCTCACGGTGACCGCCGGGCCGTTCGCACCCCCGACGGCGGGACGGCCCGGACGCGACGGCGGGGACTGCCGTGACGAAACCGCCTAGTGGCCGGCCGTCCACCGGTTGGGCATGGGAGACGACGCGTGGCCGGTCCTCGAGTCCGTCACCGAGTACGAGACCGGCTGGTACGACGGCGGCTACGACCTGGTCGAACAGCCCGACGGCTCGACGAAGCGCTACTACTGGGCGGCCCTCCCGGCGGCGGTCGTGGTGGTCGCCCTCGACGGTGGGGACGTGGTGTTCGTCGAGCAGTACCGTCCCACCGTCCGGGACACCCACCTGGAACTCGTCGCGGGCATCGTCGAGACGGACGAGGACTACGAGGCGGCCGGGGCCCGCGAACTCCGGGAGGAGGCGGGCCTCGTCGCCGACCGGGTGACCCACGTCCAGACCGTCGACGTCGCGACCGGGGTACTCCGTCACGAGCGCGGGTACGTCGTCGCCGAGGATCTGTCGGCCACCGAGCGAGACCTCGATCCCAACGAGTTCCTGTCCGTGACCCGGATGCGCCGCGAGGACGCGATCGCGGCGGCGCGGGCCGCCCCGGCGAACGACGCCACCCTCGAGGCGCTGTTGCTCGCCGAGCGGGAGGGCTTCCTCTGACCGCGTCGGCCGCGACGCTTTTCCGGCCCCGTCGCCGAGTGTGTGGCGATGGTCGACGAAATCGACGCGTCCGACCTCGCGCGTCTCCGGGAAGAGGGCGAGGTCCGCATCGTCGACGTTCGAACGGGACCCGCCTTCGAGCGCGGCCACCTCCCCGGGAGCGAACACGTGCCCTTCCACGCGCTCACCGACCGGGTGAGCGAGTTCGCGGGGGCCGAGCGGATCGTGACCGTCTGCGAACACGGCGAGGCGAGCAAACAGGCCGCGTCGCTGATCGCCGCCTACGAGGACGTCGACGACGACGCGCTGGTGGCGTCGCTGGAGGAGGGTATCGACGGCTGGGACGGCCCGCTCGAGGCCGACGTGACCCACGAACCGAGTCGGAAGTCGGAGTAGGGGTCAGGCGACGTTGTAGCCGCGGTCGCGGAGGAATTCCTCGACGCGTTCCCGGTGGTTGCCCTGGAGTTCGATTTCGCCGTCGTCCACGGTGCCCCCACAGGCCATCTTCGATTTCAGGTCCGAGGAGAGCGAGTCCAGGTCCACGTCGTTGGGATCGAATCCTTCGATGACGGTAACCTCTTTTCCGTAGCGGCGCTCGTCGATGCGGATTGTGATCTCCTGGGACTCCTTGGCGACGTCCTCGCAGACGCAGAGTTCCTCGGGCAACCCGCACGTCGAGCAGACTTCCGACATTACGCCGATGGCTACGAAAGCAATCTATTAAACACTGTCGCCACCCCGAATCGCCCGACTGCGTCGAGGTCGTCGACCACCTCGTCTGCGAGTCGCCCTGCACGCTCGGCGTCCGCCTCCGCGACGCGGTCGGCGTATCGCGCCCGTTCGAGAAGTCTCGAGACCTCTCGGACGCGCTCGTCGTCGCTGACACGATCGACGTACTCGCGGACCGTCTCGTCGGTCCTGCGCGGACGCGCCCCGCGCGCGAGGACGTACTCGACGCGCGAGAACGCCCCCTCGATGCGCTCGGTCGGGTCGCCACGGGGCGCGGTCCGGAGCCAGAGCCCCCGATAGACGGCGACCGTCGCCCCGCTGCGGTGGACCGCCACGCCGAGTCCGATGACGAGGACGCCCCAGATCGCCAGCGACTGCGGGCCCGGCAGGGACGGCCCGCCGCCACCCTCGTCGCCCACTCCGGGGAACGAGCCGTTTTGCATCACGTACTCCGGGACGGTCGTCGCCGGCGAGACGGATCCGTTCGTCGTGTCGTTCTCTCCGAGGACCGCGGGCAACTTCCCCACGTTCGGGCGTCGAACGGCGGTGGGGCCCTCGCTCTCGAACAGTCCGTCGTCCTGGGGGACGGGGCCACCGTCCGCCGCGACCCCCGCCCGGTCGAGTCGCGCCTGCTCTGCGGACACCCGGGGTCCGCCCGGCGTCGGGTCGAAGCGCACCCAGCCGACGTCGGGGAAGTAGACCTCGACCCAGGCGTGGGAGTCCAGTCCCCGGACGACCCAGGTGTTCCCGTCCACCTGCTGGCCCGCCGTGTACCCGGTGACGAACCGAGCGGGCACTCCCTGGGTGCGCAACATGACCGTCATCGCGGTGGCGTAGTACGTGCAGTAGCCCGCGTCCATCTCGAAGAGGAAGGTGTCGACGACCCGACCGCGTGGCTTCGGCGCGTCGAGCGAGTAGGCCTTGTTGGTCTCGAGCCATCGCTCGATCGCGACCGCCGTCTCGTAGGGGGTGTCGGCCTCGCTCGTCACGCGAGCGCTCAGGGCCCGGACCCGGTCGGTCGTGCTCCCGGGGACCTGACTGTACCGTCGCTCGATCACGGCGGGGTAGTCCGTTCCCGCGGCCTGGAGCCTGGAGACGCCCGCCACGGGCCGCTCGCTCACCACGACGTAGCTCTCGTTCTCCCGGAGCGGCCGGTCGCTCGCGAGGTCGCCGAACCCGGTTATCTTGCCGCCGAACCCGTCGGTCGCCACCGGCGTCGCGGCCGCTGGATAGGCGCTCAGGGTTCGCTTCGCCGTGAATCGCTGTCCGATCCGGACCGTGGGCTCGGGCGGCCCCTCCCCCGCGTACGGATCGGCCGGGCCGTCCGTGCGGAGCCACGCGTCTCCCGTGAACCGATCGTAGGCGGCGACGCGCCAGTAGGCGGCGCGGGACGCCGTCACGTAAAAGAAGACGTCGGGCGAGAGGCTGATGCTCCCGCCGACGGTGACCCGGCCCCCGCTGTCGATGACGTCGCCGCTGACCCGCGTCGATCCCGGCGGGGCGAGGGGCGATCCGGATCCAGGTACCGCGCTCACGGTACCGGCGCCGAGGACCATCAGGGCGAGCAACACCGCGACGAGTTCGCCCTCCTGGCGGCCGGCACCGTGGCGCGCGAGGCGGCCGAACGCGACCGCCCCGGTCGCGCCGAGCACGCCCAGCATCGTGGCCACGGACCCGCTGTCCCCGGTCAACACGAAGAACCCCAGAGCGAGGGACCCCACCGCCGCGCTCGCCTCCCACTGCCGGCGGAGGGCGAGGGAGAGCGCCAGGAACGTCGGGGCCGGCGTCACGGCCAGCGCCCAGGTCCCGACGTCGGTCATCCTGAGAACCGAGTAGCCGGTCAGGAGCGACGCCATCTCGGCGAGGAACCGGCCCACGCCGAGGGCCTCCCGGTTGGCGGCCGGGAGTGCAGTGACGTACAGCGCGAGTCCGACGACCAGGATCGCGCCCCCGAGCGCGAAGCCGACCCGCCGGGAGAGCGACCGCGCCAGGACGGCGAGCACCACCGCGACCCCCACCAGGGCGACGAACGGCTCCACCCGACCGACCACGTCGACGACGTGGTAGAGTACCGAGAGGTAGGCTGCGGTCAGCCCGCCGACCCCGAGCCAGGCCAGGCCCCGGTAGACCCGCGGGGCGGTGCGCTCGCTCGCGGCGCGCCCGGGGTCGGCGATCGAGGGGGTCGCCATCAGGCGGGCACCCCCGCCTGCCGGCGGCCGGCGAGGTCCTCGAACGACCGGCGGTCACCGCCGACGACGACCTGGGTGGCGTCGGCGTCCGTCGCGCTGACGAGGACGTCGACGTCGTCACGGCGGTCGTCGGGGACGGCGCCCGCGTCGAGGGTCGCGAGGAGCGAGAGAACTCTGCGGCGGTGTGGCTCCCCAACGGCGGGTTCCACCTCGCCGTTCGGGCCGACCACGCCGACCGTGGCACCGGCGTCGAGCAGGTGGACCGCGACGCTGGCCGCCGCCTCGGCGGCGTCGTCGACGTGCCCCTCGCTCGCGGTCACGCCGACGGTCACGGAGCGGCTCTCGCCGGTGCCGGCGTATTCCGTGACGAAGAGGTCGTGTGGCCGTTTGGCGCTCGTCTTCCAGTTCACGTCGCGGAGCGGATCCCCCGGAACGTACTCGCGGACGCCGTCGAAGTGCTCCCGAACGTCGGTATCGGCCAGGACTCCGCCGATTTCCGGGGCACCGCGGCCCAGCGGGCGCACCCGGGGGAAGACCGTGATTCGATCCGTCACCGTCCGCTCGAACTGCCGACGCCAGAGGCCGAGGGGGTCGGTGACGGCGACCCGCGGTCCAGCGATCCGGTGGACGCCCCGCTCCCGGAGGTCGACGGCGTACTCGTGACGGCGTCCGTCGAGGACGGTCGCCCGCGTCGCGTCGCCGGCCAGACCGTCCGGCAGCACGTCGGTCACCGTCGCGGGCATCGGGAGGTCGCTCTCGACGGCGAGGCCGACCGTCACCGACTCGCCCCGGTGGCCGTGCTCCGGGACCGATCGCTCGACCGTCGGCCGATCGACCCGCCAGACGCCGAGTCCCGCGAGCGCGAACGCCACGATCCCCGGGACGACAACCGCGTTGAGGCTGCGGCCGCCGAACCCCCACCCCATGGCGAACGCGAACAGGACCACCCCGAGGACGGTCCACCCGCGGCGCGTGGGGCTCGGCGTCATCGGACTGGCACGGCGTCCAGGGCGAGGTCGACCACCTTCGCGCCCGGTTCCCCGCCGACGGGGCCGCTGGCCGACGCCCGGACGCGGTGACGCCAGACCGCCGCGGCCTCCGCCCGGACGTCGTCCGGGAGCACGAAGTCACGCCCGTTGAGGATCGCGCGACCCTGTGCCGTGCGGACGAGGTCGATGGCCGCGCGCGGACTCACGCCCAGGTCTGCCTGATCGCGGGTGTGGCGCGCCAGTTCGGTCACGTACTCCCGGACCGCCGCCGAGACGGTCACGTCGGCCGCGGTGGCGCGCGCCCGCCGCAACCGCTCGACGTCCGTGACGGGGTCGACCTCGTCGATGGGGTGCCCGCCGACGACCCGTTCGAGGACCGTGAGTTCCTCCTCGCGACCGGGGTACCCGAGGGTGACCTTCTTCGAGAAACGGTCCAGTTCCGCCACGGGCAGTTCGTAGGTGCGGTCGCGCTCGACCGCGTTCTGGGTCGCGATGACGACGAACGGGTCGGGGAGTCGTCGGGTCTCGCCGTCGGTCGTCACCTGTTCTTCCTCCATCGCCTCGAGCAGCGCCGACTGGGTCTTCGGCGGGGCGCGATTGATCTCGTCGGCGAGCACCACGTTCGCGAACAGCGGACCCGGTCTGAACTCGAACTCGCCGCTGCCCTCGTCGTAGACGGAGACGCCCGTCACGTCCGAGGGCAAGAGGTCGGGCGTGAACTGGACCCGGCGGAATTCGCCGGCCACCGACCTGGCGACCGCCCGGGCGAGCATCGTCTTCCCGACGCCCGGGACGTCCTCGAGGAGGAGGTGGCCCCGTCCGAGGATCGTCGTCACGATGTGTTCGCTCGCCGACCGCTTGCCGACGATGACGGTCTCGACGTTGTCCAGCACGTCCTCGACGAGCGTCGTCGCCGCGTCGACGGAGAGTGGGGTGGCGTCGGTGGCCGGGTCGTAGTACCGCGCGCCCGGTTCCACCGACTCGGGCTCTGATGTATCGGTCATGGGTGATGCCGCGGGACGAATGTGCGGGTGGGTAGGGGACCGGTTGTTAGTATGTCTGTTGGTCACACGACCCGCGCTCGACCGCGGGCCGCGACCGGTCACCCCTCCGACCAGTCCTTGCACTCGCCGCAGACCATCGCGTCGCCCTGGCGCCAGCGTCGCTCGACGACCGCTCCGCAGGCCTCGCACTCGAGACCACCTGGATCGAACTCCGCGGTCGGCTCGACGCCGGCCCTGGAGCGGGCCGGCTCCTCGTCCTCCTGGCCGAACGCATCGAGCGTGGCGTCTCGCACGGTGGGACCATCCGTGCCGACCGGCATAACCGTCCCGGTGATGCTAAGGGGGGCCACGTCGGTCGTCTAGACATGGTCTGGATCATCGACAACATCGTGCAGGCGATCGGGCTGTTCGGTCAGGTGGCGACCAACGACCCCGTGGCACCGCTGTTGCTTCTCGGCGCGGCGTCGATCTTCGTGGTGGCGTTCGCGGTCTTCGGCGTCCTGGCCGTGGGCGGGGTCCTCGCCGCGCTCGCACAGGACTGATCAGTCGAGACGGGAGAGGGCCGCGGCGCCGAGGTCGATCGCGGTCTCGCGGTTCGGTCCGAGCGGTGCGCCGACGACGATCCCGTCGGCGTGTCGGCGGACGCGCCGGAACCGCGCCGCGACGTCCTCGACGGTCCCGGCGATGCTGAAGGCCTCGAGCATCGGCGCCGTGACGGCGGCGAAGGCCTCATCGAACCGCCCCGCCTCGATGTGGTCGCCGATCGCCGCCGCCCGGTCGGCGTCGATCCCGTGCCGTTCGAGCACTCGGTCGTCTGCGCCCCCGGCGATGAACGCGACGGGAGGCCGGGCGGCCTCGCGGGCGGCGTCCGCGTCCCGGGCGACGCTCACGCTGGCGTAGGCGAGGACCTCGGGGGCCTCCCGGTCGCCCGGGCGCTCCGAAACGCCCTCCGCGATCCGGTCGGCCGCCCACGCGACGTCGTCCACGTGTGAGGCGTTCACCAGGACGCCGTCGGCGTGCTTGCCGGCCATCCGGAGCATGTGGGGGCCCTGGGCACCGACGTAGACGGGGACGTCGTCCACCGCGTAGTTGAGGCCCGCGTCCTCGACCGAGAACGTGCCCTCGTGATCCACGCGTTCGCCCGCGAACAGGCGGCGTGCGACCCGCATGGTCTCGAGCACGCGACGGAGCGGTCGGTCGCGGTCGACGCCGAGGTTCCGGAGGGTGGACCGGTCGCCGGCACCGAGACCGAACACCGCTCGCCCGCCGCTGTCCTCCTGGAGCGTGGCGACGCGGGAGGCGAGCGCGACCGGGTGGCTCTCGTAGGGGTTTGCGACGCCCGGGCCGACGCGGATCGATTCCGTCGCGGCGGCCACGCGCGCGAGCGCCTGGAACGGGTCCCGATTGTTGTAGTGCGATGAGGCGAAGACGGCGTCGAAGCCGTTCTCCTCGGCCGCGATTCCCAGATCCACGACGTCGTCGACGGGGATCTCGGGCGTGAGTTCAACGCCCCGCATAGGACCACCCCCGGAGCGCCTGCCTGACGAAGTCCGTCTCCGGGTCGCGAAACAGGCGATCGGCCCCCTCGACCGCGTCGAGGTCGTAGTCCCTGACCACCGCGACCGGGGTGCCACCGTCGCCCTCTCCGGTCACGAGGTTGGCCGTCGCGGCCAGTTCGTCCACGACGGCCTCGACCGTGACCTCCATCTCGCGTCCGTCGCGGTCCGTCTCTCCACGCCAGTCGCGCATGGCTGGCATGCCCGCCCACCCGATGGCGACCCCCCGCTGGCCGGCGCGGAACGGGCGGCCGGAGGTGTCCGTGACGATCACGGCGACGTCCGCCTCGAGCCCGTCGCGGATGCGCTCGGCGCTCTCCGTCGGGTCCACGGGGAGCAGAAGCAGGTCGGCGTCGCCCGTGTTGGACCGGTCGATCCCCGCGTTGACGCCGACGTGACCGAAGGGGGTGACGGCGAGGAGAAACGGCGCCTCGATGAGGAGTTCCTCGGCGTCGTCGAGGACGGCCTGGGCGAACCGCGGATCCCGGTCCTCGTCCGCGACGGCGGCGATCCCGTCGGCGATCCGCTCGGCGCGCTGGCCTGGCTCGTAGTCCTCGAGGCTGGCCGTCCTGCCCTCTGCCTTCGAGACGACCGTGCTCGCCACGAGGACCACGTCGCCGTCGTCGAGGGTCGTCCGCTCGTCGATCATGGCGGCGAGGTCGTCACCCGGGCGAACTTCCGGCAACCCGGGAACCGAGAACGCCTGCATGCCATCCCGTACTCGGCGCCCGGGTAAAAGGTGGCCCGATACCGGCGACGGGAAACACCGAAGCCCCTCCCGGACGAGGGGAGCCCATGGAGGAGACGAGCGTCGTCACGGTGTTCCTCCGGAACGGCACGGACGTCCTGCTGTTCCGTCGCTCCGACGCGGTGGGCTCGTACGCCGGCAGGTGGGGGACCGTCGCCGGACACGCGGAGGGTCGACCGGACGAGATGGCCATCGAGGAGATCCGCGAGGAGACCGGTCTCGACCCGGCGGACGTCGCGCTCGTCCGGCGTGGGGAGCCGTTCGCCGTCGAGGACGACGAGCGCGGGACGCGCTGGCAGGTCACGCCCTACCTCTTCGACGCGGCCCATCGGGAGGTCGAACCGAACTACGAGACCGCGGTCGTCGAGTGGGCGCCCCCGACGGAAATCCTGCGACGGGAGACGGTCCCGGACCTCTGGACGTCCTATCGGCGGGTCGCCCCGACGGTGGAGACCGTGCGGAGCGACGAGGAACACGGCTCCGCGTACGTCTCGTTGCGAGCCCTGGAGGTCCTGCGGGACGCGGCCGCGCTCGCCGTGGAGCGCGGGACCGGCGACTGGGACCACCTGGAGAAGACGGCCCGCGGCCTCCTCGAGGCCCGTCCCACGATGGCCGCGGTCCGGAACCGTGTCAATCGGGTCATGGCGGTCGCGGTGTCCGACCGGGAGGCGGCGGCCGTCGAGCGGGCGGCGACGGACGCCCTGACGGCCGCGCAGGCAGCCGACGAAGCGACTGCGGATCGGGCGGCCGACCGCCTGGCGGACGAGCGCGTGGTCACGCTCTCGCGGTCGGGCACGATTTCGCGGGCGCTGAGGGACGCCGCGCCGGCGTCCGTGACGGTCGCCGAGTCCAGACCTGGGGGTGAGGGCGTCGACGTCGCCGCGGACCTGGCCGACGCGGGCCTGGACGTCACCATCACGACGGACGCAAACCTCCCCGGCGTCGTCGAGGACGCGACGGTCGTCGCGTTCGGGGCGGACACCGTGCTCGCGGACGGCGACGCGATCAACAAGGTCGGGAGCCGGCTCGCCGCCCTGGCCGGCGCCGACGCCGACGTTCCGGCGTACGCCGTCTGCGCGAGCGACAAGATCGCGCCGGGGACGTCGGTGCCGATCGAGCGCGGTTCACCGCCGCCGCTCTACGAGGGGCCGGCTGACGTCGCGGAGGCGAATCCGGTCTTCGAGCGCGTGCCCGCGCGGCTGCTGGACGGGGTCGTGACCGAGGCGGGCGTCCTCTCGCCTGGACAGATCGAATCCGTCGCGGCCGTGCACGCCGCGCGCTCGCTGTGGACGGAGGAGTAACCCCTTTCACCGCCTGGCGAGTAGCCTCGTCGGGGCGACGGTGACGAGACGTTACCCCCACCGAGCCCCGTGTGACGAGGGCATCTCCCCGAGTCGCCCCTTCGGCCACAATCTTCAATCTCGCGTCCCGTGTAGCCCGCAGCATGGCTCCCGACATCGACCGACTCGGCATCCACGAGAGCGTCGCCGCGGTCTTCCCGCCGGAGGTACTGATGGAGGCACTCGCGGACACCGGACCGACCGTCGCGGTGATCGGTGACGACGACGTCGGCGACGTCGACGCGGTCGTCACGTTCGACCACCACGAGGACTTCGTGACCGACGTGGAGTGGATCCACTCGATCCAGGCGGGCTACGACAAGTTCCCCCTCGACGCGCTCCGGGGGAACGGGGTCGTCCTGACCAACAGTTCGGGTATCCACGGGGAGAGCGTGGGCGAGAGCGTCGTCGGTCTCATGCTCTCGCTGGCGCGACGGCTTCACACCTACGTCGAGGCGCAGGCCGCCCACGAGTGGGACCGGCCCCGGTGGGACGAGCCGTTCACCCTGTTCGACGAGTCGCTCTGCGTCGTCGGCCTCGGCACGCTCGGCCAGGGCGTCGCCCGCCGGGCCGCGGGCATGGACATGGCCGTGACGGGGGTGCGCCGCACGCCCACCCGCGTCCCCCACGTCAGGGAGGTGTACACCCCAGACGAACTCCACGCGGCCGTCGAGGACGCCAGGTTCGTCGCGGTCACCGTCCCGCTCACCGACGACACCGAGGGCATGTTCGGCCCCGAGGAGTTCGAGGCGATGCGCGATGACGCCTACCTGGTGAACGTCGCCCGCGGTCCGGTGGTCCAGCAGGACGCGCTCGTCGAGGCCCTCGAGGAGGGAACCATCGCCGGTGCCGCCCTCGACGTCTTCGAGGAGGAGCCCCTCCCCGCCGACTCCCCGCTCTGGGACGTCGACGACGTGCTCGTCACCCCGCACGTGGCCGCGATGGAGCGCGGCTACTACGAGAACGTCCAGCGTCTGGTGCGTGAGAACCTCCGGCTGCTCGCGGCCGGCGATGAGCCGGTCAACCGGATCGTCTGATCGCTCGACCGCGTCGATCGACGACTCGACGGTCGGCGTCTCCGGCGGCCGGACGTACCCGTCAGTGCGAGAAGAACTTCTTCAGGTCGTCGCGCTTCGCGTCGTCGAGGTGGGTCTTGACCGCCTCGTCGAGGGCGCTGATCCGTCCCTGCTTCGCGGTGATCGGGGCGATGGTGTCCCGCCACTGTTTCCAGGGGGGTACGAGGCCGAACCGATCGGCGATCGCGTCCAGCCGTTCGTCGCGATCGTCGACCTTGTCCATCTTGTTGACGGCGATGACGGGCGGAATCCCGAGGTCACGGAGCAGGGCGAAGAACTCCACGGCGTGGGGAATCTCGTCCTCCCCCGAGTGCCGGTCGATGATGTCCACGGCGCTCTTGCCGTCGAGGACGACGACCCCCACGAGGATCCGATCCGCGTTCGCCTCGAGGTACCGGACGATGTCGGTCTTGATCCGCTCGCGACGCTCCTCGGGGACGCCCGACATGAAGCCGAAGCCGGGGAGGTCGGTGATCACGAAGTCCTCGCTCGCCCAGTCGTAGTGGTTGGGTTCGCGGGTCACGCCCGGCGTGCGCCCCTTCTCGAAGGAGTGGCCCGTCAGCTCGCGCATCAGCGTGGACTTGCCGACGTTCGACCGGCCGACGAGGACCACTTCGTCGGACCGGTCGGGGCGCGTCTCGAACATGGCGGAGGATAGCCGCTCGGCTCGTTTACGGGTTTCGAGGCGGGCGAGGGTTCATACCGGAGGACGGGACAACCCCGCGTCGTGGTCTGAGAGAGACGGCGGGCCGTTTCGCAGCGGAACGGCGACACGGCGGTCTGCCAGGGGGAACGTGTCGCCTGAACGCCAGCCTCGAGCCCGCCTGCCGCCTGAACGCTTTTGGGGGCCGCCGTCGAATTCCCGGGAGTGCGTCTCGTCCAAGTCACCATCCCGGCCGGGAAACGCGAGACGGTCGTCAGGGTCCTCGAGGACCGCGACGTCGAGTACGTTCTCACCGACGAGACGGGTCGCCGCGAGTACACGAGCGTCGTGTACTTCCCACTCCCCGCGGAGGTGGTACAGGACGTCCTCGACGACCTCCGAGAGGCCGGACTGTCCGACGACGCCTACACCGTGGTCGTCAAGGCCGAGACCGTCGTATCGCGGCGCTTCGAACGGCTCCGACAGCAGTACGAGGAAGACGAGGAGTCAACCGACCACGTGGCCCGGGCCGAACTCAAGACGACGGCCGAAGACCTCGTGAGGTCGGTCCCGACGTACGCCGTCCTGACCGTCGTCAGCGCCGTCATCGCGACCGCTGGACTCCTCCTGGACTCGCCGGCGGTCGTCGTCGGGTCCATGGTGATCGCCCCGCTGATCGGGCCGGCGATGTCCGCGAGCGTCGGGACCGTCGTGGACGACGAGGAACTGGTCGAGCGGGGGATCAAGATGCAGGCCCTGGGACTCGCGCTGGCCGTCGGGGCGGCGACGGTCTTCGCGTACTTCGTCCAGGTCGCGTCGCTCGTCCCGCCGGGGCTCGATCCCACCACGATCGGGCAGGTCCGGGCCCGGCTCTCGCCCGATTTCCTCTCGCTCGTCGTCGCTCTCGGCGCGGGCGTCGCGGGGGCGATGAGCCTCACGGCGGGGGTCTCCTCCGCGCTCGTCGGGGTCATGATCGCGGTGGCGTTGATCCCGCCGGCGGCCACGATGGGCATCGGCATCGCGTACGGGCTGCCCGCGGTCGGCCTCTCCTCGGGCGTGCTCACCCTCGTGAACCTCCTGTCGATCAACCTTGCCGCACTGGTGGTCTTCTGGCGAGCCGGCTATCGGCCCCAGCAGTTCCTCCGTCGCGAGGAGGCGCGCACCCAGACGCTCAAGCGGGTCGGTGTGTTGGTGGTGGCCATCGCCGTCCTCTCGCTGTTCCTCGGGGCCGTGACGTTCAACACGGTCACGAGCGCGAGCGCCGAGCGACAGATCCGGGGCGACATCTCGGAGGTCCTCGCTGACCCCGACTACGAGGAGGTCACGCTCCTCGATACGACGGTCCGTCAGTCCGACGAGATCATTTTCCACCAGCCCGAACAGGTGATCGTCACGGTCGGGATCCCGCCGGGCGAGGACCCACCGAACCTCGCCGAGCGCATCAATCGGCGGGTCGACGCCTCACTCGAGCGGGACGTCACGGTCGAGGTCAGGATCGTCCGCACCCTCGTGGCGCGGTGATCACTCGATCCGGAAGAGTCGCCGTGTTCCCGTCGCCGGCGCCTCCCCGAGATACACGACGAAGGAGATCGATTCTGCGGGCGATCCGAGACTCCTCGTGAGCCTTTCGATGCCGCTCTCCCAGCCGCGCGCACCGGGACGGGGCGTGAGGACCACGGCGAGTTCGTTCGCAGACCGCTCTTCGCGAACCGAGGCGGCTGCCGACCGGTAACCGGGCACGCGATCGATCTCGAAGGGTCGTTCGGGCTCGATCGAGGCGAGGAGGGGCTCGTACCGGTCCAGGTCGCCGTCGACGACTGTGACCGCCAGGGGAACGTCGAGCCGACCCGCGAGTTCCTTCACGAAGGAGAGGCCGTCCATCGCCCCCAGGTGGAGCGCGACGCGGCCTGGGAGGTAAACGTGGAGTCGGTCCACGGCGTTGAGCGGCGCGCCGGTCTTCGCGACGACGGTTCGGACGTCCGTGCGATCCAGAATGCGCTCGAGCGTCCGCCCGAAGAGCACCCGCCCCATCCCGCCCGACCGATCCCACGGGAGCACGAGCGTCGTGATGCGGTTCTCCTCGACGGCGCGTCGGATCGCGTCGGTGAGGTTGAACGCGATCGGTGTCAGGGTCTGGACGGGGACGTTGGCCGCACTTCCGTACTCTTCGACCGGTTGGAGTCGGGCCTCCGCCCGCTCGACCGCTGGCGTCGCGTCCGTCCCGTGGCGACGGGCGAGAGACAGGGCGTACAGTGGCTCCTCCGACGACTCGCCCCTGAGGAGCATCGCCACGTCGAGGAGACCCTCGACCTCCTCGGGGGAATCCGGGACGGGGACGAGGACCCGCCCCTCCAGGTCGGATTCCTCCTCCGACTCTCGCTCCAGTGCCGCCACCAGCCGTCGGCCGAACCGGGCGGTCAACGCCGGGCTGAGGACGCCGGTGAGGACGATGATCAACACGACGCCGTTCACGATCCCCGCGTCGAAGATGCCCAGCTCGAACGCGAGGAGGGCGATCGCGAGCGTCGCCGCCGCCTGCCCCGTGGTGAGCCCGTAGGCAGTGAGCCGCGCCGGACGGGACGCACGGGTCACCGCGCCTTCGAGCCACGCCGCGAGGAACTTCGTCAGGAGGACGGTGGCGGTCCCCAGGAGACCGATGGCCCAGACAGTGCCGCCCGCGGCGAAGACGGCGGGATCGACGAGCATCCCGACCGAGAGCAGGAAGAACGGGACGAACAACGCGTTTCCGACGAACTGGATCCGGTCCATCAGCGGGCCGGTCGATGGGACGAGACGGTTCATGGCGAGACCGGCGAGGAAGCTCCCGATGATCGGCTCCAGGCCCACCGCGCCGGCGGCGACCGCACTCACGAAGAGCACCGCCATCGCGAACAGGAACTCGAAGTAACTCTCCTCGTGCACGTTGCGGAAGAACCAGGTCCCGATCCGGGGCACGAGCGTCCAGGCCACGGCGACGAAGAGCGCCATCCCCAGGAGCAGTCCCGCCCAGTACCAGCCGCCGGGATTTCCCGTGTGCAACTCTGCGACGACCGTCAACACGAGCAGGGCGAGGGTGTCGGTGACCAGCGTCCCGCTGACGGCCGTCGTGATCGTCCGCTGTGAGCCGAGGTCGAGTCGCTCGATCACCGGATACGCGAGCAACGTGTGCGAGGCGAACGTCGCCGCGAAGAGCACCGCGACGGGGACGGCGAATCCGAGCAGGACCACCGCGGCGGTGGTTCCGGCGAGCATCGGCAGGAGGAACGAGAGTCCGCCGAACCGGAGACTCGGCCACGGGTTCGACTGGATGGCCGTGACGTCTATCTCCAGGCCGGCCACGAACATCAGGTAGTTGATCCCGACGGTCCCGAGCAGGACGATGGTCGCGTCGCGCTGGAGGATCCCGACCCCGTTCGGCCCGATCGCCGCCCCCACGAGGATGATGCCGATCGTGCCGGGGATCGCGAACCGCTCCAGAACCAGCGGAACGACGAGGAAGATCAGGACGGAAATCGCGACGATCAGCACCGGGTCCCCGACGGGGAGCGACCCGGGGAACATGTCCTACTCTACGGACGCGTGCGCCTTAATGGGTGCCACCGCTCTCCTCGAATGGGAGGTCCGGTTCGTACCCGATGGCCTCGACGAGTGCGTCGAGGACCGCCCCGGGGTCCTGGCCGGACTTTGGGCCGTCCGCGTGCTCCGGCACGGCCACGTAGTGATCCGCCTCGACGTCGGTGGCGAGGTCGGCCTTGTTGCACGCCGTGATCACCGGGGCGTCGAAGCGGGCCTCGATCTCCGCGTGGAGGGAGCGCTGTGCGTCGAGGTCGTAGTCGCAGGTCTCGCTCGCGTCGTACACGAAGAGCACCGCGTCCGCGAGGTGGGTCAACGCGCTCACGGCCTGCGATTCGATCTCGTTTCGCTCCTCCGCGGGGCGGTCGAGCAGGCCCGGCGTGTCGACCAGCTGGTACCGGACGTGCTCGCGCTCGAAGTGGCCCACGGCCACGCCTCGCGTCGTGAATGGGTAGGCGGCCGTCTCGTTGTGGGCGTTCGTGACCGCGTTCACGAAGGCCGTCTTGCCGACGTTCGGGTAGCCGGCGACGACGATGGCGGGCTCGTCGGGCCGGACGTCCGGGAGGGTCTTCAGGGCGTCGCGTGCGTCGCCGACCGCGGACAGGTCGTCCTCGATCTGGTTCAGCACCGACCCCATCCGTGCGAAGCCCTGTTTGCGGATCTTGATGGCCAGCTCGGGATCGTCCCGCGGGAGTTTCCCGGTGTACTCCCGCCCGAGGTCGTGGGTCTTCCGGGCGGCCCAGCTCAGCCGCGAGAGGTGCTGGCGGAGGTCGTCGACGTCGACGAGGGCGTCGGCGAGTTCGTAGTAGAAGGGATCGACGGTCTCGAAGTCGGGCCAGCTGTTCACCACGTTCTCCAGGTTGTCCGAGAGGATGTTCGAGGCCGTCTGGAGCATCGACTCCTGGGCCTCGACGCCGCGCTTGGCCCGACCCGAGCGCGCCGCGCGCGAGAAGGCCTTGTCGAGGAGTTCGTCCGACGTGGGCGTCGTCGGGAGGCCCTCGAATATCATGCCCGGCGATACGAGGCCACCACGGAAAAGCCCACGTATCCGCGGCCGAAGCGCTCGAAACCGATCGGCCCCCGTCGCGTCAGCCCCGACGGTCCGCGAGTTCGGAGCGGAGGTCCGCGAGCGTGAGGTCGTGCATCGCGAGGACGACCAGGAGGTGGTAGACCACGTCGGCGGCCTCGTGGGCGATCTCGTCGTCGTCGCCGTCCTTCGCCGCCAGCACGAACTCGGTCGTCTCCTCGCCGAGCTTCTCGAGCGCCCGGTTCTCGCCCTTCTCGTGCGCGAACAGCGACGCGGTGTAGGAGTCCTCTGGCAGCGTCTCCCTCCGGTCCTCGATGACGGCGAAGACCTCCGCCAGGACGTCCTCGTTCACAGGCCCACGACCTCCCTGATGTCCTCGAGGTCGTCGAAGTCGTCGACCGGCTGGCGGCCGTCCTCGAAGACGGCCTCGGCGACCTCGATCTGGGCACCGGTGCGGGCGGCGAGCGCGAGCGAGTCGCTCGGCCGCGCGTCGATCACGACGCCGTCGCGGGGCGTGTCGAGGTGGAGGTCGGCGATGTAGGTCCCCTCCCGCACGTCGCTGACGACGACCCTGTCGACCCGTCCGCCGAGCTCCTCGACGATGTCGAGCGTCAGGTCGTGGGTGAGCGGGCGACCGATCCCGTCGGCGTCGAGGCCGCGGGCGATGCTGACCGCCTCGTCGAATCCGATGAAGATCGGCAGTACGTCGTCCGCGTCGCCCACGTCCAGGAGGACGACGGGCATGGGACCCTCTCGCGTGCCCGCAACGCGGACGGCGGCGATAGTCGCGTCCATACCGATGGCTGGGGCCCGCGATTCAAAAGGTTGCCTCGTGTCCCTTACAGGGTCAGCCGAAGCAACTGCACGAGGATGCCGAAGAAGAGCCCGAACGCCAGGACCGTCTTCGGGTCGATGGTGATGGCGTTCGCGTCCTCGGCGTCGAAGTAGCGGACGAGGCCGGCGCTTGACATCAGTCCGCCGCTATTCTGCCCGGAACTCATGTTCCACACTCGGGGAGCACCGCGCCTAAACCTTTCGACACCGCCCGACCGGCCCGTGGAGTCGGCAGCCGGTGCGCGTGAGGAAACCCTTAAGCGATCAGCGTGGCAACCCGAACACGAACAGATGTCGGACGTGACGCTCATGGACTTTCACGCGGACTGGTGTGGCCCCTGCAAGACGCAGGACCCGATCATCGAGGAGCTCGAGGAGGACTACGGCGACGGGGTGACCTTCCAGTACGTGGACGTGGACGAGGAACCCGACGTGGCGAACGAGTACCAGGTGCGCTCCATTCCGACGATCATCGTGAAGAACGACGACGGCGTCGTCGAGCGCTTCGTCGGGGTCACCCAGCGCGAGACGCTGGAGGACGCGCTCGCCGAGGCGGGCGCCTGATCACTGGAATTTCACGCCGAGGTCGAACAGTCCGTCGTTGAACGTCGCGAGGTTCACGAGCAGCGGCGTGATCGCCTCGACCTCCGCGGCGTTGGCGAGTCCCCCACCGCGGACGGGGCGCAGTCCGTCGATGCCTCGCGCGAGTTCCGCGACCTGCTCGACGGCGTCGCCGTCGTCGCCGAGCACGACCGTGTCGAGGTCGAGCTCGTTGTCCAGATTCGCGAGCCGGTCGGCGGCGAGGGTGTGGAACGCCCCGACGACGGGCACGTCCGCCGGTGCGGTCTCCGCGACCAGCTCCGTGACGCTCCCGGCGGCCGGTGGATTGTAGTGCAGGCCGTCATCGTCCCGGTCCATTCCCACCGCAGGCGAGACCAGGACGGCGTCCGACAGGGCGTCGGCGACGTCCTCGACGACGTCCGTGGCGTGATAGGGCGGGACGGCCAGGACGACCACGTCCCCCCGGTCGGCGGCCATCTCGTTCGCGAACCCGGTCACCTTGCGGTCGACGCCGCGGCTGTCGAGTTCGGTCTCGTACTCCTCGGCTTTCGACCGGGCGCGCTCGGGGTCGCGCGAGCCCACGACCACCTCGTGGTGGGTGTCGTAGGCCCACCGCAGCGCGAGCCCCTCGCCGATGTCTCCGGTCCCGCCGAGTATCGCGATTCGCATATCCGACGGTCGCCCGGCGGGCGAATAAGCGTTGTCACCCCGGACGATATTCGAAGACGAGCACGTCAGCGACTCCCAGCGCCAGGAGGAGGACGCCGGCACGGGCGATGATCCGTCCCCGCGGTCCCACGATCACCCCGGCGAGCGCATAGAGCCCGAGGAGGACGACGACGAGCACGACGAGGTAAAAGGCCCCGATCGACGCCGCGGTGAACTCCCGACCGGCCCCGAGGCGGTAGGCGAGTGACCACCCGACGGCCAGCGCGACGGCCACGATCAGCGCCTGTCCGAACGGGTCCGGTGGCCCGAGGAGGGCCCCGGCGAGGGCGGCGAGGGGCATCACGAAGAGGAACGAACGCAGCGCCCGGAGGATTTCGTCCCCGTTCATCGCGGATCGAGGAGCGTCGGCAGGTCGTTCACCGAATCGATCACCGCGTCCGCGCCCGCGCTCTCGTAGGTCTCCCGGCCCGACTCGCCGGTCAGGCCACCGGTCAGGACGCCGACCCCGTAGTACTCCCGACCGGGATCGACCTCGTTCGCGTTCCGGGCGGTGCGCACGTCGTCGAGGGTGTCGCCGACGAAGGCAATGGCCCGCGCCTCGGAGCGCTCTGCGATGGTCACGAGCGCGTCGGGGTGGGGTTTGCCTTCCTCCCAGTCGTCCATCGTGAACCGCAATTCGGCGGGGACCGCGAGGCCGACCCGGTCGAGGGCATAGGCTGCCTCACGCTCGGGACGACCGGTCAGCACCCCGACCGTGTAGTCGCGGGTCAGGGCGTCCACGGTCGTCTCCTCGATCAGGATCGGTTCGTCCTCGATGAATCCCGGAGCGTCGATGGTGGCCCGCTCGCCCTCGAAGGCCTCGTACCGCTCGGCCCCGAGGTAGAGTTGCTGGAAGACCGCGCGGATGCGCTCGGGGTCCCAGCGGTCGAGGACCCCCTCCGCCGTCGCGCCCATCTGCTCACGGATCACCGCCGTGGCCCCCTCGAGGCCCCCTTCCCGATCGGCGATGGCGTCGGTGAAGTCCTCGAGGTCGAGGGAGAGTCCCTCCTCGCGTGCGAGCACGTAGAGCGCGACGGCGTCGGTGACGATCCAGTCGTTGTTGAACCCCCCGGCGTTTTTGAACCCCTGGATGCCCGCCGCCTCGATCGTCTCCCCGTAGATCCGCTCGACCGTTTCGACGACCGCTCGGCGGTAGGAGTCGGCGACGTCCACCAGGACTCCGTCCACGTCGAGCACGACGGCGTCGACCTGCATGCGACCGTGAACGGCCACGTCCGATTAATCAGTTCCGGGTCGTCACGTACAGCGTACCCGAGGCGACCGGTCGCGTCTCGGCCGGGACCACCACCGGGTCGCCTCCCAGCGTGGTGAACAGGCAGTCCGCGTCCACGTCGCGTGCCAGCGTCCAGACTGGCCGCTGGAGTTCCGGGGGCAGGCGGAGTGCGTAGATGGCGTCGGCGTCGCGATAGACGTCGTGGTCCGGATCGGTCACGTCGTCCACGACGACGTCGAGTTCCGCCGGGACGTCGCGGGAGACGACGTCGGTGACGACGACCGCGGAGCCACGCGACGCGAGCGTTGCCGCGACCGACGGCCGCCCCCCAACACCGACCTCCACCAGCCGGTCGTAGGCGGCGAGTACGTCCGCAATCCTCGGGAGGGCAGCGGGTCCCACGGCGGGATGTTTATGGCCCGGCGGACTATAGGAGTGTCCATGCGGTTCGACATCGTCCCGGTCGGCGAGGTCGCCCCTCGCGTCAAGCGCGAGGCGTCCGCGGCGCTGCGCTCCATCTACGAGGGCGAGGTCTCGGTCCGGGAGACGCAGTCGGTCCCGGAGTCGGCGTACGACCCGGGTCGGGACCAGTACGTCGCGGAGGAGTTCATCGACCTCGCGGCGCGAGTGGGCCGGGGCGACAAGACGGTCGCCATCACGCCGAAGGACCTCTACTACCGGCGACGGAACTACGTCTTCGGTCTCGCCTACCTCGACGGTCGCAGCTGCGTCGTCTCCACCTACCGTCTCCAGACGTCGTCAGACGGCGGCTTCTCGGAACGGCCGGCCGACGAGGTGTTCGCCGACCGCGTCCGCAAAGAGGTCGTCCACGAGGTCGGCCACACCCTCGGCCTCGAGCACTGCGAGAACAACCGCTGTGCGATGAACTTCTCCCCGACGACCCGCGAGGTGGACCGCAAGGAGCAACACCTCTGTGGCACCTGTCAGCGTCGCGTCTTCTGATCGCCCCGGTGGCCGCAACGGGAGAAGGTAAATCCCTCCGGGGTCTATTGTCGCGAACGGATGTCCGACGGCGACGCCGACGAACGATCCGGCGGTCGTGGCACGCTCGACGGTCCCCACCGAGCGCCCGCCTCGTTCGTCGCGCAAGCGAACGTGCGCGAGGACCCGCGAGACGAATGGGAAGAGCGATGGCCGGCGGCGTGGGCAGCGGCCGCCGACCGCCTCGACTGGTTCGAGGAGTACGAGACGGTCCTCTCGGACGCAGAACCGCCGCTCACCTGGTTCCCGGGCGGGGAACTCAACGCCTCGTACAACGCCATCGACCGGTGGGTCGACGACGGAGGGAAGAACCGCGTGGCGATCAAGTGGGCGGGCCGCCTCGGGGAGACGCGAACGCTGACCTACCAGGATCTCTCGCACGAGGTGAACGCCCTCGCAGCGGGCCTGCGCGAACTGGGGCTCGGCGAGGACGACGTCCTCACGGTCTACTTGCCGATGGTCCCGGAACTGCCCCTCGCGATGCTCGCGGCGGCCCGTATCGGCGCCCCGCACAACGTCGTGTTCGCTGGCTTCTCGCCCGACGCGCTCGCCACGCGGATTGCCTCGACGGGGTCCTCGTTCCTCCTGACGTGTGACGGCTACTACCGGCAGGGCGAGGCGGTTTACCAGAAGAACCGCGCGGACAACGCCACGCTCGCCGTCGATCACGACGTCGAGACGCTGGTGGTCGAGCGCCTCGACAGCGGGGTCCCGCTCGGGGAGGGCGACCACCGCTACGACGACGTGGTGGCGGAACACGCGGGCGAGTCGGTCGAACCGGTCCCCCGCGGCGCGGCGGACGACCTGTTCATCATCCACACCTCGGGGACGACGGGGAATCCCAAGCCGGTCCGGCACACGACCGCCGGCTACCTCGCGCAGGTCGCGTGGACGACCGAGACGGTCCTCGACCTCAAGCCCGAGGACACCATCTGGAGTTCGGCCGACATCGGCTGGATCACGGGCCACTCCTACGGCGTCTACGGCCCGCTCGTGCTCGGTGCGACAACGCTGCTGTACGAGGGGACCCCCGAGTACCACGAGCGAGACCGACTCTGGGACCTCCTCGAGCGCCACGCGGTCGACGTCTTCTACACGGCCCCGACCGCCATCAGCGCCTTCATGAAGTGGGGGGATTCCCTCCCCGACAGCCGCGACCTCTCCTCCATTCGGCTGCTGGGAACCGTCGGCGAACACATCAGCCCCAGGGAGTGGGAGTGGTACCGGACACACCTGGGCGGGGGTGACGCACCGGTGGTGGACACCTGGTGGCAGACGGAGACGGGCGGCATCATGGTGGCGACGCTGCCGGGCGTGGACGAGATGCGTCCGGGCGCGGCCGGCCCGCCGCTCCCGGGCATCGAGACCGCCGTGGTCGACCGGACGGGCGACCCGGTCGATCCCGGCGAACGGGGGTTCCTGGTCGTCACCCGTCCCTGGCCCGCGATGCCGAAATCGCTCGCGGCGGACACGGGGTGGGCCGTCGATCCGAGTTCCTACCTCGTGGACACCGAGGGCTGGACATACGTCACCGGCGACCGCGCGACGGTGGACGAGGACGGGTACATCACGGTCCTCGGTCGGGTGGACGACGTCGTGAACGTCGGTGGCCGGCGCCTCGGAGCCACCGAGCTCGAGAGCGCCGTCCTCTCGGTCGACGAGGTCGTGGAGGCGGCGGTGGTCTCACCGACGGTGGCCGGTTCGCCGTCGATGTACGCATTCGTGACGCCACGGGGGACCGGCTCCCCCGAACTCCGGGAGCGCATCGTGCACGCCCTCGAAGCCGCCGTCGGAACCTCGCCGGTCCCGATCGAGGTCGTCTTCACCACGGAGTTGCCCAAGACCCGCTCGGGCAAGATCATGCGCCGACTGCTCTCGGACATCACCGAGGGCGACGATCTGGGGGACACGAGTGCCCTCCGCAACCCGGAAGTCGTCGGCGAACTCCAGTCGGTCCTCGACGACGACTGAATTCGCCCTCTCGAAATTTCCGAAACGTGTGGCTGGCGAGAGTCGTCGAAGTACCCCGACAGACGCCGGTCCGACGG
>JBDGUD010000019.1:0-38805 GCA_042216165.1 Halanaeroarchaeum sp.
CACTCAGTCGAGGCCGTACTTCTTCAGGTCCCGGGCCATCATGTTGCGCTGAATCTCCACGGTTCCGCCGGCGATCCTCCACCCACGCACCCAGCGGTAGAGGTACTCGATTGGGCTGTCCTTCATGTAGCCGTTGGCGCCCATGATCTGCATCGCCTGATCGACAGCGTACTCGCCCGCCTCGTTACCGAACACCTTCGCCATGGAGGTCTCCAGTCGGGAGGCGCTCGACCCGACGGCGTTCGCGGCTGCCCGATAGATCAGGAGCCGAGCGGCGTCGAGGCGCGTGGCCATGTCGGCGAATTTCCACTCGATTCCCTGGAAGTCAGCGACCGGTTGGTCGAACTGTTCGCGGTTCTTGGCGTATTCGAGGGCCTTGTCGAAGGCGTTGAGGCCGACCGTCACCGACATCATCGCGTTGTGGGTCCGTTCGACGTTGAACTCGATGAGTAGTTCCTTGAACGACTCCTTGCCGTGGGCGAGTATCCGTTCCTCGGGGACTTCCACGTCGTCGAAGACGAGTTCGTTCTGCTTGTGGCCCGCCATGTTGGTGTAGTCCTCGCCCAGTTCGAACCCGGGGTCGTCCTCTTCCACGACGACGGCGCCGATGTTGCCATCCGGAAACCTCGCGTACACCAGGAACGAGGTCGCCACGTGGGCCTTGGTGACCCACAATTTCGAGCCGTTGATCACGACCCTGTCTCCCTCCCGCTCCGCCGTCGTCGTCATGTTCCCGGCGTCGGAACCCGCCTCTGACTCGGATATCGCGACGGACATCACGGCGTCGCCCGAGGCGACGTCCGGCAGGTATCGCTCCTTGAGGTAATCGCTTCCGAGTTCGGCGATGGCACGCGGCGGTCCCATCGACGATCGGGAGAGCACGTGTGCCGTGTCCGGACAGACTCGGCCGATGGTCTCCTGGGCGACGAGGACCTCGGGGACCGTGAACCCGCCGCCGCCGTACTCCTCGGGGAGCGCGATTCCGAGGAGGCCCTGGTCCGCCAGCGTCTGCTGGTTCTCGTAGGGGAACTCCGATTCCCACGTGAAGGCGTCCTCTGCAAACTCTGATTCGGCGATCTCCTGTGCCGTTTGCCGTATGAGTCGCTGCTCTTCGGAGAGCTCGAACTCCATGCGGTTACGCTTACTCGCCCGTGTGAAATACCTTTCTCCCGATACGCAAAATCGTCTCACGGTGCGCAGAATCGACCGCTTTCGGCCGCTGAACACGATACATTTAATTAACCGACCCTAGTCAGGGAGGGGTATGGATGCTGTGCTCACGTGTCATAGCGAGTCTCACCCCACCGCCCTCGACGTTCTCCGGGACGAACTTGCGGACACCTCGATCGATGTCGACGAGTTGACCATCGAACCCGGTGGGGTGGACGCGGACGCCGAAGCGGACCTCCTCGAGGCGTTACCCGGTCACCAGGCCCTCTACATCCGCGCTGGAGAGATGACCAGGCACGTCTTCGAGAGCGTCGACGATCTCGAGCTCGTCGTCACGTCCGGCTCGGGATTCGACCACATCGACCTGGATGCCGCGACGGAGACCGGGGTCGTGGTTGCCCACCAACCGGGGGCGCCCGCCCCGGGCGTCGTCGAGCACACGTTCGGGCTGTTGTTTTCGATCCTCAACGACTTTCCCGGCATGTTCGAGGCGACCGCAGCGGGTGAGTGGCAGGGCGCCAGGGGAGCGCGGCCGGAG
This sequence comes from Halanaeroarchaeum sp., assembly GCA_042216165.1. Classification (GTDB taxonomy): domain Archaea; phylum Halobacteriota; class Halobacteria; order Halobacteriales; family Halobacteriaceae; genus Halanaeroarchaeum. Next base: position 1,709 of record JBDGUD010000019.1, read on the forward strand.
TTCGGTTCGCGGACGCTTGGGGTGGTCGGCCTCGGGACAATCGGCTTCCCCGTCGCGCGGATCGCGGCGAGCGCGTTCGACGCGAGGGTCCTGGGTCACGACCCGTTCGTTGCCGGGACGAAGGAGTCGCCCATCTATCCCAGACACGACCGCGACGAGGTCGAAGACGCGGGCGTCGAACTCGTCGGCAAGCAGGAGCTGTTCGGCCGGGCCGACGTCGTTACCCTCCACGTGCCGCTCCGAGACGACTCCCATCACCTCGTCGGACGCACGGAACTCGAATCTCTCTCGAGTGGGTACCTCATCAACGCGGCGCGGGGTCCGGTGGTCGACGAGGCCGCGCTCGCCGAGGCGCTCGCGGACGGACTGCTGGAGGGCGTGGCACTCGACGTCCTGGAGAACGAACCGCCGGATCGGGACAACCCACTTCTCGCGTACGATCGCGTGTCGATCACGCCCCACGTTGCCGCCTGGACCGACTCCTATCTCGATCGTTCGGCTCGTCTCGCGGCGGAGAAAGTGAAGACGATCGCCGGTGGCGACGTCCCGGGTACAGTCGTCAATCCCGAGGTGCTCAGCGATTGACCGGTGGCCCCGCGATGCACGGTCGATCGCGCAGGGGAGGTGGATCGCCGTATGACCAGTGACGAGTCTCCCGGCGAGTCCCCATCCGAGGAACGACTGTTGCGGGGATACTCGGGTCGCCTCCTCATCGTGACGTCGATCGGATGGATGACGATCCAGGGAGGTCGCCTGGTCCTCTCGCCAATGTTGCCCTCGATCATCGCGGACCTCCAGATCACGCCGTTTCTGGCGGGAATCGGCCTGTCCGTTATGTGGGGGCTGTACGCGCTCAACCAGTATCCGAGTGGTCGCCTCTCTGATCGGCTCTCGCGGAAGACGCTGATCGTCACGGGACTGCTGTTCCAGGTCGTGGGCTTCGGTCTGTTCGTCCTCGCGACCACCTTCCCCCTCTATCTCGCCGCGAGCGCGATCTTGGGGGTCGGGACGGGTATGTATCCCACACCGGCCCGTGCACTCGTTTCGGACCACTTCGTCGAGAAGCGAGGCCGCGCATTCGGTCTCCACACTGGCTTCGGAGACCTGGGTGGCCTCCTCGCTTCGGGTCTCGCCGTGCTCGCCCTCGCCGTCGCGACCTGGCACTTCGCCTTCCTACCGATCGTCGGCATCTTGGCAGCGGTGGCGCTGTCCCTCCACCGATGGAGCCGGGAATCCTACTCGTTTCAACGGCCGGATGCGGCGGTGATCGGCGAGGGGGCCAGGGAGGCCCTGTCGACCCTGCAGCGGCTCGGTACCGAATGGCGGTTTCGGTTGATCCTCCTCGCGTACTCGCTGTACGCGTTCACCTGGCAGAGTTCAGCGAGCTTCCTGCCCACCTTCCTTCAGGAGGCGAAGGGGTTCTCGCCGGCGCTTGCCTCGGCGGGCTTCGCCGCCATGTTCGTGGTGGGCACCGTGGTAAAACCGATCGCCGGCGTCGTCGGGGACCGCACTCGCAAAGTGTTCGTCGCAGCGGCGTCACTGGTGGTCGGGGCGACCGCCCTCGCGCTCGCGATATTCGCGCCGTCGGATCTACTGACGATTCTCGGCGTCGTCGGGTTCGCCGTCGGATTGCTCGCGTATCCCCCCGTGATGCAGGCGTACCTGATGGACGCCTTCCCCAATGCGAGTATGGGGGGCGACCTCGGTGCGATCCGATCGGTCTACATCACCATCGGTGCGATCGGCCCGACGTACGTCGGATACGTGGCCTCGGGGGCGAATTACACGCTGGCATTTCTCACCCTCGTCGGCGCGCTCCTCGCGAGTGCGACGCTCATCGTCGTCAGTACACGCGTCTGAATCGCCGGGACCCCGTTCGGGTCAGTCCAGTCGGCGGAAAATGAACAAACCGGTGGTTATAGATACCACTTCTCACAATAGGGGGGACATGGATTGGGTAGAACCAATTATGGCAGGGCTTCACGAGGCCGACATCGACGTCGTCTCGTACCTGCCCGACTCGGTTACGTGGTCGCTCATCGACTCGGTCGAACACGACGAGACGCTCGACACGGTACTCGTCCACCGGGAGGAGGAGGCCGTCAACCTCCTGTCGGGCGCGTGGTTGGGTGGTCAGCAGGGGGCGCTCATCTGTCAGACGAGTGGACTCGCAAACACGTTCAACGCCCTCGGTTCGGCGAGCGAACCGTGGGGACTGCCGTTCGTCGGCATCGTCAGTCGGCGAGGCGACCTCGGCGAACACAACCGCGCGCAGATTGCGGCGGGCTACAACATGCACGAACTTCTCGATACGATTGGCGTCCGGAACACCATCGTCGGAGACGGCGACGACGCACAGGAGATGGTGAAATTGGCCGCGGAGACCGCGTTCAGTACGGAGACGCCCTACGTGTTGCTCCTCGACGAAACGTTCACCGGGGGGAAGTGAGATGACGGCACACCAGCGACGCTGTACGGAGGCCGTGCTCGAAAAGACGCCGGATGCCGCCATCGTCGCCAACCTGGGGTCGGCAGCGTGGACGCTCGCAGAGATCGAGGACCGCGACCGGAACTTCTACCTCGCGGGAGCGATGGGTGGAACGACGCCGATCGGTCTGGGGATCGCGATGGGCGTCGACGACCAGGTGACGGTCCTCGACGGCGACGGGTCGATGTTGATGTCTCTGGGAGCACTGGCGACGGTCTCAACGGTCGATCCGTCCAATCTCGTGATCGTCGTTTGGGAGAACGCGGTCTACGAGACGACGGGCGGCCAGGAGCTACTCACGGCCACCAACTTCGTCGGCGTCGCCCGGGAAAACGGCCTGGAGGCAGAGCGCGTCGATACCCTGGAGGACTTCGAGGCGGCCTACGCCAACGCCGTCGACCACGACGGCGCGGCGGTGGTCGTTGCCGAGGTCGACCCCTACACGCCAGACGAGAAGAACATCGACTACGCACACTCCCACGTGAAACACCGGTTCCGGCAATCGCTCGTCGGTGACTGAGTGACCGACGCAGTTTTTTCGGTGCGGCCTGTGTCTCGGGTATGAGCGATACGACGTCGGACGGGTCGGAGGACGAACAGGAACGAAAGGCTGCAGGGAACGTAGCCGACCGCATTCTCGCAGCCGTTCCGGACTGGTTCGTCCCGCTCGGGGCGGGGTCGCTGGCCACGGCCGCATTGATCTCGCTCGTCGCGGCTGGATTCGTCGTCTACTCCGTCGCAACGGGGACCTACTTCGGGTATACGCACACACAACTCTCCCTCGCGGCGGTGCAGTTGGTGTTCGCGACGATCATTCAGGGCGCCGGTTCGTACTTCGCGCTCCAGCGGCGACGGTGGTTGTTCGTCGTACTCGCGTGCCTGTTCGGATCGATACTCATCGTGACGATCCCCTTCACCGCGCTGGCTTTCTTCACCCTGACGCTCAGCCAGCCTTCGTTCCGCACGACCCGGTTCGGGTTGCTCGAACGGTCCACGGGTGATGGCGGTGAGTGACGTGTCGGCACGTTTCGCTCCCGTCGCCGACATCTAAGTCCCGACCGGACGAACGGACTGTATGGTCGCCGTTCGTGTCTATGGGCCACTTCGCCAGCACGTGGACGAGAAGGCCTTCGAACACCCCCTTCCGCCCCAAGGAACGATTCGAGCGCTCGTCCAGTCGCTCGCATCCACGTATCCTGGCTTGGGCGACCCGTTGCTTGACGACGAGGGTCGCGTGAGCCGGTCGATAAACGTTCTCGTTGACGGGCGACACGTCGACGTCGACGAGAATCCCGAACTCGATGAGGGCGTCACGGTGTCGCTGGCCCCCCGACTCGAAGGCGGCTAACCGAAATTCACACGGTATTACATTAGAGACACCAAAGGATTTTTACCATCACCCGGTGTTGTGTGCATGCATATGGCAGCATCAGATGAACATACGAAGTCACTCCTCGACAGGTTGGTAGACAACCACTTGCTGGGACTCTCCCTGGGAGTATACGTCGTCGCCGCCATCCCAGTGTACCTGTGGCTCGAGGGTGACGTTGGAACCGTCGGCTCCATCGGGCACGGAGTCGTCGCTCCGGGTCTGGCGATGGGCTCGCTCCTGGCGGTCCCGATGATCATGGGATATCTCCGGTCACAGCGACTGGAACGCGGCTTTGGCGCGGTGCCCAGTGAAGCGAACGAATAACTGCGAATATACATATAATAATCGACAAATGGTCGACGCAACATTACACAACGTTCGAAAGACGTTCAACGACGGAAACATCGTGGCCGTGGACGGTATCGACCTCACGATACAGGAGGGCGAACTTCTCGTACTCGTCGGTCCCAGTGGATGCGGGAAGAGTACCACCATGCGATGCATCGCCGGCCTCGAAACGCCGGACGATGGGACGATAGAGTTCGGGGGCTCGGACGTCACCACCCTTCCACCGAAGGACCGGGACGTCTCGATGGTCTTCCAGAATTACGCGCTCTACCCGTCGATGACGGTGTACGAGAACATGGCCTTCGGGCTCCGGATGCGGGATTACTCCGACGAGGAGACCGACGAGCAAGTCCTGTGGGCTGGGGACATCATGGGCATCAGCGATCTGCTCGATCGATACCCGACCCAGCTCTCCGGCGGACAGCAACAGCGCGTCGCCCTGGGCCGGGCGATCGTTCGTGAACCGACCATCTTCCTCCTCGACGAGCCACTCTCGAACCTGGACGCGAAGCTCCGTGCCACGATGCGGACCGAGATCCAGGAACTCCAGCGGGAACTCAACGTCGCGACGGTCTTCGTCACCCACGACCAGGAGGAGGCGATGACGATTGGAGACCGAATCGCGGTCATGAACGACGGCGAGATCGAGCAGATCGGCACCCCAGAGGAAATCTACCACAATCCGACGAGCCTCTTCGTCGCCGACTTCATCGGCGAACCGGCCATCAACTTCTTCCGGATGGAGTTCACCGGGGACGCCGTCGTCGGCGATGTCTTCAGAAAGGATCTCGACGAGGAACTGGCAGCCGAAATGGACGAGTCGCTGTCGAGCTCGGAGACGATCGTGGGCATCCGGCCGGAGGACATCGCGCTGACTGACGCCGGAGACGGCGACTTCGACCAGGAAATCGAGGTCGTCGAGCCGCTGGGCGATCGCCAGATCGTCTACTTCGATGCCGGTGATCAGCGGATCAAAGCGGTCGTGAGCGCGACCGAGCGGTACGACGAGGGCGAGCAGGTCGGCCTCGACGTCTCCTGGCCCACAACGCACTTCTTCGATCCATCGGGTCCCAAGGTTGCCCGATGGGGCGAGGTGACCGGCGTGCTGTCGGGACCGGCCGATGCCGCCGACATCTCCGGCACGGGAAGCGAAGGGGTTCACATAGAGGAGTGATCAGGATGAAATACACCAAGGGGGCACGCTGACGATGGCCACCGTGGAAAATCTACCCGGACAACGGGAAAAGAGCCTCTTCGATCGGCTCCTGGAGGAGTACGGGGGTCTGCAGGGACTCCTGTTCTTGCTTCCCTCGCTCACCCTCCTGTTGCTCATCGTCATCTGGCCGATGTGGGACAACGGGCTGTTGTTGAGCTTCAAGGACTTCACGGTCGCCGCGAACGAACCGAACCAGTGGGTCGGTCTGGAGAACTATCGATACTGGCTCGTGGGTGAAGGGGCCTCCCTCCTGTTGTTCAGCGTGAAGATGACCATCCTCTACGAACTGGTCGTCGTTCCCTTCGACGCCGTCGTGGCCATCGCGGCCGCACTCGTCATGAACGAGTCGATGCCGGCTCGACCCCTCTGGCGCGGGTTCATGCTCGCCGGATACGCCGCGCCGCCGATCGCCGCCGGCATCGTCTGGGCGACGATGGAGCAGGGGGCCGCGTACGGGACGGTCTTCCACATCATGAACGACATCTTCCCGATACCCTCAGCTGGGGGGTTGACGGCAAATCGACCGTGGGCCTTCTGGGCGGTCATCATCCCGAAAGTCTGGCGCGACTTCGGGTTCATGTACGTGGTCGTGTTGGCCGCCGTCCAGTCCATCCCGAGTTCGCTCTACGAGATGGCGAAGGTCGACGGGGCCGGTCCCGTCCAGCGGTTCCGGTACATCACCCTCCCGCACATCAGGACCGTCCTGGTCACCGTCGTCATGATCCGTACGGTGTTCACTGTCGGAAAGATGGCCATCCCGTGGGCCGTCACGAAGGGTGGGCCGGTGAACTACACGACGTTCCTCGGCGTTCTGATCTTCAAACAAGGCTTCGTTCAATGGAACCTGGGGCGTGCAGCGGCACTGGGAATGCTCTTCGCCGCGTTCCTGATTCCGCTGATCCTCATCTGGGTCCGGACGGAAACGAGTGAGTACGATGGCCACTGAACAACCAGAATTCGAGCGGTCGACGGTCGTAGGGCTCTCCTGGGAGGAGCACTTCAAGCCGGTCCTGAAGTACGTCTCGCTGGCGATCCTGATGGTGTGGATGCTCTTCCCGGTGTACTACAGTTTCGTCAATTCCATCAAATCGCCGGAACAGATATTCACGACGACGCTGGGGGTCCCCTTCCTGACGTTCGACCCCGTCGCCTGGGGGGAGATGGCGTGGAACACGATGTGGGGGGCCTTCCCCTTCGTCGAGTACACGCTCGCGACGTTCGTCGTCGCCATCGGGACCGCAGGTCTCGCGACGATCGCCGCCGTCTTCGCGGCGTACGCGTTCGCTCGCGTCGACTTCCCCGCGAAGACGCCCTTGTTCGTGCTCTCGGTCTCCGGGTTCATGTTCCCGGTCGTGCTCCTCACGATCCCGGTGTTCGTGTTGATGCAGGAGATGAATCTCCTGAACACCTACGCGGGGATGGTGTTCGCGTTCACCGCGTTCACCCTACCGTACAACATCTGGCTGTTGCGCGGCTTCTTCGAGGACCTGCCGGCCAACCTGGAGGAGTCGGCGCGTGTCGATGGCGCCACCCAGGTGGGGGCGTTCTTCCGCGTGATCCTCCCGCTATCTCGCCCCGCCATCGCGAGCGTGTTCCTGCTCGCATTCCTCCTGGCGTGGCACAATTTCGTCATGGCGTTCATCATCGGGAGCGACCCACTGCACAAGACCTTGCCGGTGGGCATCCTCCAGCTTCGCGGGACGTTCTTCGTCTCGAACATGCACTTCATCATGGCCGGGACGTTCCTCACGCTCATCGTCCCGATGCTGATGTACATGTACCTGCAGAAGTACCTGGTCGAGGGTCTCTCTGCAGGGTCCGGTATCAAGGGCTAAGCGGTTCTCCGACGTTTTTCGATGGTCTCGCGCACTCCAGTGAACGGACTGTTCAGCGGTCGTGACGGGCGATTGTTGCTCACGGGGGCGATCGGGTGGGGCGTGATACAGGGCGGTCGTCGATTCATCCCGCCCCTGCTGCCGTCCATCATCTCGACGTTCGACATCACGCCGGTCCAGGCGGGAATGGTGCTCTCCGCGATGTACGTGGCCTACGCCGTCGGGCAGTATCCGAGCGGCCAACTGTCGGATCGACTCTCGAGGGGGACGCTGATCGCCCCCGGGCTCGCGGTGATCGTCGCCGGGTACGTACTCTTCGCAGCGAGTCCCTCCTACCTCGTCCTCGTCATCGCGTCCGCGACGATCGGTCTCGGACGTGCGGCGTACTCCATCCCGATCAGGGTTCTCGTCTCGGAACGGTTCACCGACCGACGTGGCCAGGCGATCAGCGTGATCGCTTCGGTCTCGGACGTGGGCGGCGTGGTCGCGGCCGGCGGTGCCATCCTCGTGCTGGCGACGACCACCTGGCGACTCCCCTTCGCCGTCGTTGGGGTGGTCCTCGTGGGGGTGCTCGCCTCGTTCCTCACCTACTACGAGGGGGGCTACTCGTTCGAGTGGGCGCCGCTGCACGTGCGGGAGGCGCTCGTGCGGGTCGTCGGCGACGCCGACCTCCGCCCGTTCCTCGGGTCGTACTTCCTCTTTCGGTTCACCGTCGCAGGAGCGATCGATTTCCTTCCACTGTTCCTCCACGAGACGAAGGGGTTTTCCCCGACGGCGGCATCGGCCGGGTTCGCGTTGATCTACATTGCTGGTTCACTCGGCAAACCGGTCGCCGGGGCTCTCAGCGACCGAATCCCCCGGACGCTCGTCTCGGCGGGATCGCTCACTACTGGCGTCGTCGCCCTCGTGCTGCTGGTGCTCGTGGACTCAACGCTCGCCGTCGCAGCGGCCATCGCCCTCTACGGACTCGGGTACAAGACCGTCTTTCCCGTGATGGACGCGTTCTTCCTGGAACAGGCAGGGAGCGACGACGGCGGTGCCGACCTCGGCGTCATCCGCTCGCTCGGGACGGCTGCGGGTGCCGTCGCCCCGCTATTCGTCGGATACGTCGGGCAGGTGTTCACGTACTCGGTCGCGTTCGGTGGCCTCGCGTTCGCGCTGTTCGTGGGCACAGCCTCCCACGTCGTGGGGTCGCGGGGAGGCTGAATCGATTGGACCCCACGTTTAAGGGTCCAACCCCCGACGGTGAGCCACATGGGTAGTACTGACACACCCGTGGCCAACCGCTCGTACGACGTGGTCGTCGTCGGGTGTGGCATGGCCGGACTCGCCGCTGGCATCGCTGCGTCCGAACGTGGGGCAGACGTCGCCGTACTCGAGAAATCGCCCCGTGAACACCGCGGTGGGCACCTCCGGTTTACGGAATCGTTCCGCGTCCCCACCGCGGACGTCGAGATGGACCAGTACGACTTCGACATTCCGGACTACACGCCCTCGGAGTTCTACAGCGACATCATGAAGGTCACCAACGGCAGGGCCGACCCGGATCTCGCGAAGCGACTGACCGAGGAGGCCGGCCCGATGATCGAGTGGCTGACCGAACACGTCGAGGCCCAGGGGATGACGTGGGAGACCCAGCCTCCCCACCCCGGGTACGTCGCTGGGCGGACCTGGCACGACGGGGAACAGTTCACCGAGGCGCTCACCGACGCGGCCGAGGACGTCGGGGTCGACCTCTTCTTCGAATCCCCCGCGCGCGACCTGCACCGGGCGCCGACCGGCGAGGTCGAGGCGGTAGACGCACGTGTCGAGGACGACCTCCTCAGATTCGAGGGGGACGCGATCGTCCTCGCGAGCGGCGCCTACGAGTCGAGCGCCGAGAAGCGCACCCGGTACTACGGACCGGGATACGAGAACATGAAGGTCAGGGGGAGTCGCTACAACACCGGCGAGGTCCTGGAGATGGCCCTCGACGTCGACGCCAAGGCCACCGGCGAGTGGAGCGGCGCACACATGGCGATCATCGATGCCATGTCCCCCGACGTCGAAGGCGGCATCACCCGCATCGACGGCTACCAGTACGGTGTGATGATAAACCACGAGGGGGAGCGGTTCGTCGACGAGGGCGAGGACGCCAGAACCCAGACCTACGCGAAGTTCGGTCGTCGCATCTTCGAGCAGCCCTTCCACGAGGCGTTCATCGTCGTCGACTCGAAGGTCGTCGACGACGTCGCTCACATGGGGCCCGGCCGACCAATCACGGCGGACTCCATCGAGGAACTCGCCAATCGGCTCGACGTCGGCGACGTCGAGCAGACGGTCGAGACGATAGAGGCGTTCAACGAGTCGGCCGAGGGGACGCTCGACGACTACGATCCGAACGTCCTCGACGGGATGGAGGCCCCGGACGTCGACCCACGAAAATCGAACTGGGCACTCCCCATCGACGAACCGCCGTATACCGGTTATCCGGTGACCGGAGGGATCACCTTCGGATTCGGTGGCGTGGCCGTCACGCCGGACGCAGAGGTGCTGGACACCTCCGATCGAACGATTCCGGGCCTCTACGCTGCCGGAAACGCGACTGGCGGCCTCTTTTACTCCAACTACCCCGGCGGGACGGGACTGACGAACGCGGCCGTCTTCGGCAAGATCGCGGGCGAGGAAGCAGCCGACTACGTCATCGCCGGGGGGTAGACCCTAGGGAACCCGGGACTCGGGAACGATGCCGTCCTCCCGCCACCCGCGCGCCGCGTAATAGTCCCCGATTGCTTCCTCCAGGTCGGGTATCTCGTAGGGAAGGCGGTCGTCGTCCCGGTCCATTCCCCGGCGATTGTTGAAATGGCGTTCGAGCGTGATCACGCGATCCCCGAGGTTCGCCAGCGTCTCCGCGTCCGTCTCGAGGAGGTCCCCCAGATCGGCCAGGTCGACGTACTTGTCCTTGTCGCCGAATGCACAGAGGATCGCGCTGTCGCGAGCGGCTGCGCGGTTCTCGCGACGCACGACGACCGCTGCGGCCCCATCGAGACTGTCGTTCGGCACGTCCCCGTTGTACGTCAACTGGTGGACGCGGCCGTACATGTGGTCTGCCCCGGCGTTGGCGACGGCGTAACTCAACGCGACCGGGTGCATAACGCGCCCATCGTGGCCGGGGAACTCGAGGCCTTTCACGGTCCAGTTGTCGACGTCCAGGTCGTCGTGCAAGCGATCGATTCCCTCTGCGAGCCTGTCCCCGACCCCTTCGCGATGGGCTATCTTCTCGAGAAGGTCGTGGACCAGATCCGCGTTCCCGAACTCGTCTTCGCTCGCGAGGTAGGCAGCCACCGTGTCGCCCGCACTGATGGTGTCGAGACCGTACTCGTCGCAGAGATCGTTCGACTTCATCACGTCGACGATGTCCCCAACGCCACAATTGCTACCCAGCGCGAAGGACGTCTCGAACTCGGGCCCCTCCGTCTCCAGGCCCGTTTCGTCGTCCCTCGTCGGAAGTTTGCAGGCGAACGCACACATCGAACACGCCCCCTTCTTGTACTTCTTCTCGGCGACCCCCTCGTTTCCGATGGCCGCCGCGTGCTCGAAGGACGTCTCGGAGAAGTACCGCGTCGGAAGCGAGAAGTGATCGCTCTTGAACTCGGTCGCGGCGTTGGTCCCCATCTCCTTCATCGGGTCGTCCGCGGTCGCCGCGGTGCGGTGGACCTGGGTGTGCTTCTCGTTCGAGTCGATGGACGGGGCGGACTCGCCGTCGAAACTCAGGAACTTCACGTTCTTCGCCCCGAGAACGGCCCCGAATCCGCCACGACCGAACGCCCGACTATCGAAGGTCATGACGCTGGCGAAGCGAACCTCGTTTTCGCCCGCCGGCCCGATGGTGGCCAGGTTCTCGCTGTTCAGGTCCCGCCGGTCGCTGACGTACTCGGAGACCCTCGACACCGTGGCTCCCTCGAGGTCCTGCACCTCCTCGAATTCGACGCCGTCGTCGGTCACGTGGATGCCCAGCAGGACGTCACTCTGGCCCGTCACCTCGACGACGGCGTTTCCCGTGCCGGCGAAGTTCCGGGAGAGATACCCGCCTGCATTCGAGGTGAACAACCCGTCGGTGAGCGGCGAGAGCCCCGTGAGTGACATCCGCCCGGTGAAACTCATCTGGGACAGTTGCAACGGGCCGGTCGTGAACACGACCCTGTTCTCCGGACCCAGGGGGTCGGCGTCGAACGGGATGCGGTCGTGGGCGAGTTTGGTACCGAGGGCGCGCCCACCCAGGTACTCTTCGAGGAGGTCGTCCACGCTCGTGGTCGTCGCCTCGCGCTCGCCGACGTCGACTGACAGGAGCGGTCCGCTCGCTGTTAACATTACCCGAGTGCACGGAACACACGCCCTTATACTCTCGGTCGAACGAAACGAACGCGACACCAACGAAGTCGGGTGGTTTCAGACGTCCAGTTCCCACTCTTGGGACTTCTCTACCTCTTCGATGCGACGGCTGCTGATGAACGCCTCGGTGCGGGATAGCACGAATCCGACGATTCCGACGATGAACGCGAGAATGAAGAGCCCGCTATTCGCGTTGGGTTCGTCCGCGATCGCGAATGCACGGATGACCATCTCGCCAGTGTGGGCGAGGTCGTAGTAGAGACCGGCGATGAAGATGATCCCCGCGATGCCGTACATCGCCTGGCTCGCCCTGCCCAGGTAATCTTCCACGTTCTTCTGCTGGTGTCTGGAAAGCTCCGCTTCCTCGGTCATACGATCGAACGAATGCGTCATGTTAGCATAAAACTTTGGAATACCTTCCCGATCGGTTCAGTCGCCGTCGTCCAGTTTCCGGCGGGTGTAGGCCTCCAGGCCACCGCTCTCGACGATATCCCGGAGGAAGTCCGGCAGCGGCTCCGCCTCGAACGTCTCCGACCGGGTGTGATCGACGATCCTGCCCGACTCGAGGTCGAGGTGGATCGAATCCCCTTCGTCGATCCGGTCCGCCTCGGGGCAGATGAGTGCCGGCAGACCGATGTTGATCGCGTTCCGGTAGAAGATTCGCGCGAAGGACTCGGCGACGACGCCTGCGACGCCCGCTCCGACGAGCGAGACCGGGGCCTGTTCGCGGGACGACCCACTCCCGAAGTTCGATCCGGCGACGACGAAGTCGCCCTCTCGGACCTCCTCGCTGAACCCCGGGCGGTGATCCTCGAACGCGTGTTCGCCCAGCCTCTCTGGATCGCTCGAGACGAGAAAGCGGGACGGAATGATCTGGTCGGTGTCGACGTCGTCGCCGAAGGTCCAGGCGCGGCCGGGCTCGCTCGGGTTCGTCACGTGACCCCCTCCGTTTCGGCGACGGCCACGTCGTCGTATCGGTCGAGAGCGACCGTCCGCGGGTCGGTGATTTCCCCGTAGAGCGCCGTTGCTCCGACCGTCGCGGGACTCGCGAGATAGACGTCGCTCTCCATCGACCCCTCGCGACCCGGGAAGTTGCGATTCGCCGTTGCGAGTCCGACGTCCCCATCGCCCAGGACGCCGTCGTGGGTTCCGAAGCAGACACCACACCCCGCGGTCTGGACGTTCGCGCCGGCGTCGACCAGCGTTTCGAGTTCTCCGTTCTTCAGCATCCGTTCGTAGACCGATCGGGAGGCCGGCACGACGATCATCCGCGTGTCCGGGGCGACTTGCTCGCCCTCGAGCACGTCCGCAACGACGCGGACGTCCTCGTATCGGCCGTTCGTGCACGTCCCCACGAAGAGCTGGTCGATGTCGGTGCCTGCGACCTCGTCGACCGGCACCGCGTTCGCTGGATTCGCCGGTTTCGCGACCTGTGGCTCCACGTCCTCCGCTCGATAGGTGTGGATGGCGTCGTAGTCCGCGCCCTGATCGGGGGCGAGGTCGGTGTCGAACGATTCCGTGCCCCGTCCGGTCGTCGCGGCGAGGAACGCCGCGGTCGTCTCGTCGGGTTCGACGATTCCCGCCTTCCCGCCCATCTCGATGGCCATGTTCGAGAGGACGAGCCGCTCGTGGACTGGCAACGACGCGATTGCCGATCCCCCGTACTCGACCGACTGGTAGGTCGCACCGTCGAACCCGACGTCGCCGATGAACCGCAGAACGAGGTCCTTTGCGTACACCCCCTCGGGCAGGTCGCCAACGACCTCGAAGCGCTTCGATTCCGGAACGCGGAACCAGAGTTCGCCGGTCGCAAAGGCGGTCCCGAGCCCCGTCGACCCGACCCCGGTCCCGAGGGCGCCGAGTGCCCCGAAGGTCGTCGAATGGGAATCTGCACCGATGGCGAGGTCGCCCGGCTCGACGAACCCGTCCTCGACGAGGACCTGGTGGCAGATGCCGTCGCCGACCTCGTACTGGACGGCGCCGTACTCCTCCGCGAACTCCCGGACGGCGTTGTGATTGTTGGCCGCCTCGACCCCGTCGGCGGGCGCGTGGTGATCGAGCGTGATGACCGTGTTCTCGGGGGCTGCGAGGGTTGGATCGTCGCCCGTCACGCGCCGGAACACCTCGAAGGTCATCGGTCCGGTCACGTCGTGAGTCATCATCAGATCGACCTCCGCCTCGACGTATTCGCCAGCGGAGACATTCCCGCCCACTGCCCGTCCCAGGATCTTCTCGGCCATCGTCTTCCCCGTCATCGACGGTTCTCCCGGGCGACCGTCTCCAGAACCGCGTCGACGGTCCCACCCATGAGGACGTGGCTCGTCGCCCCGAGTCCGAGACGCTCGCTCACCGATCGGGCGATCTTCTCCAGCCGTTCGAAGTCGACGCCCGTCTCGATGCCCGACGCCACGAGCATGTGAACCAGATCCTCGGTCGGCGTGTTCCCGACGCCGGCCAGGTCGTCGGGGAGGATGACTCCTCCCCCGAGACCGGCGACCGACGTATCGAAGCGGTCCACACCTCGCTGCATCGCCGTGAGCGTGTTCGCGAGACTCATCCCGTTCGTGTCGTGGAGGTGGACGCCGACGTCGAGGTCGGGCCACCGTGAGCGGATCTCTCCGAACATCTCGTCCACCTGGACCGGATTGGCGAGCCCCATCGTCGTCGCCAACGTTACCTCGTCGACACCGGCGTCGACGACCCGCTCGACAACGTCCAGGGTCCGACGCTTCTCGATCCGGCCCTCGTACGGACAGTAGAAACTCGTCGCGACGCCGGCCTCGACCACCATGTCGGTCCCCGTCGCGAGGTCGACGATCTCCTCTATTTCGGCGAGCGACTCCTCCGTGGACATGTTCTGGTTCTTCTCGCTGTACGTCTCGCTAACCGTCACCAGTGCGTTCACCTTGTCGAGGTCGGCGTCGATGGCCCGCTCCATTCCCACGGTGTTCGGAACCAGCGCCCGGTAGGTGACGTCCTCGTGGCGATCGATTCCGGCGGCGACCTCGTCTGCGTCGCGGAGGGCCGGGACGGCCTTCGGGTGTGTGAACGACGTGATCTCGATCTCGTCGACCCCGGTTCGCGAGAGATCGTCGATCATCTCGATCTTCTCCTCCGTGGGGACGAAGTCGTCGAGGCGCTGGAACCCGTCCCGCGGCAACATCTCGACGACGGTGACGTCCTCGGGAACGTCGAGCGTCACTCAGATCACCCCCTCCGACGCCAGTTCGTCGAGCGTCTCCTCTTCGTATCCGAGGAGGTCGCCGTAGACGGCGTCGTTGTGTTCACCGAGCGAGGGACCGAGGTGGTCGATTTCGCCCGGCGTCTCACGCAACCGGGGAAACGTGTTCTGGATCGAGGCCGATCCGAGGTCCTCGTCGTCCACGGTCACGATCGCGTCCCTGGCCCGGTAGTGCTCGTCCTCGACGATGTCCTCGATGTTGTAGATGGGGGCGATCGTGGCGTCGTGCTGTTCGAAGGTGTCGAGGATCTCCTCGCGTGTGCGCTCCGCCATCCAGTCCTGGATGATGGCGTCGAGTTCGTCGTTGTGTTCGACCCGGCTCTCGTTGTCCTCGAATCGCGGATCCTCTTTGAGATCGGGGCGGTCGATGGCGTCGAAGACCCGCATGGCGACCGGCTGGGCGCTCGCGGAAATCGCGACGTAGCGGCCGTCGCCGGTCTCGTAGACGTTCCGCGGGGCCGAGGACTGTGACTGGTTGCCCCCGCGCTCCTCGATCAGGTCGAGCTGGTCGTACTGGAGCGGCTGTGGACCGATGACGCTGAGTAGCGGCTCGATGAGGCTCGTGTCGATGACCTGGCCGCTCCCCCCGTTTACGTCCCGGTGGTAGAGCGCGAACATGATAGCGAAGGTCGAGAACAGTCCGGCGATCTGGTCGGCAAGGCCGGTCGGGGGGAGGAGCGGCTCCCTGTCCGGAAAGCCGTTCAGGTACGCGAACCCGCTCATCGCCTCCGCGAGCGTACCGAACCCCGGCCGTTCGGCGTACGGACCGTCCTGGCCGAATCCCGAGATGCGGAGCAACACGATGCCGGGATTGATCCCGGAGAGACGATCGTAGCCGAGCCCCCACCGTTCGAGTGTGCCCGGACGGAAGTTCTCGACGACCACGTCGGCCTCGGAGACGAGGTCCTCGAAGACGACGCGTCCCTCGTCCGCGCTCATGTCCAGCGTTATCGACTCGCGGTTGCGTCCGAGGTACTTCCACCAGAGGCCGGTCCCGTCCTTCTGGGGGCCGAAGTGGCGGAGGTGATCCCCGGTCTCTGGGTGTTCTACTTTGATGACCCGGGCTCCGAACTCGCCGAGGAATCGTCCGACTGTGGAGCCAGATATCATCGATCCCGCCTCGATTACGGTGAGGCCATCGAGGGCCCCGGTCGATGTGTCCGTTGACATTGTCTTGGTGTACCCGCCGACGACGTGGCACGCCGGAGACGGATCTGCCGTCGCCGGTCGTGCCGCCGTTCGCGCCGGCCGCACCGGTGTCCGCAATGCGTACCGGGTTCCCCGTAGATCACCCGAGAACGCCCATAAATCTATCCCCCCTCTGCCGCCGACTGCGGAACGGTGACGCGTCCGGAGGACGTTCGTCCGTCCCCAACGCTCGGTTCTCCGCGCCGATCTCGTGAACCGATAGCGAACAGCATGCTTATGCCCCAGTCGATTCGACAGTTCTCACATGGACGACGTAGGTCCGTCACCAATTTCGTTCACCGCACCCCCGTTTCGGTTCGGCGATGGCGTCGCGAGCGAACTGCCGGAGACGCTCACTCGCGTGGGCATCTCGAATCCGCTCGTGGTCACCGACCGGGGCATCGAGGAGGCCGGGATTCTCGAGACGGTCACCGCAGACGTCGACGCGGTCGACCGGTATTACGCGACACGCGAACCCAGCACGGGGGACTTCGAGGACCTGCCGGACGGGCCCGTGGACGGCGTCATTGCGATTGGCGGCGGATCGAGTCTGGACGCCGGCAAGATCGCCGCCCTCCTGCTTGCGGCCGACGGACCGCTGGAGGAGTACATCGGGACCGGTACGGTCACCGAGACGCCGCTCCCGATCGTCGCGGTGCCAACCACGAGCGGCACCGGCTCCCAGTCCACGCAGACCGCCGTGGTCAAGTACGACGGCGTCAAGCGAGGCATCAGTGACGAGTCCCTCCGCCCGGCGTTCGCCCTCGTCGATCCCACCCTCACCGAGGACCTCCCGAGCGCCGTGACGGCCCGGTCGGGGTTCGACGCCCTGATTCACGCCGTCGAGTCGTTCGCGGCCAGGGAGTACCGCTGGGTGGACGAGCGTCCGATCACGTACCAGGGCGCGAATCCGGTCTCACGGCCCCTGTCGCGTCGCGCCCTGGACCTCGTGCACGGGTCACTCGAACGAGCGGTCCACGACGGCGACGATCGCTCGGCTCGCCGGGATCTCAGCCTGGGAGCTCACCTGGCCGGTCTCGCCTTCTCCAACGCCGGGCTCGGGGCGATTCACGCGCTGGCCTCGGCGGTCGGCGGGATGCGGGACCGCCCGCATGGCGAGTGCCTCGCTGCGTCACTCGAGATCGGTCTGGCGTACAATCGCCCGGTCAGACGCGGGGAGTACGCTGCCATGGCCCGCCACCTCGGCGTGGGAACCGACGCCGACGCGTTCGTCGAAGAACTCGTCCGTGTCAGGGACAGCATCGGTCTCCCCTCCTCGCTCGCAGACCTGGGCCTGGACGAGGGGGAGGTGGACGACATCGTGGAGGCAACTGTGATCCAGGAGCGCCGACTGGTCACGAACCCGAGACAGTCGACCGAAGAACTACGGTCTGCCGTCGCGAGGGGGTTCCGGGACTGATCGCGATCTCGATCCGGTGAACGAAGCCTGACAACCCGGAAAATTTTGAATTATATTATTCTGATAGATAAACGTCTTTCTACAGTATTCGTCTGCATATGGATCGAATCAAAGGCCAGTATAAATCTGAATATCGGGAAGTAGAGCGTGAATACTCCCTGTCCATCGGTCGGACCTCGGAAGACACCGGTTCCAAATCACTGGATGGGAGAATACTGGCAATAGAGGCTTTACAATGGACGAAGAGCGCTCGATTAGTACGTCTAACGATACGCGCGCAGACATATTCGATAATTTGTAATAGTGGTAATGTACCAGTTTGAATAATAATTGGAAATGGGAAGACGCACATTCCCTTTTGGCGTCGCAATCCGTCGTTCAATCGCCGTGCGTCAATCCGTCGTTCAATCGCCGTGCGAGACGCATCCGACCCGATACAGCGTCTCGCCGTGACGGACGAGCGCCGTGGTCCGATCGTCGGGGGCCGGTCCGTTCACGTAGGGACAGCGAACCCCCTGGTCCGCCAGGAATCTCGTGGCAGCGATTTCGGCGTCGTAGCCCCGGAGGAGCAGGCGACACCGCTGGAATCCGTCAGCGCCGATCTCGCAATTGTCGCCGTCGAAGAGGTCTACTGCGACCGCCGGGGCTTCCGCGAACGACCCGATCCGGTCATCGTCGGTCGCCGTCCCGGCCGGGACCTCCTCGGCGACCACGACGTACCCCCACCCCCAGCCGAGCCCGAATCCGGCGACAATCAGGAGGACGGCGAGCACCGGGAGTCCGCCGACGAACGCCGCGATGGCGCCGGACCGTCGCCCGGAATCCCGCCAGAGCATCACCGGGACGCCGGCGCCCACGAGGGCCGCGAGGCCGAAGGCGACGACCGGCGAGGTGACGCCGAGTCGGGCCAGGCCGACGAGCGCCAGCACGGAGAGCCCCACGACGCCGGCCAGGACGGCGGATAGCCTCCCGTCGATGCCGCGGCGCTCGAGGCCGTCCGCCACCACCGCGGCGCCCGTCAGGGCCACCAGCCCGGATCCGAGGAGGTGCGTGAGGACGGCGAGCTCCGTTGCCTCGCTCGGACCGAGGGCGAGATAGGACCACCGGTAGACGACGGGCTGGAGGGGCCGGGTCGCTGCGACGATCCCGAGTGACCCGAGGAGGGTCGCGAGGAGGCCCAGACCGCCGTAGACGACGGCGATTCGCAGTCGGACGATCCACGCGGTCTGGGTCATGGCGTTGCTGGCCGGGGGGAGGGTGGGTCGGTCGCCCCCGGCCAATCGGTCAGGTCACTCGACCCTGTCACCGGCGTGGGACAGGGTCAGTTCCTCGGCCTCGTAGATGTTGATGAGTTCGGTGACGACCTCGTCGTAGGACTCGTCGTCGACTCGCAGATTGTCGAGACGGTCGATCGTGTCCTCCGATACGTCGATCTGGGGCATGGTGGTGTCTATCGGCCCGACGGACTTGAGCGCTATGCCGGTCCGTCGGCCGTCGACTCGATCGTGGCGGCCGTCTCGTCGCGACGGACCTCTGGGCCGTGCATTGCGTGTCGTCCCGGCGGATTTCCACGCCGTGTAAATCACCTGAACAATTATGGTGCTGGGTCCTGTGGGCGAACCTGACGGGTGGTTGAGCGGTCCCCGGGACTTTATTCCGATAATTACATCACTAAATTATATGAATATATAAGATAAATTGAATATGGTGTGTCCTGTCCTATCAAATGCGATGTCATCGAGTACCACCGACCCTGCCGCCGCATCGACCGCCGACTTCCTCAAGGACCACCCGCGGATGCTGGGTGCGCTGTTCATGGTCATGCTGGTCCTCAGCCAGGCCGGCAGCGCAGCGGCGATGGTCTCGGCCGACGCCGGCCCCTGAGAGACGCGTTTCGCGGATACGTCGTGTTACTTCGGCGGGATACTGTTCGAGCGTAGCGTGTTGTTCCAGTACAGCGACCCGTTGATCCGCAGCGGCGCGTAGTACATGCCGAGGTGTTCTTTGAGACTCGACTCGGACAGCGTGTACCGGGTTCCCATCATGCCGGGGCTCAGGAAGTCCAGCTCGACGCCCTGGAGGTGGGGAGTGAACCGCGAGCCGACGCGGAAGACGCCCGCCGGATAGGCGTCGATGGCGACCCCGTAGGCGTCCTCGCCGCGATCCTCGATGTCGACCACGATGGGGATCGTCGAGTCCGGCTGGGCGATGTCGACGCTCCCGTCGCCGACGATGACGTACTGTTCGCCGATGTCGATCTGTTCGCGCACGAGGTCCAGGGCCCCACGGATGGAGAACCCGACGTTGAGGAGGCGGGCGATGGCCCGGCCGATCTCGATCGCGTCCTCCCGGCTGACCGTTCCCACGGTCCCGATGCCCCCCACTGCACCGTTGGCCACGAGTCCCAGGGCCTCTTCGAAGGAGTGGTTGGCGTCGACGAAGAAGGCCTCGACGGCGATGTCGTCGACCTTTCGCACGTCGATCGTCCCGTCCGTGCCGTGGATGCCGGTTGGCGACGTCTCGCCGATGTAGTGGAAGAAGTCGTAATCGGACTCCAGGATCGAGCGCAACTCGGCAGTCGTCGCCCCGACGTAGGTGTCGATGTCGTAGTCGAGATCGGTCCTGCCGCGGTACGCCTCCTCCAGGACGTCCGGCTCCTGGACCAGGCCGGGGTCGTTGCTCACGACGGCGACGTTGAGTCCGGACCCCCCGGGCTTGCGGTTCACCTTCTGTTCGAACGCCGCCTTCACCCCCTTCGTCGCGCCGATTGGGACGTGGTCGCCGAACCAGACGTGTTCGACGGATTCGTCGAAGAGCTCCGGTCGGACCAGCAGGCGCACCCGGTTCCCGTCGTTCAGGAAGGTGTGAGCGGTTCCGTTGGGCACCCCGAGGTCGGAGCGCGCCTCGGCGGCGTCGATCCTCGTGCCCCGTGGGTTGCGGATGATCGCCAGCTCGTTGACCAGGTAGGGGAGGACCTCGGCCCCGTCGCCGGTCGGCGGGACGTAGGCGGTCATCACCCATCGGGGCACCGCAGACCGGACGTCGCCGAAGTCGACCTGCAGGTATTCCTCGAGCCGACGGCGGAGTGGAAGGTCGTAGAGGTCGCCCAGGTCACTCTCGAGGAGGGGCTCCACGAGGCGGCGCTCGTACAGGTCGTCGGCGTAGAACCCCTCCGTCCTGACCACCGAGTCGAGCAACAACACCTGCTTCAGGACCCGAGCCACCTCGTCCTCGAACCACCGTTCGGTCACGAGCGGGAAGGTGAACCCGTCGTCCGTGACGATCCGCGGCGGTTCGCCCTCCCTGACGTCTGCGCCGAGATAATACGCGAGCGACGCCACCGGGTAGATCATCCGCAACTCCGGCGGAACTTCGATGGTGATCCCGGTCCGGGTCGGCTCGATCCCGTCCGGAATGGAGAGTTCCTCGCCGATGGACAGCAGGGGTGGGTGTCCCCGGAGCGTCGGGTACGACATCTCGGGCCGGGTCGTCTTCAGCGACGAGGAGAGCGTTGACAGCGCCGTCATGACGTCCGAGGGATCGGTCGTCGTCGTGATGGTGGCGGCCGGAGTCTCGTGGTACGAACGGGCACCGACGTCGACCCGGCGGGTCCCGTCGAAGGAGATGTCGAGTCTGTCCGCACCGGCGTCGTAGGTTATCGCGCCGTCCACTCGCAGGTATATCTTGACCGTCCCGCTGAACTCGAGGTGGTAGGTTCCCCGGGGCAGTTCGCGGTGCTGGTGTGACCGGATCCGGTCGACCATCTCGCCGGACGGCGTGCGGACGTAGACCGAGACCATCGTGTCGAGGTGGAGTCCCGCGGTCTCGATCGAACAGGCGGCGTCGGTCGGAAACAGGAAACCGTCCCCGTCCAGCGGCTCTGGATCGACGGTCGCAGGCGTATCGAACGCGACAGTCCGCCCCTCGATCGGGTCCTCGACGAGCAATCCCGGCTCGTCGTCTTTCGCCTCGAAGGTGAGTGTCACAGATGACATTGCTCTCTCGGCCCCGGCTCGGGGTCGCGCCGGTGTCCTCCGGTCCCCGACGGTCGTCCGTTGATAGGTATGAAACGTCCCTCCTTATGTATCTATGGCACCGTCGGCGTCGGCGAGGTGCCCGACGGCCTCGGCGGGGTCGACGAACAGGTTCCCGTCCGCGCGGACGATACAAAGCGACCCGTCGATCCGCTCGAGGAACTCCCCGACGTTCGTTTCGAAGCGCTGACCACCGTTGCCAGGCGCGACGAACGGCTCGGCGTTCTCGAAGTGCGGGGACCCGGTCGAGCCCACGCGGAAGACGCCGCTGGGGTAGCCGTTGAACGCGATCTCGAGGGGTTCGTCGCGACAGACGTCGACGCAGGCCGGCATGGACGAGGTCGACTGTGCGACGTCCACGTTCCCGTTTCCGACGACGACGTACTGCTCGCCCAGGGATCGCACGTCCCGGAGGACGTCGACGGCGGACCGCAACGAGAACCCCATCGAGAGCAGCGTCCCGATCCACCGGCCGACGTCGATGGCGGCGTCTTCGTCGACGGTCCCGACCGTTCCGATCCCGCCCAGCGCCTCGTTGCGCGCCAGCCACTCGGCCTCGTCGAACGAGTGGTCCGCGTCGAGGAGAAACGCGCTCACGTTCACCGTCTCGAGGTCGGCGAGCGAGAGCGTGCCGTCGCTCGCCGCGAGACCGCCCGGTTCGGTCTCGCCGACGAAGTGGAGGAAGTCGTACTCGGACGCGAGGACGGACCGGAGCTCCTGCGTGGTCGCGTCGACGAAGGCGTCCATCGTGAACCCCAGGTCGTCGCGGACGCGGTACGCGGACTGGAGGCGCTCTCCGTCGCCGACCCGGTCGCCGTTCGCGACCACCGCGACCGCGACGCCGTCCGGGTCGCCCGACCGGCCCAGTCGGCGCTCGAAGGCCGCGAGGAATCCCTTGGTCGCGCCGAGGGGAACGTGGTCGCCGAACCAGACGTGTTCGATCGAGTCGTCGAAGCGGTGCGGTTCGACGAGGAGCCGTCGCCGATCCGTACCCGTGAGGTAGGCTCGCGCTCGCTCCCCCGGGACGTCGAGGGACCGGCGGTCCCGCGTGGCCTCGATGCGGGTCCCGCGCGGATTCCGCACCACGGCGAGTTCGTTGACGACGTGCGGGAGGATCTCCGCGCCGTCGACCGTCGGCGGGACGTAGGCGGTCATGGCCCATCGGGGTCCCAACGCGGCCGTCGCCGCCGGGTCCACCTGGAGGTACGTGGCCACCCGTTCGTGCATCGGGCGGTCGTAGAGCGTCTCGAGGTCCCGGTCGAGCAGTTCGTCGACCGCTCGGCGTTCGGTGACGCGCTGGGCGTAGAATCCCTCGCCACGAACGACCGCGTCGAGGAGGAACACGTGCTGGAGGACGCGTGCGACCTCGTCCTCGACCCACCGGTCGCCGTCGAACCTGTACTCGAAGCCCTCCTCGGTGACCAGGCGCGGCTTCTCGCCCGGTTCGACGGTGGCGCCCAGGAAGTACGCGAGGGGCGCGACCGGATAGACGTACCGCCGGTTCGGCGGCACCTCGATCCCGATCCCCGTCCGCACCGGTTCGAGGTCGGACGGAATCGAGCGTTCCCCGCCCGTCTCGATCAGTGGCGGGTGCCCCCTGAGCGTCGGAAAGGTCACCTCCGGCGACGTCGTCTTCAGACTGGAGGAGAACGTCGAGATGGCCGCCATCGCGTCCTCCGGGTCGTCACCGATCGTGATCGTCGCGGCTGGCGCCTCGTGATAGGAGCGCGCCCCGAGGGTCACCGTCGTCGGGGACGGGAAGGTGATCGCCAGGTCGTGGGGGTCGGCCTCGACCGCGAACGGCCCGTCGACGGCGAGGTAGAGCTTGATCGGCGCGCTGATCTCGAGGTGGTAGCCCCCCGCATCGAACGCGGACCGACTGTCGGGTTCGATCGTCTCGATCGGGCCCTGGGCGGCCGACCAGACGACGACGTGATGGAGGTGCTCGAACGCGACGGTCGTCGCCTCGAACTGGATCGCCTCGTCGACCGGGAAGCGCAGCGTCTCCGTCGGCGTCGATTCGACGCCCTCGACGTCGGCACGGACGCGAAGCCGGCGCCCCTCGATGGGGTCCATGATCGCCACGCCGGGCGGGTCCGCGCGCGTTTCGAAGCCGATCGAGACGTCGTCCATGGGTCAGGGATTGCCGATACCGTCGGTATAGTGCACCCTAGTGGTCGGTCCGTCTTGACGTTTCACATTCGGGCAGCCCGGGTCCGTGGCGGCTCTCCGCGTCCCCGTCGGCCCCCAGGTCGGGAGTGACTCCGCGACTGGCGTCCGCCCGAGGCGATCAGCCGAACTTCCCGCTGATGTAGTCCTCGACGCGCTGGCTCTGGGGATTCTCGAAGATTCGATCGGTCTCCCCGTACTCGACCAGTTCGCCGCCGGTGAGGAAGACCGCCGTCTGATCGGAGATGCGGGCCGCCTGTTGCATGTTGTGGGTGACGACGACCACCGTGTACTGCTCGGCGAGGTCCTCGATCAGGTCCTCGATCTTGGCCGTGGCGATGGGGTCCAGCGCGCTCGCCGGCTCGTCCATGAGGATGACCTCGGGGTCGACGGCGAGACAGCGCGCGATGCAGAGACGCTGCTGTTGGCCGCCCGAGAGCCCCAGCGCGTTGTCGTCGAGTCGATCGCTGACCTCGTCCCAGAGGGCGGCGTTCCGGAGCGATCGCTCCACGAGTTCCTCCTCGGCCTCGTCCGTCCGGCCGAGCAGCGAGTCGAGGAGTCCCCGGTCGATGTCGCCGTGTTTGCGCGGGCCGTAGGAGACGTTGTCGCGGATCGACTTCGGGAACGGATTTGGCCGCTGGAAGACCATCCCGATGCGCTTTCGCAACTCGACGAGATTCACGCCCGGCTGGTAGATGTCCTCCCCGTCGAACTCCACGACGCCCTCGACGCGGGCCGAGCGGATTCGGTCGTTCATCCGGTTCAACGAGCGGAGGAAGGTCGACTTGCCACAGCCAGACGGGCCGATCAGCGCGGTGACGCTCTGCTCCGGGATGTCGAGGGAGACGTCGTCGATGGCCTGCTCGTCCCCGTAGTAGACGTCGAGGTTCTCGATCGAGAGCTTCGGGTCGCCCTCGAACTCGTATTCGGTCCACTCGTCTCGCAGGACCTCCTCGGTCTCGCCGCTGGTCGTCTGCCGGGTCGATGCGTCCGCGTCGGCCGTCGGTGACTCGCTCATTGGTTCAGTCGCCTCCGGAAGTAGATCCGCGTGAAGATGCCCACGGCGTACAGCGAGAGGACGACCAGCAAGAGGACGAGTGCGGTCGCCCAGCCGAAGGACTCGGGTGCCCCGACCCCGGCCGTGATGACGGCGAACAGCTGGTAGGGCAACGCCGTGGCGGGGGAGAGCAGTGCCTCGTTCACGATGAAGGGGGGCGTGGCCTGGAACTGGAAGGAACTGAGGACGTGGGGCCCCTCGCCGAGGAACGGTTCGCTCGTCAGGACGAGGAGGATGGGCGCGGTCTCGCCGGCGATCCGGCCCACGCCGAGGATGACACCGGTCAGGACACCCGGCAGCGCCGCCGGCAGGACGACGCCCTTGATGGTCTCCCACTGGCTGACCCCGAGTGCCGCCGAGGCGTCGCGGTACTCGTCCGGGACGTTCTGGAGCGCCTCCCGACTCGTGATGAGCACGAGCGGCAGGAGCATGAACCCGAGGACGAGCTGGCCGGCGAGGATCGAACTGGTGTTGCCCAGTCGTGGCACGAGGAACGCGTACCCGAACAGGCCGTAGACGATGCTCGGGGTGCTCCACAGGCCGTTGGTCGCCACCTCGACGAGGGCAGTCAGTCGGCCCTGCTCGGCGTACTCCGTGAGGAACACGGCGGCGCCGACGCCGAGCGGTAGCGAGAAGGCGACGGCCCCGACCACCAGCCACACGGTGCCGACGATGGCCGGGTAGATGCCGTTCACGTCGTAGCGGAGGCCGTATCCGTTGGTCACGAACGGCACCTGGGGCGGCCAGAGCGACGCCCCCTCGAGCGCCGGTTCGAGGCCCTGCTGGACGACGAAGACGATGAGCAACGCCAGGATGCCGAGCAGGGCCACGACGTTGAGCGTGATGAGCGTGTGCGCTGCGAGTTCCCGGCCCCGGGAGCCGAACTCCCGGTAGGCGGCCCCGCCAGCCCAGGCGGACAGCAGGCCGCCGACCAGTCCGAACACGGCGATGGCGATCGGTCCGACGAAGGTCGCAGAGAACCCCGCCGGGTGCCACCGCCACTGCGGACCGACGACGCGGCCGAGCACGACCAGCGCGATGCCCACCTCGAGGAGACCGACCGGGAGGGTGATCCCCAGGTCCTCGGGAAGGGCCTGGACCGCCGTCGAGACGACGACCGCGGCGACGAAGGCGGCGAGCACCCAGGCGACGTTCCCCATGCCCAGCGTCTGTGAGGCGGTCAGGCCCGCGAGGACGAAGGCCAGCCCCCCGAACGCGAACGCGGGGCCGGCCCCCGCCCCGTCCGCGGGAGTGGTGTCGGTGTACCCCATCGCCGACAGCGATCCGACGGCGACGAGCACGACGCCGGCGAGCAGGTGGAGGCCGGCGAGCCAGTCCGCGAGCGGGAGGCCCGCGAGTGGCATCGTCACGTCGATCCACCGGAAGACGATCGCCCAGCCGAGCGCGAACGAGAGGAGGCCGACGACGTAGGGGACGGCCGCCAGCCGGTCGACGAAATCGGTCTCCGTCACGATGGGGTCTTCGCTCCCTCCGGCCTCGTCCCGGCTCATTCTGTCCCTCCGGCCTCGCCCCGGCTCATTTTGTCCCTCCGAGCGACCGCTGCATCCGTCGTTCGATGATCTGGGACCCGACGCTGAGGAACAGGACGGTGACGAACAGGACGACGCCGGCCGCGAACAGAGCGCTGAGTTGCATCGGCCGGCCCGCAGCGACACCGTACTGGCTGGCGATGAGCGAGGTCAGCGTGATGGTGTTCCCGAAGACGTCGTAGAGCGGGTCGGGGAGTCTCGTCACGTTCCCGAGGATGACCGTCGCGGCCATGGTCTCGCCGAGGGCGCGCCCGACGCCGAGGAGGATGGCCGCCGACACGCCCGACATGGCCGACGGCAGCGTGACGCTCGTGGTCGTCTGCCAGTCGGTCGTCCCCAGCGCGATTGCGCCGTCGCGCATCGGGTCGGGGACTGCGGTGAGCGCGTCCTCGGCCACCGAGACGACCGTCGGCAGAGCCATGACGCCGATGACCGTCCCGACGACGAACAGGCTCCCGAGCGTGGGCAACTGGAAGACGTCCATCATGTAACTGTTGATGACGATGTAGCCGATGAACCCGTAGACGATGGAGGGGATGCCGGCGAGCAGTTCGATGGCCGGCTTCGTCGTCTCGCGGACCGCGGGCGGGGCGATCTCGGCGATGAAGACGGCCCCCGCCACCCCGAGCGGTCCTGCGATCAGGGTCGCGATGATGGTCGTGACGAAGGTGCCCCACATCATCGTGAGCAGACCGTACTGGCTCTCGCTCGTGTGCCAGACCGTGTCGGTGAGCAGGTCGACGCCCATCGCGTTCGCGACCGGCACGGACTTGACGAACAGGTAGGCCGTGATCAGCCCCAGAATGACGACCGTGGAGATGGTCGTGAGAAACGTCAACGCCTTCGCCGTCTCGGCCTGGTAGGCGTACCACCCGTAGGCGGTGACGAGGAGGAAGACGAGGACCGGATAGGCCATCAGGTCGGGGACGACGAGGAAGGAGACGAACGACGCCACCAGCGCGAGCGCGCCGACGACCGCCGCGATCTGCCCGTCGCGGCCCAGGTCGTCCGCGAGGCGATCGAGCGCCGGTACGTCGAAACGTGATGGCATTGGGTGGGAGTGGCGCCTCCGGTGGCTTAGGAATGTCGATGCGGACGTTCGTCGGCCTCGATGCGTCAGTTCGTCGGATCGGGGAGCTTGTCCAGTTGCTCGGCTCGACGACGCTCCGAGAGAACGGCGTACCCGGCCGGTTTCACGAACTCGTCCTGGCCGTACTCGTGGATGATCATCCGGAGGAACGAGGCCTCCTTCTTCGAGGTGCCCTCGTAGGTGTAGGCGTGGAGGTCGCGGGCGAGCGGGTACCCCTTGTCGGCGAGGTTCTTCCCCGGCTCGTAGACGGTCCCGTCGAAGTTCAGTGCGACCGCCGGGACGTCGTCCGAGACGAAGGCGAGTGCCATGTAGGCGACGGCGTTGTCGGCGGCGGCGATGGCCTTCGCGACCTGTTGGTTCTCGCCCTTGCGGACGTCGACGCCGGGCATCTGGGCGTCGGGATCACCGAGCATGTTGGCGCGGAATGCGGTGTCGGTGCCGGAGCCGACGGCGCGCCCGATGGCCTGGATGGACCGCGAGGGACCGTCATAGCCGGGGACGTCCTGCCAGTTGTCGATCTCACCCCGATAGATCGCCCGGACGGTCTCTGCCTTGATCTGGGTGACGCCGGCTTTGTAGATCTCCTCGCTGACGACGATGGGCTGAGCGTCGACCCCGACGACGTGGTCGACGAACTTGTCGTAGTCGACGTTCTCGAGTTCGGCCTCGACCGGGGCGCTCGCGTCGCCGATGTCGAGCTGTCCCTGCTGAAGTTTCGTGAGCCCGGTGCCGGAGTGGCTCAGACCGACGGTCACCTCGAAGGGCGCCGCATCGGTGCCGGTCGCCTCGAAACCGTACAGTCCGGCCCAGTAGTCGGCGAGCCGTTTCTCGGTGTCGATGCCGTAGTCGGACGCCGGCCAGTACTGTTCGTCGCCGGCCGGTGGATTGAGTTTCCATACCTTGGACGCCTGGTTCGTGATCGGGTAGACCGTCGAGGAGCCGCCGGCCCTGAGCGGGGCGACGTCGGATCCTCCGCCGCCACCGCCGTTTCCAGTGCAACCCGCGAGTGCCCCAACGGTCGCTGCGCCGGACGTCAATAGCAGTTGCCGTCGCGTGATCGACGAGTGCGCTGACCCTGCGTCTCGTGCCATTGGCGAGACGAACGACGTGGGAGAATAAAGAATATACTATGACTGCTCTATAGAGATATATAGACACGGCGGGCCGTGCATCCGCCGCGGCGAGCGGTCGGCCTCCCGCATTATCGCCCGTTCCAACGTGGCTGGCTGCGGTTACCCCGACAGTCGGGTGACCGACCCTGAAATCTCTATATAGGGCCGGCACACGACCACCGGCTCGCCGGTGGTCCGGGCCGCTCGGCCGCGCGACTCGGAGAGTTCGTGGTCAGTCGCTCGAACGGCTAATCCGAATCGGTCGCTCGATACGAGCGGGTTGGGGGGGTCAGGTACTCGGCCCGGGCAGTTTGGCCAGCTCCTCCTCTTGACGCGAGTCGGATAGCTGGGCGTACCCGGCCGGCCCGACGAACTCGCCTTGCCCGAAGTCGTGGATCAACATTCTGAGGAACGAGGCCTCCTTCTTCGAGGTGCCCTCGTAGGTGTAGGCGTGGAGGTCGCGGGCGAGCGGGTACCCCTTGTCGGCGAGGTTCTTCCCCGGCTCGTAGACGGTCCCGTCGAAGTTCAGTGCGACCGCCGGGACGTCGTCCGAGACGAAGGCGAGTGCCATGTAGGCGACGGCGTTGTCGGCGGCGGCGATGGCCTTCGCGACCTGTTGGTTCTCGCCCTTGCGGACGTCGACGCCGGGCATCTGGGCGTCGGGATCACCGAGCATGTTGGCGCGGAATGCGGTGTCGGTGCCGGAGCCGACGGCGCGCCCGATGGCCTGGATGGACCGCGAGGGACCGTCATAGCCGGGGACGTCCTGCCAGTTGTCGATCTCACCCCGATAGATCGCCCGGACGGTCTCTGCCTTGATCTGGGTGACGCCGGCTTTGTAGATCTCCTCGCTGACGACGATGGGCTGAGCGTCGACCCCGACGACGTGGTCGACGAACTTGTCGTAGTCGACGTTCTCGAGTTCGGCCTCGACCGGGGCGCTCGCGTCGCCGATGTCGAGCTGTCCCTGCTGGAGTTTCGTGAGTCCGACGCCGGAGTGACTGAGGCCCACGGCCACACGGAACGGCGGGTTACCGTTTTGGCCCGGCTCGAAACCGTACTTTCCGGCCCAGAAGTTCGCCATCGCCATGTCGGTGGAGATGCCGTACTCGGCGAAGGGCCAATACTCCGTGTCCGTCGCGGGCGGGTTGTAGTTCCAGATGGAGGACGCCTTGCTCGTGATCGGGTAGACCGTCGAGGAGCCCCCCGCCTTTAACGGGGACGTCACCGCGTTCTGCACGGTCGGCTCCCGGGATTGCGAGTCCGTGCCGCCGTTCCCGTCGCCGTCGATCGTTCCGTCCGGGTTCGATCCAGTGCTGCCGGTACACCCGGCGAGCGCGGCGATGCCCGATGCTCCCGACGCGAGCAGGAGGTTCCGACGCGTGACCGAGGTGTGCTGGCCGTTGGTGCGAGCCATCGAGTGGGACCATTTCCGCCACCAATAAAGTGTATGCTATGAGTAATATATAGGTATACAGACGCTGATTGTGCCACACTGTCGCATACCAATCGTCGAACGTCACCCCTCGAGAGTGGAAATTCTCCGTTCCCCGACCGGCACAGGGCGAAACCGACAACAATCAGTATCCCGTCACTAACGTCACGAGATCGGCGTGCACCTGGTGGCCGTCGCCTTGAACGTGACCACGACGTCGCGGCCCGGTGCGAGGTCCAGGCGCTCCAGGCTCTCCCGGGTGACGAGCGTCAGGAGGGGGTCGGCCGCACCGACGTCGACGGCGACCCGGCAGATGGCTTCGCCCTCCTCGACGGCCGCCACCGTCCCGTCGAACCGGTTGCGAGCGCTGGTTCCGCCGGCCGGCGGGGCGTCTGCCGGCTCGTTGAGCGTTACCGCGTCCGAGCGGATGCTCACCTGGACCTCGCTCGCGCCCCTCGGCGCGATGGCCCGGAGCGGGCCCGCGTCGGTCTCCACGACGGCGAGTTCCCCGTCTCGCGACGCGACGGTCCCCCGGAGCACCGTCTCCTCCGTCTCCGCGACGGACGCGTAACCGGTCGCGAGACGTTCGAAGGCCGCGAGGAGGGCGTGGCCCTGTTCCGTGAGGGTGGTGCCGCCGCCCCCTCGGCCGCCCCGGTGGCGTTCGACGAGGGGTCCGAAGGCGTCCTCGAGCGCATTCAACCGCTTCTGGGCCCGGGAGTAGGAGCGACCCAGGCTGTCCGCGGCCGCGTTGAGCGAGGCCTCCTCGTCGATGGCCTCGAGCAGTTCGGCGTCCGCCGCCTCGAAGGTGACCTCGCCGGCCCGGAGTTGCGCCTCGAAGGCGGCGTCCATGACCGACCGTCCGGGCCGGGCGGGCAAAACCGTTATGTCTGCGCCGACGCAACGACGTTATGTCTATGGCGACACAACGGTCCAGGCGACGGTTCTTGGAGACGATCGGTGCGGGTACCATCGCGGCGACGGCTGGCTGTCTGGGTGGCGGCGGAGGGGGATCCGGCGCCGGGTCGGCCACCATCTTCCACGCGGGGAGCCTGGCCACGCCGTTCTCGGACGCCGAACCGCGATTCGAGGAGGCGACGGGCATCGACGTCTCCCGGGAGGCGAAGGGGTCGGTCGCCTCGACGAAGAAGATCACGACCGACCCCCATCGCGCGGCGGACGTCCTCGGCGTCTCCGACTACCGTCTCATCCGGGACATGGTCGTCCCGGAGTACGGGAAGTGGTACACCATCTTCGCGACCAACGCGATGAGCATCGGCTACACCGAGGACTCGAAGTACGCGGACGAGTTCGGCCCGGACACGTGGTACGACGTCATCGCCAGGGACGACGTGACGGTCGCCCACAGCGATCCCGCCGTCGACCCCAACGGCTACCGATCGATCATGGCCATGAAGCTGGGCGCGGTGCCCTTCGACGGCGAGACGCTCTACTCGGAGTCCCACGCACGGACGATGATCGACAACAACACCGTGCCCTCGGGGACCGAGTCGGCGCTCATCAGCCAGTTGCAGTCCGGCAAACTCGACTACGCCTGGGAGTACCAGTCGGCGGGGGTCAGCCACGACATCGAGTCCGTCGACCTCCAGCCGGAAGTCGACCTCTCGAAGGCGACCGCGAAGTACGCCGAACACTACGGCACGGTCACGGTCGAGGCCGGCGGGAGCACCTACACGGGCGCGCCCATCGCGTACGGCATGACGGTCCCGAACACGGGCGAGAACCCCGAGAACGGGGCCCGGTGGATCGAGTACATGATCGCGGGCGACGGCAAACGGATCCTCTCGGACAACGGGTTCCAGCCGGTCGAGACGCCGGTCGTCCCCGCCTACGGCGAGGACGCGGTGCCCGACCGGCTCGCGGACGTCGTGACCGCAAAAGAGTCCCTGGGGCCGCTCGAACTCTAACGCGTGTCCGCGATTCCGACCCGGTTGCGACGGTGGACGGTCGTGCTGGCCGTGCTGACCATCCAGGTCGTGGCCTTCGCGGCCGCCATCGTCGCCGACGTCCCGACGGCGTACGCCGTCTTCGCCCTCGTCAGTAGCGCGGTGCTCGCCTACGGAACGGGGAGAGGCGCCTTCGAGACGTTGCTGGCGGTGTTCGGCACCCTGCTCTTGCTCGCCCTCGGGCTCCCGATCCTCATGATCGTGGCCCGCCAGGACCCGTCGCTCGTCGCCGAGAAGGCCGCGTCCAGGGAGGTCCAGCGGGCGCTGTACCTCTCGGTGTACGGTCCGCTGCTCTCGGCGCTGGCGGTGACCGTCCTCGGCGTTCCGGTCGCGTACCTGCTATCGCGGGGGTTCGCCGGCCAGCAGTTCGTCGAGAGTCTCGTGGATCTGCCGCTCGTCGTACCCCACAGCGTGGCCGGTCTGGCCGTTCTCTTCGCCTTCGGGGAGGGCGCGACCTTTCCGTCGCTGTCGGTGTACGGATCGATGACGGGAATGGTGCTGGCGATGGCCTTCGTGAGCGCGCCCTTCGCCGTCAACGCGGCCCGCGAGGGCTTCGAGGCCGTCGACGGTCGCGTCGAACAGGCCGCCCGATCGCTCGGGGCCTCACAGGTATCGACGTTCCTCCGGGTCCACCTGCCCCTCGCCGCCCGCGGGACGTTGACCGGGGGCCTCCTCGCCTGGGCCCGGTCGGTCTCCGAGTTCGGTGCCGTCGCGATGGTCGCGTACAACGTGGAGGTCTTCTTCCCGATCACCGGCAACACGAAGACCACCCAGCACGCGCCCGTGTACATCTACAACACGTTCCTCAGTAACGGCCTCGCCGAGAGCGGGGCGGTCGCCGTTCTCCTGTTGACGCTGTGTACCGCGATATTCCTCGCGGTCCGGTGGATCGCCTACGACGCCACGAGCAGTCACGGGGGGATCGCATGAGCCTCGAGGCCGAGATCACGGCGCGGTTCAGCGACGGCACGACGGTCTTCGACGTGGACGCCGCGATCGAGGTCGAAACGGGCGAAACGCTGGCCCTCCTGGGGCCAAGCGGGAGCGGGAAGACGCTCGTTCTCGAGACCATCGCCGGATTCCACGACCACGGGGGGCGGGTCCTGCTCGACGGGGAGGACGTCACCGACGCACCCCCCGAGGACCGGGACCTGGGACTCGTCTTCCAGGACTACGCGCTCTTTCCGCACCTGACGGTCCGCGAGAACGTGGCATTCGGGACGCGCTATCACGACGACGCCGACGATCCGGACGACCTCCTCGAGGGGCTGGGCGTCGGCCACCTCGCGGACCGCTCGCCGCCGACGCTCTCCGGTGGGGAAAAGCAGCGGATCGCCCTGGCCAGGGCCCTGGCGATCCGGCCACGCGCCTTCCTGCTCGACGAACCCCTCTCCGCCCTCGACGCCCCGACGCGGGAGTCCCTGCGTGCCGACCTCGCCGACGTCCTCGCCGACGAGACGGCGCTTTACGTGACCCACGACCGGACGACGGCCAGGGCGCTCGGCGACCGCATCGCGGTGGTCCGCGACGGGACGATCCACCAGGTCGGCACGCCGACCGCGGTGTTCGAGCGGCCGGCGGACGACTTCGTCGCGCGGTTCACCGGGGCCAACGTCGTGCCCGCGGACGCGGTCGGCGACTGGCCGGACGCCGACGACGTGGCAATCCGCCCCGAGCACGTCCGACTGGACGGCGAGGACGCCGGCCATCGAGCGGTCGTCGTCCGGACGGTCAGGGAGGACGCCACCTACCGCGTCACGGTACGCCTCGACGGGACGACCATCGACGCCTACACGACGGCACCCCCGGAGGGGGATCGAGTCGGCGTGACCCTGCCGAGGGACCGTTGTCACCCGACGCAACAGACATAACTCGT
Source organism: Halanaeroarchaeum sp. (assembly GCA_042216165.1). Taxonomy (GTDB): domain Archaea; phylum Halobacteriota; class Halobacteria; order Halobacteriales; family Halobacteriaceae; genus Halanaeroarchaeum. The sequence goes on from JBDGUD010000019.1 coordinate 35,475, forward strand.
CCGGCCCATCGGTCAGGCATGGAGCGACGGGAGTTTCTCGCGGCGGCAGGTGTGGGGACCCTCGGAGCGCTCGCCGGCTGCGCCGGGGCGATCGGCGCGGTCGCCCCACCGACCGTTCCCCGGGACCGCCTGGAGCGGGGTGGCTGGGAACTGCAGTCGGAGTCCCAGCGGACCGTCTTCGAGGAGCAGTACGGACCGGTGACCGTGACCGCGAAGGCACACTCGTTGACCTACTCGGACGTGGCGCTCCGGCGGACGATCGCCGAACGGACCCTGGGTCGCGTCGACGGCCGCATCGCCCTGTTCGCAGCCACGCGGATCCAGTTCGACCCCGACCTGGCGGACGTCCCGCTCGTCCGGGACGCCGTCCTCGACCGGACGGAGTCGGCGGCCCGCGACCGCTTCGTCGAGCGCATGCGCGCGGCGGGCCTCCAGTCGGTCGAACGCACCGACACCGGGACATTCCAGGTCGAGACCGGCGAGACGGCCCGTGCGACGACCTACGCCGCCGAGTTCCCGGTCTCCGACATCGCGTTCCAGGTCGCCGAGGGCGCGTCGATCACGGTGCCGGTGAGCCCGCTCGCCGTCGAGGGGTCGCTGGCGGTCTGGGCCCACGGGGGATCGGTCCTGGTGGCCGGTGGCGCCTACCCGGCCGAGAACGTCTCGACGACGGTCACCGAGACGCTCACGAGCGCCATCTCCGTGACCGTCGACGTGGACCTGGGGCTCAGGCCCGACGAGTATCGCTCCGAGGTCCATTCGCTGATGCGTAGCGTCCGATGACCACCTGGAGAGACCTCTTCGAGCGGGCGGCGACCGCCGACGTGGACCTCGCGGACGTGCGACGAACGCTGCTCGAGCGGCGGGAGGGCGATGACGCGTGACCCCGGATCCGGCGAGCGTGGTGCCGGACGCGGACGTGCTGGCCGCCGACCTGCTGGTGGGCGGTGCGTCCCGTGACGCGATGGACCTCCTCCGGAGTCACTCGTGGATGACCATCGTGACGAGCGACCCCCTGCTCGATGACGGCGAAGCGATCGTCGCGGCCCTGGCCGACGCGTCGCTCGCCGCCGACTGGCGCGAACGCGTCGCGGCGGACGCGACCGTCGTCGAGCATCCTCGCGGGGATCATCCGGCGCTCGCGGCCGCCCTCCACGGGAGCGCCGCGCACGTCCTCTCGCTCGACGAGTCGCTCACCAGCGCCGGGCAGAACGTCGCACTCTCGTCCCGGGTCCAGGCGAGCGTGCGCACGCCCGCGGCCTTCGCGAGCGTCTTCGACCCCGCCTCGCTCTACCGGGCCGTCGAGGGCGGGGAGTATCCCGGTCCGGACCGGGACGCCCGGGAGTAGCAGTTGTTGGCTATCCGATCTCTCCAATTGGACTGCACCGTGAATGGTTGCCGGGCGATTCCACCGCGTTTTTCTCACCAGAATACGTGGCTCGCAATCTCTAACACTTCTGATAGATCAGGCACGTCCCCGGTATCGATCTCCTCCGGGTCGACGCTCGTGTGAACCGCCCCGGGGTCGTGGTCCGAGTGAGACACCAGCGAGCGCCCATACCGCGCCACCGAGCGGAAGGCGATGGCCGGCACCGTTCAGATCAGTGAACGGCCAGGCTCGGTTCGACCGACCACGCACCCCGGTTCCCGGTGGATCGAACGGCCGAGCCCGCCGAGGGCGTTCAGGTCGGCGCGTCGTCCATAACACCGCCGTCGATAACACTGTCGTCGATAACACCGCCGTCGATAACACCGCCGTCGATAACACCGTCGTCGGTAACACCGTCGTCGATTACACCGCCGTCTGCGTACGTGAGTCTTGCCACACGCTGACGCGCACCAATGACAGAGGCAGACGCGGGATTCGATCCCTGACCGATGCGCGTCCCACGCAATGGCCACCAGAAAACCCGCTCGAACGGAGAGATGATCGAAGAGATGAGTTCGCACGCCCCCTCAACGATGCGCTGCTATCGGTTCAGAAGTCAGATTGAATATCGAGACGGTATCCCAACGACTGCTAGGCCTCGGCCAGCCAGTCGGCCAGTTTGGAGAGCGCCCGCGCTCGGTGTGAGAACGCGTTCTTCTCCGCCGTCGAGAGTTCTGCGAAGGTCGTGCCGGCGTACTCGAAGATCGGGTCGTAGCCGAATCCGCCATCGCCCCGGGGGGCGACGAGCGTCCCGTGGACCGCGCCCTCGAAGGTCTCGACGCCGTCCGCGTCGGCGTAGGCGACGACGCAGCGGAAGGACGCCCGCCGGTCGTCGAGGTCGCTCGCGACCTGCCAGACGCGTTCGACGCCCAGCGTGTGCTCGACGTAGGCGGCGTACGGGCCCGGAAACCCGCCCAGCGCCCGAACGTATAGGCCGGTGTCGTCGACGAAGACCGGCTCGTCGCCGTCCTGGGCCTCGAAGGCCTCCTCGGCGCCGCGGGCCGCGATGGCGCCCAGGTCTTCGCTCTGGATCTCGACGTAGTCGTAGTCGAACTGCTCGACGTCGGCGACGTCGCGGAGGTGCTCGCGAGCCTCGGCGACCTTCCCCTCGTTGGTCGTCGCGAATTTGACCATGGGCGCAGTGCTCGTGCCGAACGAAAAACCGGTTCGGTTCCTCAGTCGTCGACCACGACCTCGACCGCCTCCTCGCGATCCCCCTCCTCGCGTTCGCCCCGGCGCTCGGACCAGAGGAGGACGCCCGCGACGGCGACGACGAGCCAGGATCGCCAGTTCGCGAGGTTCAGCGTGTAGCCGATCCCGAAGGGCTTCTCCACGAGCATGCTCTCTCCCGGCTTCCAGTAGGCCTCGAGGAGGCGCTTCAGGCTGGGCCGGTCGAAGTTGTAGGGGATCCCGAAGAGTTCCCCGGAGGTGGGTCTGTCGGACATGCGAGACGATACGCTCGCTGCAGGCAAAGTCGTTTGGGTCGTTCGGTGGGACTGTCAGGTTCCGGTCGGGAACGCCGGATGGCAAGACCCGAACGTCCGCGGAGGGGCCCGCCAGGGGGCGGTCGTTCGCCCCCGTCATTCCTCCAGCGGAGCGGTATCGCTCCCCGTCCGCGAGGGTTTATAGGCGAGCACCGGGCAACCGGGGCGCGTGACCTGAACGCAGCCGGACGACGGTTCGCGGTCGTGCGGCACCCGTCGTCCGGAGTGGCCCGCCGCCCGTTCGCCCCCTACTGGTAGCGACCGCGCCCCTCGATGTCGCGGAGCCGATCGACGACCGCGTCGTCGCCGGCGTTCCGATATGCCGACTCGACGACCGACCGGTAGGTCGCCGGGTCGTCCGCCGTCCCCCGGAGGCTCTGCTCGAAGACGTGGAGGTCCATGGCGAAGTCCTCGACGT